>DASXDE010000087.1:0-22837 GCA_036490825.1 Gaiellaceae bacterium
GACGACGATGCATGGCGCAACGACATGAAGCAGGCCGTCCAGAAGTACGGCCGGGACGAGTTCAGGCAGGACGTGTGGGACGAGCTTGCTGCGAACATGCATTACGTCGCGACCGACTTCGCCGACGCCGGCGGCGAGGACAAGGTGCACGACCTGCTCGGGAAGCTCGACGAGGACGAGCAGCTCGACGGCAACCGCGTCTTCTACCTCGCGGTGCCGCCGCCCGCCTTTCCCACCATCGTCGAGGCACTCGGCAAGCGGCGCGGCGACCGCGGCTGGACGCGGCTCGTGGTGGAGAAGCCGTTCGGCCACGACCTCGCCTCCGCGAAGCAGCTGACGGCGACGCTGCTCGAGTACTTCCGCGAGGAGGAGATCTTCCGGATCGACCACTACCTCGGCAAGGAGACGGTCCAGAACATGCTCGCGCTTCGCTTCGCGAACGGGATCTTCGAGCCGATCTGGAACCGCCAGTTCGTCGACCACGTCCAGATCACGGTCGCCGAGTCGATCGGGATCGAGGCCCGCGCCGGCTACTACGAGCAGGCCGGGGCGATCCGGGACATCTTCCAGAACCACCTCCTCCAGCTCCTCGCGCTGACGGCGATGGAGCCGCCGATCGACTTCACCTCCGCCTCGGTGCACAACGAGAAGGTGAAGGTGCTGCGCGCCCTGCACACGCCGGGCCCGAAGTCGGTGGCGCGCGGCCAGTACGGACGCGGGTTCGTCGAGGGCGACGAGGTGGTCGCGTACCGCGAGGAGGCCGGTGTCGCCGCGGAGTCGATGACGGAGACGTACGTCGCGGCCAAGCTCTACGTCGACAACTGGCGCTGGGCGGACACGCCGTTCTACGTGCGCATGGGCAAGCGGCTCGCGCGGCACGAGACGACGATCGCGATCCAGTTCAAGGAGGCTCCACACCCGCCGTTCGAGGAGTCCGCGGCGGAGGGGGTGCGCCCGAACGTGCTCGTCGTCCACGTGCAGCCGGACGAGGGCGTCTCGCTCGCGATCGGCGCCAAGGTGCCGGGCCAGGGGATGACGATCCGCACCGTCCACATGGACTTCCTCTACGGGGGCGCGTTCCGCACCGGGATGCCGGAGGCATACGAGCGCCTCATCCTCGACACGATGCTGGGCGACTCGACGCTGTTCACGAGGGCGGACGAGGTCGAGGAGCAGTGGCTGCTCGTCGACTCGATCGTCGCCGCGTGGCAGCGCGACCAGCCGTCGTTCCCGAACTATCCCGCTGGGACGTGGGGCCCGCCGAGCGCCGAAGAGCTTCTCCACCGGGACGGCCGGTCGTGGCGTCGGCCCTGAAGGAGCTCTCGTGGTTCGGCGAGGACGTCTGTCTCGCCGACGTGGACGGTGCGCTCGCCCGGCTGCGAGCGCAGGCGGCCGCCGAGACGGCGAGCATGCGAACGTCGGTGATGACGCACATCGCCTGGGTGCCGGCCGGCTGGGTGGAGCAGGCCCGCGCGGCGCTCGAGGGAATGGCGGAGCGGCACCCGTCGCGGACCATCCTCCTCTTCCCGGAGCCTCACGCCGACGACAATCGGATCGACGCTCGAGCGGAGGTCGAGCGGTGGGAGGTGCCGGACACCGACCGCGGCCTCGTGACCGAGGTGGTCGAGCTGACGCTTCGCGGCTCGCGGGCGAAGGCGCCGGCAAGCATCGCCGAGCCGCTGTTGATCTCGGACCTGCCCGTGTTCCTGCGCTGGCGAGGCGAGCCGCCGTGGGACGCGCCGGAGCTCGAGCAGCTGGTGGGCGTGACGGATCGACTGATCGTCGACTCGACCGAGTGGGACGACGTGCCGGGGTCGTACCCGCGGCTCGCGGAGCTCTTCCCACGCTGCGCCGCGTCGGACATCGCGTGGGCGCGGACCTCTCGCTGGCGCTCGCACCTCGCGACGCTCTGGCCGTCGATCGCCGAGGTGCGGACGATCCGCGTGCGCGGGACCGCGCCGCAGGCCTGGCTGTTGTGCGGCTGGCTGCGCTCGCGGCTGGAGCGGGACGAGATCACGCTCGAGCACGAGCCCGCTGAGACACTCGAGGGCGTGGCCCTCGACGGCGAGGCCGTACCGCTTCCGCCGGGTGACCCGCCGGCGCCGAGCGACGTCCTCTCGGACGAGCTCGAGCGCTTCACCCCGGACCCGGTCTACGAGGCCGCCGTCCTCGCCACGAACCCTCGGGCCGCGTAGCACCTCCCCACTGTTTTCCTTGTAACAGACTGTTACTTGGATTCCGTGTGCGGTTCTGGCACGGAGGCGCGACGGGCTCGTGACGGAGGCCGCACGATCCTGGCGGTGTGCTCTCCTTCGCGCCCCGGATCCCGCGCCGCCTGCTCGACGAGATCGAGCGACAGTCCAGACGGAAGGTGCCGATCGCCGAGATGAATCGCTGCGTCGGACGCGCAGCTGCCGAGATGGGGCTCTACAGGCCGAGTTACGAGCAGGTCCGGGTCCTCGTGCACACCGCTCGTCGCCTCCGCCGGCAGCCCCCGGCGCGGGTCTCGACCGTGGCGGTGGACGTGGCCTTCCGCGTCCGGCCACCCGAGGCGCTCCTCCGCCCGCTCTTCGAGCCGCCGCGGCCGCGCCTTCGTCACCGAGCGCCTCCCAAGTAACAGTCTGTTACGAGGAATGTTGGGTGGAGTCGAGCCGGAGTCGCGAGGCAAGGAGGCGGCCGACGGCGAGCACTCTCGCGTCGGCGCTCTTCGGTGCGACGAGCTGTACCGACGCGGGCGACGCTTCTTCCGCCGCGCCGCACGGGAGCGCGAGCGCCGGCCAGCCGAGCGAGCTGAACGGGAAGGTGAGCGCCGTGCCGCGGCCCCTGAGCTCCAGCTCGTCGATGTCCGCCGGCGGCGCGACGAAGGGGATGGTCGGCGTCACGAGCAGGTCGAGCCCGTCGAACGCGTCCGCTACGCGCTCCCGGTACTCCGCCTGCTCGCGCTCGGCCGCGGCCGCCTCCGCGTCGCTCACCCGCAGCGCGCGCTCGATCTTGCCGCGGACGTTGTCGCCGTACAGCTCCTCGTTGCCGAGGAAGAGCGGCCGGTGGACGTCTGCGACCTCGCGCATGAAGTCGGCCCGGTTGGAGGGAGCGCGCGGGAGCTCGAGCTTGCGCCGGCGCGGGAAGAGCGCCGCGGCCTCCGCCACCCGCTCGCGCACGAGGGGCTCCGCCTCGTCGAGCCAGGCGACGCCGACCTCGAGCTCCTCAAGCGACTCGAGCTCCGCCGGCTCGAATCCGGGCGCCAGAGCCCGCATGAGGCGCTCGCAGCCCTCGACCGACGACGCCATCGGCCCGACGGTGTCGTAGCTCGGCGCGAGCGGGAAGCAGCCCTCGATCGGGACGAGCCCGTAGGTCGGCTTGAAGCCGACGCAGCCGCACCACGCGGCCGGGATCCGGATCGAGCCCGCGGAGTCCGTGCCGATCGCGAGCTCGACGTCGCCCGCGACGATCGCCGCGGCTGAGCCCCCGCTCGAGCCGCCGGCGAGCCGGCCGGGCGCGGCCGGGTTCGGCACCGTCCCGAAGTGCGGATTCTGGGACGAGATCCCGTAGGCGAACTCGTGGAGGTTCGTCTTGCCGGCGACGGAGTAGCCGTCAGCCTCGAGGAGCAACACCGCCTCGGCGCTCACGACCGGGACGTGCTCGGCGAAGAGCGCCGAGCCGTACGTCGTCGCCAGCGCCGCCGTGTCGAGCAGGTCCTTGACCGCCACCGGCTCGCCCGGCCCGGCGTCGTCGGGACGCGCCAGCCAGATGCCCTCCACTACTGGAAGTGGATGTAGAGCAGCGCGATCCCGATCGTGCCGGCGAACAGAAGCAGGAAGACGCCGAACAGCATCCAGCCGAGACGGAGGTTGCGGCGGGCGAGCTCGGGATCCATCTACACGACCGCGTCCAGCGCAAGCGCGGCGAAGAGCAGTGCGAGGTAGAGGAGCGAGTAATGGAAGAGGAGCATCGCCCGTCGCGGCGTCGTGTCACGCCGCAGCAGCTCGGCGAGCCAGACGAAGACGGCGCCCAGCGCGAGGGCGCACACCACGTAGAGCGGCCCGGCGCCGCCCCAGCCCCACGGCAGCAGCGTCGCCGCGACGAGCGCGAGTGAGTAGAGGACGATCTGCCGCGCCGTCGTCCGCTCGCCGCGCACGACCGGCAGCATCGGCACGCGCGCATTCGCGTAGTTGTCCTTGATCAGGAGCGCGAGCGCCCAGAAGTGCGGCGGCGTCCAGACGAAGACGATCGCGAACAGGATCAGCGCCGCGATCCCCACGTGGCCCGTCGCCGCGGCCCAGCCGACGAGCGGCGGCACGGCGCCGGCGGCGCCGCCGATCACGATGTTCTGCGGCGTCGATCGCTTCAGCCAGCGCGTGTAGACGAGAACGTAGAAGAGGTTGCCCACCAGGGCCAGGACCGCCGTCAGGACGTTGACCGTGCTCGCGAGCAGGACGAAGGAGAAGGCCGACAGCGCGAGCCCGAACTCGAGCGCCCGGCTCGGCGCGACGCGGCCCGACGCCACCGGCCGCGAGCTCGTGCGCTTCCCCATCAGCGGATCGATGTCGCGATCGAGCACGTGGTTGAGCGCCGAGGCGCCGCCGCAGGCGAGCGCGAGCCCGGCCATCCCCGCCACGGCGGTCCCCGTCCCGGGCCAGCCGCGCGCGCCCGCGATCATCCCGAAGAAGCCGGTGATCAGCAGGAGCGACATGATCCGCGGCTTGGTGAGCGCGACGTAGTCCTGCCACGAGCCCCACGGAACAGGCTCGCCGCGGAAGCTCTCGGCGACGACGACCACGAGCGCCGCCAGCGCGAAGGCGGCGAGCCCCGCGTGCGCGTGCGGCCCGGGCACGGCGGCGGCGCCGGCGAAGAGCGCCGCGGACGCGAGCGCCGCCGGCACGAGCCGCCGGTGCGCGTACCAGGCCGACACGATCAGCGCCGCGAGCGGCGGCGCGACGAGCGCGGCCAGCAGCCGGTGCGCAGTCCCGAGCCCCTCGGCGCCCGAGACGACGGCGAGCAGTGTCCCGCCCGCGGCCACGAGAGCCGAGAGGCGCAGCCAGGGGCCCGGTGCGAGCTCGGTCCTCATTGCGCCTGCTCCGCGAGACGGCGGCGCAGGTCGCGCAGCGGCCGCGCGCTCGTCACGTAGGGGACGGTGTCGAAGTTCTGCGGCGGCGGCGGCGAGGTCGTGTACCACTCGAGCGTGTCCGCTAGCCACGGGTCGTTTCCGGCCCGGACGCCCTTGCGCAGGATGTGCGCCTGCCAGACGTTGACCAGGAAGATCAGGATCGACAACGCCATCACCCCGGAGCCGATCGAGGAGATCAGGTTGTACCACTCCCAGAGCCCGCCGTGGTGGTACGTGTAGACCCGGCGCGGCATCCCGAGCAGACCGAGCATGTGCTGCGGCAGGAAGGTGAGGTTGAAGCCGACGAACATCAGCCAGAAGTGCCACTTGCCGAGCCGCTCGTCGAGCAGCCGGCCGAACATCTTCGGCCACCAGTAGTAGAGGCCGCCGAAGAAGCCGAACGCCGAGCCGCCGAAGAGGACGTAGTGGAAGTGGGCGACGACGTAGTACGAGTCGTTCAGCTGCCAGTCGACCGGGAACGCAGCGAGGAAGATCCCCGACAGCCCGCCCATCGTGAAGAGAGCGATGAAGCCGAGCGCAAACAGCATCGGCGTGTCGAGGATGATGTTGCCGCGCCAAGTCGTCGCTAGCCAGTTGAAGATCTTGATCCCGGTCGGGACCGCGATCACCATCGACGAGATCATGAAGAACGAGTCGAGCCCAACGGGCATCCCGGTCGTGAACATGTGGTGCGCCCACACCAGCATCGAGAAGAACGCGATACCGATCGTCGAGAACGCGACCGCCTTGTAGCCGAAGATCGGCTTGCGCGAGAAGACGGGCAGGATCTCCGAGATCATCCCGAAGACGGGCAGCACCATGATGTAGACCTCGGGGTGCCCGAAGAACCAGAACATGTGCTGGTAGAGCACGATGTTTCCGCCCTGCGAGGGGATGAAGAAGTGCGTCCCCACGGTGCGGTCGAGCAGCAGCAGCGTCACGGCGGCCGAGAGCGCGGGCAGCGCGACGAGGAGGAGGATCGCGTACGTCTCGATCGCCCAGACGAAGAGCGGCATCCGCATCCAGGTCATGCCGGGGGCGCGCATGTTGTGGATGGTGACGATGAAGTTGATCGCCCCGAGCAGCGACGAAAGCGTGAGGATGTGGATGCTGAGGATCCAGTAGTCCTGGCCGTGGCCGGGGCTCGCGTAGGGGAAGTTCTCCGACAGCGTCGGGTACGACCACCAGCCGGCGTGCGGCGCGCCGCCGTGGGAGAACCAGCTCAGCCACAGCACGATCCCGCCCAGCAGGTAGAGCCAGAACGAGAGCGCGTTGAGGCGCGGGAAGGCCATGTCGCGCGCGCCGATCATGAGGGGCACGAGGAAGTTGGCGAAGCCGGCCAGGATCGGCACGACGACGAGGAAGATCATCGTCGTGCCGTGCATCGTCAGGACCTGGTTGTACGAGTCCTTGGTCAGGAACTTCTCGCCCGGCGTCGCGAGCTGCGAGCGCATGAGGAGCGCGAGGATCCCGCCCGCGACGAACCACATGAGGGACGTCGCGATGTACATGATCCCGATCCGCTTGTGGTCGACCGTGACGAGCCAGCTCGCGACACGGCCGCTCTTCCACGCGACGGGGTAGACGGCTTCGGGCCTAGCCGCCACTCGTGGCTCCCGCGGGCGCAGCCTTGTAGATGTGCTTCTTCACGTAGGAGACGAGGGCGGAGATCTGCGCCTTCGTCCACGTGTCGCCGACAGGGGGCATCGAGCCCTGCGTGCCGGTGAAGCCATTGCGGAGGATCCCCTCCAGCCCCGCCGGCTGGGTGAGCAGCGTGTTGTTGGCGATCGCCGGCCCGTACCCGCCCTGCCCGAGGTTCCCGTGGCAGGTCGCGCAGACGCCGCCCCACTCCTGCTGGCCGATCGTCGCGGGCGCGACCTGCGTGATGTAGGCGTGGTACGAGCTGACCGGCTTCGCGGCCACGCTCGCGACCATCGAGGCGTGGAAGACGCCGCAGAGCTCCGCGCACTGGCCGGTGTAGGTGCCCGACTTCTCCACCCGGAACCACGTGTGGTTGACGCGACCGGGAATCGCCTGGATCTTGCCGCCGAGCGCAGGAATCCACCAGCTGTGGATGACGTCCGGCGAGACGACCTTCAGGTCGACGACCTGGCCGGTCGGCACGACGAGCTTGCCGATCGACCTGGAGCCGTTCGGGTAGTCGAACTGCCAGTAGTACTGGTGTCCCTCGACCGTGATCTGGAGCGGGTCCGAGGCTGCCGGAGCCGAGTCGATGCTCGGGAGCTCGTAGAAGACGAAGGCGGCGATCACGGCCAGGATCACGACCGGGAACGCCGTCCAGATCAGCTCGAGACGCGTGTGCCCGTGCACCTGCGCGCCCTCCACCGAGCGGGCGCGCCCGCGGCTCCGGTACTTCCAGACGAAGACGACGAGCAGCGACTCGACGAGCAGGAAGATCGCGGCCGTGAAGCCGAGGATGAGGTAGTACGCGTGGTCGATGTGATGCGCGTTCGGCGACTCGGGGTCGACCGGCGTGAAGCCGCCGTTCGACGCTGCGGCGACGCCCGCCGTCGCGAGCGCGACCAGCAGGGCGAGGACGACGGACGGCAGCTTGCGGCGCACCCGCAGGGCATTCTATGAAGGTGTCCCAGCGCTCGCGGATCGAACTGCCGGACCACGTGCCGCCGGTCTTCGAGGTCTACGTGAGCGGCGTCCGCCAGGTGCCGGGGCGGGACTTCGAGGTGCAGGGTAGGTCGCTCGTCTTCCCGCGACCGGTCGCCCAGGAGGGCCGCCTCGGCTTCTGGCGCTGGGCGTCGATGTGGCTCGGGATCGCGGGCACGTACCGCAAGCACGAGTCGGTCGACGTGGTCTACGAGTGGGACGGGCGCCGCGAGGTCGAGACGGGCCTGCGGCCCGAGCCGTACGAGTGACGGGCGTGGACGCGCTTCTCGCCGAGGCGGAGTCGTATCCCGTCGAAGGCTGGGACTTCTCCTGGCGTTCCTGGTCGAAGCGGAGAAGCCCGGCCAGGGCTACTGACCCGCGGCCGCCGCGAGCTCACGCGGCCGCGCCACGTCCCGAAGCAGCGCGGCGACGGCGTCGGAGAAGACGTCGCGACCCGGCGCGTACACCGGGCGGAAGTCGACCGCGCCGTTCAGCTCGAGAACGACGAACCCGTTCCCCGTCGGCAGAAGGTCGACGCCGACCAGATCCGCGCGCGCTGCCCGGGCCGCGGCGAGCGCCAGCGCCCGCGCGACCGGCGGCGGCTCGACCGGCTCGACCTGCGCCCCGAGGGCCGCGTTCGTCCGCCACTCGCCGGCTCTCGCGATCCGGCAGGCGGCCCCGACGACTCGTCCGGCGGCGACCACGAGACGGAGATCCCAGCCGCGCGGCTCCACCAGCTCCTGTGCCAGCCCGCCGTGCTCGCGGAACCACGGCTTTCGCTGCAGCAGGACGAGCGCCGCGTCGAGTTCCTCGGCGGTCGAGCAGAGCTCGACGTCTCGTCCCCAACTGCCGAACCGCGGCTTGAGGACGAGAGGCAGCTCCGGGACCGCGGCGGGCACGGCCGGGCTGAGGAGCGTCGTGTGCGGGTGCGGCAGGCCGGCGAGCCTGAGCGTGCGCGCGGTCAGCAGCTTGTCGTGTGCGACGACGAGCGCGCCGGGAGGGTTCCGCACGTCCACGCCGCCGGCCGCGAGCCGCTCGAGCTCGCCGGTGCCGCGTTCGATGCCGTCGAGCTCCTCGCGCACGTCGAGCCGGGCGAGCGCGACGTCCCCCGGCTCGAGGGACGTCAGCGCCCTGTGCGGGTCGAGCACCTCGGAGTCGAAGCCCCAGGCGCGCGCGGCCGCGACCAGCGCGGCGTTCGTCGCGCTGCGCCGGTGGGCGACGACGGCGAACTTCATGGCCGGATCGTGCGGGCTCCACCGTCCCAGGTGGGCCTCGATCCGGTGAAGCGGTGGTGTCGGACTCGCTACTTCGCGACCGGCTCGAGCCGGTAGCCGACGCCGTACCGCGTCTGGATGAACGTGTGCGTCGAAGCCGGGCGGTCGACCTTCTCGCGCAGCCGGCGGACGAAGACGTCCACCGTGCGGTCACGGTGTGACTCGCGCCGGCCCCAGAGCTTCTGCAGAAGCTCGTCACGCGTCACGACACGGCCGCGGTCGAGGGCGAGCTGGTAGAGGAGCCGGAACTCCGTCGGTGTGAGCTCGGCGCTACGGTCGTCGACGTACGCCTGCACCTCGAGCGGGTCGATCCGGAGTTCCTCGATCTCGATCGGCTCGCCGCGCGGAGTCTCCTCCCGGCGGAGCGACCGGCGTGCAGCAGCGCGCACGCGCGCCACGAGCTCCTTCATCGAGAACGGCTTGACGAGGTAGTCATCGGCGCCGATCTCGAGCGCGTGCACGCGGTCGTACTCGGTGCCGCGGGCGGAGACGACGACGATCGGCGTGCCGATTCCCTCGCTCCGGGCGGTCTCGATCAGCTTCCAGCCGTCCACGCCCGGCAGCATCAGGTCGAGCACGCAGACATCGGGCTTCTCGTAGCGGAGCCGCGCCAGCCCCTGCGTGCCGTTGCCGACGGAGACCGGGTCGAACCCCGCGGCGCCGAGGTGCCGTGCCATCCCCTGGGCGATGACCTCGTCATCCTCGACGATCAGAACCTTCGGCATGGTTCACTCATTATCGGCCGCGACCGGGTAGGGGAAGGGTAGATACATGGTGAAGGAGTGGTGAACGAGGACCGCGCGAGAGCCGTCGCGGCGAGCTGCAACGAGCCGATCGTCGTCCTCGACAGCGAGCGGCGGGTCGTGGCGGCGAGCGACGCGGCCGCGAGAGCGCTCGGCGGCGTCGAGCCGGGGCGGCGGCTCGGCGAAGAGGCGGCGTCGTCTCACCCCGACATCCTCGTCCTCTACCTCGAGTCGACGCCCGAGCTGCCCGCTTACCAGGAGCTACGGGCCGGCTTCACCGCCGCCGTCTCGCACGAGCTGCGCACGCCGCTCGCGCGACTGCTGGTGCTGCTCGAGAGCGCGACGCTGCCGGCTGCCGACGTCAGCGAGCTGATGGAGCAGGCGCGCCAGGAGGTGGAGCAGGCGCGGGAGCTGATCGACGACGTGCTCTTCCTCGGCGAGCTCGAGACCGGCCGCGAGGTCGTCGCGCTCGGACACACACGCGCGCAACCGATCGTGGAGGAGGTCGCCGCCTCCCTCGCCGAGCGCGCGAACCACGCGCAGGTCACGATCGAGGTTCGAGCCGACGACCGGGTGGAGCTCCCGCTACGGCCGAGGATGCTCCGCGTCGTCGTCGAGAACCTGCTCGCCAACGCGATCCGCTACGCGGGCCAGGGCACGACGTGCACCGTCGAGCTCTCCGGGTCCGCGGCGGGCGCGCTGCTCGCGGTCTCGGACGACGGCAAGGGCGTCGAGCCCCCCGACCTCCCGCGCCTGTTCGAGCGCTTCTACCGGGGCGACCAGGCGCGCACGAGCCGGGGCACCGGCCTCGGTCTCGCAATCGTGAAGCACGTCGTCACGGCGGCGGGCGGAGAGGTCGAGGCCACGAGCGAGCCGGGGCACGGCCTGACGATCCGTGCCCGCTTCCCGCGCCAGGCGATCTAGCCGAAGCGACCCGTCACGTAGTCCTCCGTCCGCTTGTCGGACGGGGCGGTGAAGATCTTCTCGGTCGCGTCGTACTCGATCAGTTCGCCCCAGCGCTGACCCTCCTCGCCGCGCGAGATCGAGAAGAAGGCTGTCATGTCCGCGACGCGGGCCGCCTGCTGCATGTTGTGCGTCACGATCACGAACGAGTACTCGCTCTTGAGGTCGTGCAGGAGCTGCTCGATCGCCTGCGTCGCGATGGGGTCGAGGGCCGAGGCGGGCTCGTCCATGAGCACGACGTCCGGCTCGACGGCGATGGCGCGCGCGATGCACAGGCGCTGCTGCTGACCGCCCGAGAGCGAGAGCGCGCTCGCCTTCAGCCGATCCTTGACCTCGTCCCAGAGGGCCGCCTGCGTCAGCGCCCGCTCGACCCGCTCCGCGAGGTTGTCCTTCATCCCGAGCACCTTCAGTCCCCAGGCGACGTTGTCGTGGATCGACTTCGGGAACGGGTTCGGGCGCTGGAAGACCATCCCGATCGTGCGGCGCACCGCGACCGGGTCGATGTCGCGCGCCGCGATGTCCTGGCCGTGGTAGCGGATCGTCCCCGTCTGGCGGAAGCTCGGCACGAGGTCGTTCATCCGGTTCAGGCAGCGAATGAAGGTGCTTTTGCCGCAGCCCGACGGGCCAATCACGGCGGTGACGAGGTTCCTGTAGACCTCGATCGAGACGTCCTTGAGGGCCGGCTTCGAGCCGTAGATCGCGGTCAGGGACTGGATGTCGAAGATCTGTTCGAGCCGCTCGCGCGGCGGCAGCGGCTGACGTTTCGTCTCGACGCGCACGGCGCGCTCGATCGTACTCGACACGGACACGCGGTCTCCCCTCAGCCGGCTCGTCATCTGGCGGCGCGCCCGAGCTTGCGGCGACTGCGCGTGGCGAGCCAGCGGGCGCTGAGGCTCGCGACGAGGATGAACAGCAACAGCACGAGCGCCGCCGCCCAGGCGCGCGCGTGGTCGTCCGGATTCGGCGAGTCCGAGAGCTCGAAGATCGCGACCGGCACGCTCTGCAGGGCGTGGGCCGGGTTCCAGCCGACGCTGTTGCCGACGATCGAGGACGTGAAGAGCAGGGGCGCTGTCTCGCCGGCGACCCGCGCGACGGCGAGCACTGCCCCGGTCACGATCCCGCCGATCGACTGCGGGAGGATGATCCCGAGCGTCGTCCGCCAGCGGGGCACGCCGAGCCCGAGCGAGGCCTCGCGCAGCGTGCCCGGCACCAGGGCCAGCACCTCGATCGTGGCCCGCGCGACGAGCGGGAGCATCAGCACGGCGAGCGCGAAAGCGCCGGCGAAGCCACTCTGGCCGTGGGCTGCGACGAGCAGGCCGAAGACGAAGATCGCGATCACGATCGCGGGGACGCCGTTGAGGACGTCGAGCGTGAGGCCGACGGCGTTCCGCACGGCTCTCGGCGCGAACTCGTTGACGTAGATCGCGACGAGGATCCCGACCGGCAGCGCCATTGCCGTCGCCAGTCCGACGATCACGAGGCTGCCCGCGAATGCGTTCGCGAGACCCTGCTTGACGTGCCCGATCGCGAAGGGGACGGGCGCCTTCGTGAAAAGGTCGAGATTGAGCTGTCCGGCGCCGCGCTTCGTCACGGACCAGACGACGACCCCGAGAATGGCGATGCCGATCGCCCCGGCTGCCCAGGCCAGCACCTCCATTGCGCGGTTGACCGCGCGGCGTCTTCTCAGCCTGTCGTTCGGGCGTTGCAGCGGGCTGAGCTCGACTGCGCTCACCGCGCCACCAGTCCCTGCCGACGCGCGACGCGGCGGACGACCACCTGCGCCACGAGGTTCACGACGAGCGAGAAGACGAGCAGGATGAGCGCGAGGTAGAAGAGGGACGAGACCTCCAGCTGGGACGTCGCGCCCTGGTAGTCGAGGGCGATCTTGGCGGCGAGAGAGTTGCCCCCGTTGAAGAGGTTCCAGCCGATGAGGTTGTCGACCCCGCCGATCACCTGCGCAACCGCGATCGCCTCGCCCACGGCGCGGCCGAGGCCGAGGATCATCGCCGCCGCCACCCCTCCGCGGGCGTAAGGGAAGACGACGCCGCGCACCATCTCCCAGCGAGTGGCGCCGAGCCCGAGCGCCGCCTCTTTCAGCTCGGTAGGCACGCCGAGGAAGAGCTCGCGCGAGATGCTCGAGACGATCGGCAGGATCATGATCGTCAGCACGACGATCGCGGTGAAGATGCCCGTGCCGGCCGGCGACGGCGTCCCGAACAGGGGGATGAAGCCGAGCGTCGAGTGCAGCGCCGGCATGACGTGCTCGCGCAGGACCGGGCCGAGCACGATGATCCCCCAGAGCCCGATCACGACGCTGGGAATCGCCGCGAGCGTCTCGACGAGCGCCGTCACCGGACCGCGGATCCAGCGCGGCGCGAGCTCGGTGAGGAAGAGCGCGATCCCGAGCGCGAGCGGCGTGGCGAGAAGGAGCGCGCCGATCGACGTCACCGCCGTCCCGAAGAGGAAGCTGGCGGCGCCGAAATGGTTGTGGACCGGGTCCCAGCCGATGCCGCGGACGAAGCCGAGCCCGAAGGTCGAGAGCGAGAGCCGCGAGCCCTGGACGACCTTGTACGCGATGAGGCCGAGCACGGAGACCGCGCCGGCTGCGGCGAGTCCGGCGACGGTCTGCAGGGACAGGTCGCCGAGACGCGCCCGCCGCCCTGAGAAGGGGCGGCGGGCTTCGTCACCGATCGCGTCGTAGGTGCTCACGAGGCGGGCGACGCTCTCCTATGAGTGGACCGAGGCGAGCGTCTTCTTCGCGGCTTTCGTCACGGAGCCGGGCATCGGGGCGAAGACGAGCTTCTTGATCGAACTCTGCGCGGTCGAGCCCAGCGCCCAGGTGATGAACGCCTTGAGCTCGGCCGCCTTCGACGTCGATTGCGGGACGATCACGTAGGTGAAGGTCGCGAGCGGGTACGCGTGGAGGAACGTCTTCGACTTCGGCGGGTTTGTGATCGAGATCTTGTTGTTCGTCGGGATCCTCGTCGCCTTCACCAGCTGCGCGGCCGACTCGATCGAGCTGATCGTCGGGAGCTCGTACTGCCCCGCCGCGTTCTTCAGCTTCGCCAGCCGAAGATGGTTCGCGATCGTGTAGGCGACGGAGACGTAGCCGATCGTCCCGGGGGTCGAGCGCACGATGGCCGAGACGCCGTCGTTCTTCGCGCCGCCTACACCCGTCGGCCAGCTCACCGTCGTCGCGCAGCCGACCTTCGTCTTCCACGTGTGGTTCACCTTCGAGAGGTAGTTCGTGAAGACGTACGTGTCGCCCGAGCCGTCGCTGCGATGGACGGGCGTGATCTTGAGGTTCGGCAGCTTGAGGCCCTTGTTCAGCGCCTTGATCGCCGGATCGCTCCAGTTCGTGATGTTGCCGAGGTAGATGTTCGCCAGCACCGTCCCGGTGAGCTTGAGCTGGTCGGCGTTGACACCGGGGATGTTCACGACCGGCGACGTGGCCGTCAGCGCCCACGGGATCTGGACGCAGCCGTGGCAGCCTTCACCCTGGCTCTTGGTCAGGGGAGCGTCGCTGGCGCCGAAGTCGACGTTCCGGGTCGAGATCTGGCTGATTCCCCCGCCCGATCCGATCGCCGCGTAGTTGATGGTCGCATTCCTGTAGAGCTGCGACCAGACCGCGACGGCCGGCGCGATCAGCGACGAGCCGGCCCCGGTCAGGCTTCCGCTCGAGCGCTTCGCCGACGCTGCGCCGGCGCCGGCCACGGCGAGCGCCGAGACGGCGGCCGCGGCGGCCAGGACAAGGGTGATGCGAATGAGCATGCCGTGCTTCGGCATCTGGTTTCTCCTCCTCCTCAGGGTTCGCGGCCACCGTACGGCGACCCCCGCAGCGGGTGGGATACGCCGCCGTTGCGAGGTGGAGACGAAGTGGTGAAGGCGATGGCGCCTTCCCGGAGAGCCTCTAGTACGCTGGCCCGCGATGACGATCGACGCGGCCCTCGAGCAGGTCGAGGCGCAGCTCCAGGAGATGGGGCAGCGCGTCCGCAGCGCCGTCCACGGGGCGATCCGCGCGCTCGAGGAGCGGGACGAGGAGCTCGCGGGCGAGGTGATCGCGTTCGACGACGAGGTCGACCGCTATTTCCTCGCCATCGAGCATCAGATCCAGGCTCTCCTCGCGCTGCAGACGCCCGTGGCCCGCGACCTGCGGCTCCTGCTCGCGATGCTCCACATCAACCTCCTGCTTGAGCGGAGCGCCGACGGCTGCGTGACGATCGCCAAGTTGTCGCAGCTCGTCGCCGACGTCGAGCCCGATCCGGCGCTCGTCGAGGTCCTGACCGAGATGGGCGAGCGGGCGGAGGAGATGTTGCGGGTCGCACTCGACTCGTTCAGCCGCCGCGACCTCGCCGGCGCGGAGAGCCTCGTCGAGCTCGACGAGCTCATCGACCGGGCCAACCGCCGCTTCGTCGAGCGGCTCGTGGACGTGATGGCCGAGCCGGACTTCCGGGAATGGGGCCTGCGGATGGTGGTTGTCGCGCGGACGATCGAGCGGATCGGGGACCGCGCCGTCGACATCGGCGAGCAGACGGCCTACCTGCTGACGGCCGAGTTCCGCGAGTTCACCGACGCCTCACATCCGGTCAGCTAGGACTCGCAGACCTTGGACTGGCGGCTCTACAAGGCGATCTACGAGGTCTCCCTGCACCACCATGCGATCGGGACGACGTTCTCGGACATCGAGAAGGTGAGCATCCCGTTCATGGTCGTCGTGACGGTGGGGCTGTGGCTGCTCGCGCGGCCGGGCGGCAGCCCGAAGTGGAAGCTCGCCGCGGTCAGCGGTCTCGGCTCGGCGGCGCTCGCGCTCGGCGTCAACCGCCTGATCTCATCGGAGATCTGGGACCGGCAGCGCCCGTACCTCACCCATCACATCGCGCACCCGTGGATCGGCTCGCACGACGCCTCGTTCCCGAGCGACCATGCGAGCGCGACGTTCGCGATCGCGTTCGCGGTGCTGGCCTTCGATGCGGTCGCGGGCGGGATCTTCCTCTTCCTCGCGCTCGTGATCTCGGTGGGACGGCTGTTCATCGGCGCCCACTATCCCGGAGACGTCGGCGCAGGATTCCTCGTCGGGCTCGGCGCTGCGCTCGTCGTCGCCTGGCTCGCTCGGCCGGCGGTCGCGCTGCTCGTGCGGCACGTGCAGCGGCTGACCGACCCGGTGCTCGCACCGATCTGGCGCCTCAGGACGCGCTAGCGATCCGGCCGTGGCGCTCGGCGAGGTCGCGTAGCCGCCGGGCCAGCGCGGGAGTCAGCGCGCCCCGGTCGAGGCGCCAGCTCCAGTTTCCGTCCGTCCTGCCGGGCCGGTTCATCCGCGCCTCGCTGCCGAGGCCGAGCACGTCCTGCGCCGAGACGATCGCAAGACAGGCGGGGGAGGAGTAGGCGAGCTCGATCAGCCCCCAGCTCGGCTCGCGCGGATCTAGGCCGGTGGCCGCCCGCTGCTGCGCCCGCAGGCCGGCGAACCAGCCGGCGGCGGTGTCGGTGTCGTGCGTGCTCGTGTAGGCAACCGAGTTGGCGCGGTGGCGCTCGAGCGCGTGCGGGTTGCGCCGGCGCCGGCGGAAGGCCCAGAGGAGCACGACCATCCCCGGCAGGCCAAGCTCGTCGCGGAGGCGGTAGACGGGCGGGGTGATGTGACCGAGGTCCTCGGCGATCACCGGCAGCTCGCCGAGGTCGCGCGCGACGGCGTGGAAGAGCTCCGCGCCGGGGGCAGGACGCCAGCGTCCCTGCTTCGCCGTCGCGTTCCGCGCGGGGATCGCCCAGTAGGAGACGAAGCCGCGGAAGTGGTCGATCCGGCAGAGGTCGACGAGCTCGAAGGTGCGGCGGAAGCGCTCTCGCCACCAGCGGTAGCCGGTCGCTCGGTGGACGGGCCAGTCGTAGAGTGGGTTCCCCCAGCGCTGGCCGGTCGCGCTCAGCGCGTCGGGCGGAGCTCCTGCGACCTCGCCTCGCGCGAACAGCTCCGGCCAGCCGGCGAGGTCGGCGCCCTCGTCGGAGACGTAGATCGGCAGGTCGCCGATCAGCCGGACGCCCCGCCCGGCTGCGTACTCGCGCAGCGCTCCCCACTCCCGCTCGAACCGCACCTGGTCGGCGATCGCTTCGCTGCCGGCGAAGCTCGCCCAGCTGCCGGTCCAGAATGGATGGCGTGCCACGAAGTCCTCCACGTCCTCCCCGGTCACCCGTGCGCCCGGCCGGGCCAGCAGCTGCGGCGAGGCGGCGAACGCGGACGGCGACCGGTACGGCGAGTGGAACTCGTCCGGCGGGCCGAGTGGAAGGACCTGCCACCACGACTGGCCGGCCGCCGCTAGCCAGTCGACGAAGCGGTACGCGTCGCGGTCGAGCTTGCCGGACGGCAGCGACGTCGGGTGGAGGAGGATGCCGGCGGTGCGGGGGAGCACGACGTTTTGATCCTTCCTCATCAGTGAGACTCCCGGCGTGACGATCCCGAAGACGAGCCCCGCGCGAATCCAGATCCAAGAGGTCGCGCCGCAGGTCGACTGCGGCCGCTACCCGGTCAAGCGCACCGTCGGCGACCGCGTCGAGATCACCGCCCGGATCTTCCGCGACGGCCACGAGACCCTCGGCGCCGCCGTCCGGCACAAGGCTCCGGGCACGACCCGCTGGACCGAGGCGCCGCTCGAGCCGCTCGGCAACGACGTCTGGAGCGGCTCGTTCGAGGTCGACCGGCCCGGCCTCTGGAGCTTCCGCATCGAGGCGTGGGTCGACCGCGTCGCGTCGTTCCAGGAGGAGCTGCGGCGCAAGGTCGCGGCGAGCCAGGCGGACCTGGCTGGCGAGCTGTCGGAGGGGGCCGTGCTGCTCGACGCCGAGGAGCTGACCGTCGAGGCTGCGCTCGCCGCGCCTGCGGGAGCGCGCTCCGAGAAGGCGTGGTCGGCGACGTACGAGGTGGACGTCGACCGGGTCCTCGCCCGCTTCGGCGCGTGGTACGAGCTCTTCCCGCGCTCCTGGGGCGGCTTCGCCGGCGTCCGCGCCCAGCTGCCGTCCTTCGCCGAGCTCGGCTTCGACGTCCTCTACCTCCCGCCGATCCACCCGATCGGCCTCACGAACCGGAAGGGACGGAACAACTCCGAGCAGGCCAAGCCGGGGGACGTCGGCAGCCCGTGGGCGATCGGCGGCGCGGAGGGGGGCCACGACACGATCGACTCCTCGCTCGGGAGCGAGCAGCAGCTTCGCGCCCTCGTGGCCGACGCGAAGGAGCTGGGGATCGAGATCGCGCTCGACTTCGCGATCCAGTGCTCGCCCGACCACCCGTGGCTGAAGCAGCACCCGGAGTGGTTCTTCCGCCGGCCCGACGGGACGCTGAAGTATGCCGAGAACCCGCCGAAGCGCTACCAGGACATCTACAACGTCGACTTCGGCAGCGAGAGCTGGCGCGAGCTGTGGCAGGCGCTGCTCGACGTCGTCCTCCGCTGGGTCGGCTGTGGGGTGACCGTCTTCCGGGTCGACAACCCGCACACGAAGCCGGTGCCGTTCTGGGAGTGGCTGATCCGCGAGGTGCGGAGCGAGCACCCGGAGGTGATCTTCCTCTCCGAGGCCTTCACGCGGCCCGCGCCGATGACGACGCTCGCCAAGGCCGGCTTCGCGCAGAGCTACACGTACTTCACCTGGAAGAACACGCGTTGGGAGCTGCTGGAGTTCCTGGGCCAGCTGCTCGACTGGGGGGAGTACTACCGGCCGAACTGCTTCGCGAACACACCGGACATCCTCCACGAGTACCTCCAGAGCGGCGGGCGCCCGGCCTTCGAGGCGCGGCTCGTGCTCGCGGCGACGCTCTCTCCCTCCTACGGGATCTACTCCGGCTTCGAGCAGTGCGAGAACGTCCCGGTGCGGCCGGGGTCGGAGGAGTACCTCAACTCCGAGAAGTACGAGCTGAAGAAGCGGAAGCTCGACGGGCCGCTTCTGCCGCTCGCCGCCACGCTGAACGCGGCGCGTCGCGAGAACCCTGCGCTCCAGTGGCTCGATCCGCTCACGATCCTCGAGACCGAGAACGAGCAGCTCTTCGCCTTCCTCAAGCGGCGAGGGAAGAACACCGTCGTCACGGTCGTCAACCTCGACCCCCAGGCGACGCAGGTCGGCGTCTGCGTCGTGCCGGTCTCGACCGGGCTGCCGCCGGCGTACCAGGTGCGCGACCTGCTCACGGACGAGACCTGGACGTGGCGGATCGGCCGCAACTACGTCAAGCTCGCCCCCGGTCAGAGCCACGTGCTTAGGATCGGCGGCTGATGTCCGAGCAGTGGTTCGAGCGGGATCCGCTCTGGTTCAAGCACGCGGTCTTCTACGAGATCCACATCCGTGGGTTCTTCGACGGGAACGACGACGGATCCGGCGACTTTCGCGGCCTGATCGACAAGCTGGACTACCTCGAGTGGCTCGGCGTCGACTGCCTCTGGCTGCTGCCGATGTACGAGTCGCCGCTCCGCGACGGCGGCTACGACATCTCGAACTTCTTCGCGATCCACCCCGACTACGGGACGGTCGAGGACTTCCGCGAGTTCGTGGAACAGGCGCACCAGCGCGGGATGCGCGTGATCGCCGACCTCGTCATGAACCACACCTCGGCCGACCACCCGTGGTTCCAGGAGTCGCGGGCCGAGCCGAGCGGCCCGAAGGGCGACTGGTACGTCTGGTCGGACACCGAGGAGCGCTACCCGGAGGCGCGCGTCATCTTCATCGACACCGAGCCCTCCAACTGGACACTCGACCAGCTCCGCGGCGAGTACTACTGGCACCGCTTCTTCCACCACCAGCCCGACCTCAACTTCGACAACCCCGAGGTGCAGGAAGCGATGCTCGAGGTGCTGCGCTTCTGGCTCGACCTCGGGATCGACGGCTTCCGGCTCGATGCCGTGCCGTACCTCTTCGAGCGGGACGGGACGAACGGCGAGAACCTCCCCGAGTCGCACGAGTACCTGAAGCGAATCCGCGCCGAGGTCGACGCGCGCTACCCCGACCGCCTCCTGCTCGCGGAGGCGAATCAGTGGCCGGAGGACGTCGTGGACTACTTCGGTGAGGGCGACGAGTGCCAGATGTGCTTCCACTTCCCCGTGATGCCGCGGATGTTCATGGCGGTGCGGCGGGAGGACGCGACGCCGATCTACGAGATCCTCGACCGGACGCCGCAGATCCCCGACAACTGCCAGTGGGGCCTCTTCCTCCGCAACCACGACGAGCTGACCCTCGAGATGGTGACGGACGAGGAGCGGGACTACATGTACTCCGAGTACGCGAAGGACCCGCGGATGAAGCTCAACCTCGGCATCCGCCGCCGCCTCGCGCCGCTTCTCGACGCCGGCCGCGACGAAGCCGAGCTCATGCACGCGATCCTCTTCTCGCTGCCTGGTTCACCCGTGCTCTATTACGGGGACGAGATCGGCATGGGCGACAACGTCTACCTCGGCGACCGCGACGGCGTGCGGACGCCGATGCACTGGTCGGGCGACCGCAACGCCGGCTTCTCGCGGGCCGACTGGGCGCAGCTCTACCTCCAGCCGCTGATGGATCCGGTCTACGGCTTCCAGGCGGTCAACGTCGAGGCGCAGCTCCGCACGCCGAACTCGCTCCTGCGCTGGATGCAGCGCTTCATCGCCCTGCGCAAGGAGCACCCCGTCTTCGGCCTCGGCACCTACCAGGCGCTTCGCGCGGAGAACACACGCATCTTCGCCCACATCCGAAGCTGGGAGGAGGACGTGATCATGTGCGTGCACAATCTCGCGCGCTCGGCCCAGGCCGTCCAGCTCGACCTCTCGGAGTACGCCGGTATGGTCCCGGTCGAGATGCTGGGCCGGACGGCCTTCCCGCCGATCGGGGAGCTGCCGTACCTCCTGACGCTCGCGCCGCGCGGGTTCTTCTGGTTCCAGCTCAGGCAGGCGGAGCAGGTGGAATGACCATGGACGAGCGCGCGCTGATCGAGTACGTCACACGGCAGCGGTGGTACGGCGCGAAGTCACGGACGGTGTCGCACTCGGAGGTGCTCGACACCGTCACGATCCGGCAGGCCGAGCCACAGCTCTCCCTCGCCCTCGTCGAGCTCCGCTTCGACACGGGCGCCCACGACCTCTACCAGCTCCTGTTCTCCGGCGAGCCCGACGGCGGCGCGTTCGACGGCCTCGCCGAGGACGCGGGGATCGCGCGGGAGATCGTCAGCGCCATGCGCACCGGACTGACCCTGCAGGGCGCCCAGGGCGTCGCCGAGTTCAGCCCCGCCGAGGACTTCTCCGCACTCGGCCGCGAGCTCGGGGCCGCCCGGCTCGTCGCCTCCGAGCAGTCGAACAGCTCCGTGATCTTCGACGAGGCGCTGATCCTCAAGGTCTTCCGCCGGCTCGAGCCGGGGATCAACCCGGAGCTCGAGATGCTACGGTTCCTCACCGAGCAGGGCTTCCGCAACATCCCTGCGCTCGGCGGCTGGTACGCGTACTCGGGCGGCCCGCTGACCGCGACGCTCGGGCTGCTGCAGGAGTACGTCGCCGGCGCCGTCGGCGGCTGGGAGCTCGCGCTGGGCGAGATCAGCTCGGCGCCCGAGAGCCTCCTCGACCGGCTCGGCCGGCTCGGCGAGGTGACGGCGCAGATGCACACCGCGCTCGGCGCCGATCCGAACGATCTCGCCTTCGCACCCGAGGAGCCGAGCGTCGAGTCGCTCGGGCTGCTGACCGCGACCGTGGACGAGGAGATCGCGCGGGTCTTCCTCTCGCTGCCGGAGGACGACGATCGCCTGGCGCCGATCGTCGGCCGCGGCGAGGAGGTACGCGAGCAGCTGCGCCTGCTCACGCACGCCGGCTCGAGCGGCCGCGTCATCCGCACCCACGGCGACTACCACCTCGGCCAGGCCCTGTGGAGCCACAACGACTGGATCGTGCTCGACTTCGAGGGCGAGCCTGCGCGGACGCTCGTCGAGCGCCGCCGCAAGCGCTCGCCGCTGCGCGACGTCGCCGGCATGCTCCGCTCCTTCGCGTACGCGGCGACGGCCGCCGAGCTCACGCGCGGCGCGGACGTGCCGGACGACTGGGAGGAGCGGGCCCGCGCGCGGTTCCTCGAGAGCTACCTCGACACGGTCGACCCGGCGCTGCTACCGCCGGGCGAGGCCGCGATCGAGCGGCTGCTCGCCGTCTTCGAGCTGGAGAAGGCGGTCTACGAGCTCCGCTACGAGCTCGACAACCGGCCCGACTGGGTTGGAATCCCGGTCACGGGTATCGAGCGCCTCATGCAGGCGGCGGCGGAAGCGCTGTGACGGTCGACCTCGGAGCCAACCCACACGGCGTTCTCGGCGCGCACGAGGCCGAGGAGGGCGTCGTCGTGCGCGCGCTCCGGCCGGAGGCGCGGGCCGTGCGCGTCCAGCCGGCCCATGACAAAGCGGCATCCGTCGAGGCCGAGCTCAAGGATCCTGGGGGGCTGTGGGAGGCGCTGCTGCCGAAGGCGCGCCTGCCGCTGGAGTACGAGCTCGAGGTCGAGTACGCAGACGGCAACACGTTCACCGTCCGCGACCCGTACTCGTTCCTCCCCACGCTGGGCGAGCTCGACCTCCACCTCGCGATGGAGGGCCGCCACGAGCACCTCTACGAGCGGCTCGGCGCCCACGTGCGCGAGCTGGACGACGTCCTCGGCACGGCCTTCGCCGTCTGGGCCCCGAACGCCCGCTCGGTCTCGGTGGTCGGCGACTTCAACTCCTGGGACGGGCGTCTGCACCCAATGCGCTCGCTCGGCGCGTCCGGGATCTGGGAGCTGTTCGTCCCCGGCGTCGAGGGGGGGACGAAGTACAAGTTCGAGATCCGGACGCACGACGGCCGCCTCCGCCTGAAGGCCGACCCGCTCGCCTTCCACACCGAGGTGCCGCCCGCGAACGCCTCCGTGGTGTGGGAGGACAAGCACGTCTGGGGCGACGAGGAGTGGCTCGAGCGCCGCTCGGCGTCCGACCCGCTGCGCGCGCCGATTTCCATCTACGAGGTCCACCTCGGCTCCTGGCGGCGCAACCCGCTCGAGGAGAACCGCCCGCTCGGCTACCGCGAGCTCGCCGACGAGCTGGCCGACTACGTCTCCGACCTCGGCTTCACGCACGTCGAGCTGCTGCCGGTGATGGAGCACCCGTTCTCCGGCTCGTGGGGCTACCAGGTGACCGGCTACTACGC
>DASXDE010000088.1:0-9254 GCA_036490825.1 Gaiellaceae bacterium
AGCAGCTGCCGGTCGAGCTCCGAGATCTCGCGGCGGAGCTCGTCGAGCTCGCTCACGAGACGTGCCGCTCCCCCGCGCTCACCGCGACGGGGAGCCGGTTCGCGGGCGGGGCCAGCGGACAGACCCAGCCCGGGTCGTACGAGCACGAGGGGTTGTAGGCGAAGTTGAAGTCCAGCACGAGCCGCCCGTCGTCTTCCCCGAGATCCGCGCCCTTCACCGTGTCGAGGAGGTAGCGGCCGCCCCCGTAGCTCTCCGTGCCGCTCGTCGCGTCGCGAAAGGAGAGGAACGCGCCCCCGCCGTAGGCGGCGAGCCACGCCACCTCGAGCGCGAGGACCTCGCCGCGCAGCTCGAAGCTCGCGCGGGCGAACGGCCGGAAGAGGATCGCCTCCGTCCCGCTCGTCGCCACTTCCTGTAGCGGCGCCTCGACGTCCTCGAGCTCCGCGAGCACCCGCGCCTGGGGGTCGTACGGCCAGTACTCGAGCCCCTGGAACGAGGCGCGGCGGTCGGCCGGCAGCGGCGACTGTGGGTGCGAGCGGAACAAGTCGTCCCGGGTATCGCGCCAGAGCTGCCAGCCGGATTCCGGCGACATCGTGCGGACCGCGGCGTAGAGGCCGAAGACGCGCCGCTTCCAGTCGAGCAGGGCCAGAGTGTCGGTCGCAGCCATGACCCGACGCTACCCAGCGAGCTCACGGATGCGCGCCACCGCGCGGCGCAGCGACGCCTCGTCGAAGAGATACGGCGCCGCGTTCGCGACGAGCCGGAGCGGACCGTTGAGCTCGCCGCTGCCTGCGGCGGCGTTCGCGAGGTACCGCACCGGGATCTCGTGGCAGACGACCAGCGTCACGGGCTCGTCGCGCGCGAGCAGCCGCTCGCACGCACCGGCGTACCGAAGCGCTGCCTCGTCGAGGCTCTCGCCGCCGGGAAAGCGGTCCTTCCGGTTCGAGTGCGCGGGCGTCGCGCGGTACGCGTCGAGCGACCGGCCCTCGAGCTCGCCGATGCGGACGTCTCCCAGCTCCTCGTCGACGAGGTGCGGGACCTCGCGGCCCGCGAGCGCGACGTTCGCGGTTTGCAGCGCGCGCGGAAAGGGCGAGACCGCGACGAGGTCGACCGGCAGCGCGGCGAGCTGGCCCGCGAGCCGCTCGGCTTCCTCGATTCCCTGCTCCGAGAGCCCGCGGTCGAGCGCCGGGTCGCCGTTCACGACCTGGTCGACGTTGAAGAGCGACTGGCCGTGCCGCGCGACGAGGAAGAGACGCATCGCGGGAGCCTAGGCCGCGGTCGGCTCCGGCAGCGTCACGTCCCGCACGCGCACCACCGGAGACGACCGCATGCTCCCGCGCTGTTTTCCGTTCAGGCGCGCCCGAAACGCGAGGAAGCGCCGATCATGCGCTGGAGCCGGCCCCGCTTCGGGAACAGCCAGTGGTCCGCCGCGGCCCCCACTGCCCACACCACGACGGTCGCGCCGACGAGCGTCCAGAAGCCGTCGACGCGGAAGCCGCCGACGATCGCGTCGGTCAGCCAGATGACGAACATCGCGACGAAGAACCAGGCGACGCCCAGCGTCAGGATCGCCAGCGGCAGAGTGAGGAGCTTCAACGCGGGCTTGACGAACGACGCGAGCAGCCCGTAGACGAGTGCCGCGAGGACGAGCGTCCCGGCCGAGCCGCCCACGGAGACGCCGCTGAAGATCCAGGCCGCGACCGCGAGCGCGGCCGCGTCGACGGCCCACGCGACGAGGAGGCGGAGCGCGAACGGCATGCGGCGATCCTAGCCAGCGGTTCGATGCGTCATGGCCACGCGCGGATTTGTCAGGATCGCGCCACCCAAGAGCGCCACACGGCGCGAGCGAGAAGGGGGAGGCCTATGCACCGGTTTGTCGTCCTACGCCGCCGGAGGTTCGCGGGGGTGATCGTGATCGCGATCGCGGCGGTGGTGAGCGTGTTCGCGGTCGGCGACGCGTCGACGGGCGCCGCCGTCGGAGGCGGGTATACGCCGGGGGGCGGAAATGCGCCGCTCTGTGTGCAGTACCCGCAGATGTGCACGGAGCAGAACGACGCGTGGACGTATAACGGATACACGTACACGTCCGGCCACGACGAGCCGTCGCTCCTGTTCTATTCGAACAAGTCCGGCTCGGGCAATTCGAACGAGTATCAACTGACCCTGCCGACGGATCCCGTCGCCCCGCCGAGTCAGGACGGGACCGGCACGACCTGGAACTTCCAGCTCCATCCGGCGTTCTGGTTCGGGATGGCGATGTGCGACGACCAGAGCGCTCCCAATCCAGGAGTGCCCTGCACGCCCGATAGCGACACGAACATCCACACGGGCACGGACCCGAACTCGCCGGACTACCTCGGCCTGACGCCGGGCAGCGCATTCATGGAGATGCAGTTCTATCCGCCCGGCTGGGGCCCGGTCAGCTGCACCGACGGGCAAGGGAACACGGACGGCAAGTGGTGTTCCGCGCTGACGATCGACAGCGACCCGGTGAACCAGAACACGGGACAGGCGAACAACGCCGCTTGTCAAAACATCGTCGGGCCCGAGCCGGTCAACTGGGCGGCCATCACGAAGAGCGGCGTGCCGGTGGCACCCGCGAACCCGTTCACGCCGTTCGGCGAGCAGGCGGTCGTGACCGATGACACGCTGGAGTACAACAACGGCGACCAGCTCGTCGTCGACATGCACGACACCAAGGCCGGCTTCCAGGTCACCATCCACGACCTGACGACCGGGGACAGCGGTTCGATGACCGCCAGCACGGCCAACGGCTTCGGCCATGCGCTCTTCGAGCCCACCGCCCACTCGTGCAAGTTCCGGCCGTATGCCTACCACCCGATGTACAGCACGTCGACGCCGAGCACGCGCGTGCTGTGGGCTGCGCACTCGTACAACGTCGCCTTCTCCGACGAGATCGGCCACTTCGAGTACTGCAGCCAGGCAAGCTCCAGCTTCCGCTGCACGAACGGGAACTCGGACGGGAACGGGTCCAATCCGGACTTCGACGACCGCTCCTGCTTCCCGGCTCCGATCGTCAACCCCGCCGGGACGACGGTCGAGGCATCGTTCACCGGGTGCCTGTTCACGGACGTCGACTTCGACGGGCCGGAGTACCAGCAGGGCACCTGGCCCGGGAGCACCGGCGCGGTGACGACCAACGTCTCCACGCCGATCGTGTTCAGCAGCCCACTCTTCGGCGGCGGTGGACCTGACGGCCACGGCGGACCGGGTGGTCTGAAGGGCAAGCTGCAGAACTACGATCAGGTGGCGTTCGAGACCGACCTGCCGCGCATCGAGGGGTCGGACTCGTCCACGAACAACGCCTGCCAGCGCCACCTGAGCAATCCGGCCGACCCGAGCCCGGGATCGGGGTGCGTGAATCCGCCGGTAGGCGCGACCTTCTACCCGATCTACAGCACGTTCAACGGGCCTGGCAACACGTGCCTCTGGGAAGAGGGCGGCGACAGCATCCCCGGTGCGACGGACAACTTCGGCGGCAATCCGGCCGAATACGGCGGACTGCTGGCGTCGAACTATCCATCGGGGCCGCCGTCGGCTGCTCCGTTCACGGTCAGCCAGCGGTACAACAACTTCCACCGCAACCTCAGCACCAACCCGTGCGAGGCGCCTACGAAGTAGCCGCCGGGTGACGGACGTCCGACTCGAAGGGGGGCCGCCACCCGGCGGCCCCCCTTCCTCGGGTCTCGGATCAGCTCGAGCGCCGGACGACCACGCGCCGCACGTTCGACCAGTGCTCGTCGCAGTTGCGCAGCTTGGGTGGGCAGTCCGTCACGCCGACGGTCCCGACCGCCGTGACCTGCACGAAGTAGATGCCGGGGCGGAGGGTCACCCCGCTCCGCCAGCGGACGACGCCGCCCGCCGTGGCGGAAACGTGGATCGTCTCGTGGACGCGGACGTTCTTCGGCAGCAAGGCGCCCTCGACGTCCACGGCGCGTCGCTTCGCAACGAGCATCTCCGTCGGGCGCAGATCGCCGACCGAGATCGCGAGCACCAGGTGCCGCTGGAGCGCCTTCGCCGAACGAAGAATCGGCAACTGGTCGGCGGTCGCCGGCCCGACGGCTCCCAGAGCGGCCGCGACCATGGCCCCGGCGAGCAACTTCCTCGCCATGCCGGGATGCTAACCGCGGCGGGATCGCCGCAAACCTCGCGCGCCGGTCGAGCAGGAGAGGGTCGGTGGGCCGTCCCGGACGACGACCCACCGACGCCTGTACTGCTACGACGCCGGGAGAGCCTCCGACCGCCGGGGCGACGCGACCGCCGTCGTCCGGCTGCGCAGGAACAGCGCGACGGACGCGACTGCCATCCAGACCAGCCAGAACAGCATCGTGAAGAAGATGACCGAGAAGATCGCGGCCACACCCGCTGCGTAGCCGAACCAGCCGACCCAGCGCGGCAGGATCTCGAAGCGCCGGACGGCGATCGACGTGGCGAAGATGAGCGCCGCCATCGCCGCTCCTCCGGTCACGACCAGTAGATAGGAGGCGTCGCTGGCGGCGTGGATGACGCCGCTGTAGACCCGATGTTGGTACGTGTCGTCGCTCATCGTCCTGATCCCGTCGGCGACCGCGATCCCGGCCATCGCGACCGCGATGTACACCGTCCCGCCCACGAGCACGATCGTCGAGAGCAGCGTTCCCTGCTCGCTCGCCGCCAGCTCGCTCTCGCGGATGCGCTCGCGCACCGCCGCGACGAACCAGATCAGCGAGAACAGGCCGAGCCCCGTCAGGATCCAGCCGATGTTGATGTGCAGACGATGGCTCGAGCTCTGGTAGTACGCCGTCATCTTCGCCGGCGACGAATCGGACGGCCCGTCGAAGAGCAAGATCGACCCGACCACCGCCAGCACCACGAACACGAGCCCGCTCAGGCTCGCCCAAACCCGCAGGCCGCGACCTGCCATGTCAAAACCCCCTGGGATAGATGAATGCCGACCCCGCTCCCCGGCTTCGCGAGGAGCGCGGCTGCATTGTGTACCGATGGACTTGGCTTGTCTACCCCCGATGGGCCGGGCAGGGATCGAACCTGCGACCTTCGGATTAAAAGTCCGCTGCTCTACCAACTGAGCTACCGGCCCGCTTCCCGGCGAGCGTAGCGCCGCGCCGTAGGATCTGCCTCGTGGCGCCCTACCCGTACGAGACGGAGTTCCCGTCGCTCGACCTCGACCGGCCTGAGGAGGGGATCCTCCGCCTGACGCTGCGCGCCCCCGGCCGGCTCAACGCGGTGAGCGAGGCGCAGCACGGCGAGCTCGCGCGCGTCTGGCAGGCGATCGGGCGCGACGAGGAGACGCGGGCCGTGCTGGTGCGCGGGGCGGACGGAGCCTTCAGCTCGGGAGGCGACCTGGATCTCGTGCTCGCGATCGCGGACGACGCGGAGACTCGGCTGCGCGTCTTCCACGAGGCGCGCGACCTGGTCTACAACATGCTGGCCTGCCCGACGCCGATCGTCTCCGCGATCACCGGCCCCGCCGTCGGCGCCGGGCTCGTGGTCGGCCTCCTCGCGGACGTCTCGCTCGCGAGCCCGAACGCGCGCATCGTCGACGGCCACACGAAGCTCGGCGTCGCCGCCGGCGACCACGCGGCGATCGTCTGGCCGCTGCTGTGCGGGATGGCGAAGGCGAAGTACCACCTGCTGCTCTGCGAGGAGGTCGACGGCGCCGAGGCGGAGCGGATCGGGCTCGTCTCGCTGTGCGTGCCCGAGGACGAGCTCGAGGAACGGGCGCTCGCGGTCGCACGCCGGCTGTCGGCCGGGTCGCAGGCCGCGATCTCGCATACGAAGCTCGCCCTCAACGAGTGGCTCGTCCGAGCGGGGCCGATCTTCGACGCCTCGCTCGAGCTCGAGTTCCTCGACATGACCGGCCCGGACGTGCGCGAGGGCGTCGCCGCCGTACGGGAGAAGCGATCGCCTAGGTTTTCGGCATGAACGAGGCGCAGCTCAGGGGGGTGCTCGGCGAGCCGGCGGAGCTTGTCAAGAGGAAGATCGCCGACCGCCTGAACCCGCTTACGCGCCAGTTCGTCGAGCGGTCGCCGTTCGTCGTCGTCGCGACCGGTCGCCCGGACGGCGGCCTCGACGTCTCGCCGCGCGGCGATCCCGCAGGCTTCGTCCGCATCCTCGACGAGCGGACGCTGCTCCTGCCCGACCGCCCGGGGAACAGGCTCGCCGACACGTTCACGAACCTCCTCGCCGACGACCGGATCGCCCTGCTCTTCCTGATCCCGGGCGTCAACGACACCTTCCGCGTCAACGGACGCGCGCGGATCGTCGACGACCCGGAGCTGCTCGCCGCCAGCGAGGTCGAGGGAAAGGCACCGCAGCTCGGCATCCTCGTCACGGTCGAGGAGGCCTACACGCAGTGCCCGAAGGCCTTCCTCCGCTCGGACCTCTGGAACCCGGAACGGCACGTCGAGCGCTCGGAGCTGCCGGCCTCCGGCGAGATCCTGCAGGCGGTCGCCGACCCGGAGCTCGACGTTGAGGAGTACGAGGAGGCGCGGGCCGAGCGGTACCGGCGACGCGAGGGGTTCTACTAGCGGTATTCGTGGTAGGCGCAGGGAATGCGCCGGATGCTGACAGTCTGGGCCGCGTGGCTCGCGCTGATGGCGGGAGCGAACCTCGCGACCCCGCTCTACGCCGTCTATGCCGAGCGATTCGACTTCTCGGCGCTCGTGCTGACCGCGATCTTCGCGACCTACGCGATCGTGCTCGTGCCGGCGCTCGTCCTCTTCGGCCGTCTCTCCGATCGCTTCGGGCGGCGGCCGGTCGTCGCCGCCGGGCTGGCGACCGCATGCGTCGGGCTCGCGCTGTTCGCCGCGGCACAGGGAGAGGCCTGGCTGTTCGCCGCGCGCGCGACGCAGGGGCTCGCGGTCGGGATGATCAGCGGAGCGGCGACCGCCGCGCTCGTCGAGCTCGACCCGCACGGCAACCGGCGGCGCGCCGCGCTCGGGGCCGGGCTGGCCCAGGCGGGAGGCAGCGCGCTCGGGCCCCTCGTCGCCGGAGCGCTCGCGGAGTGGGCGCCCGAGCCGCTGCGCCTCTGCTACCTCCTCACCCTCGGCCTCACGCTCGTCGCCGGCGCATTCGTGTTGCGCCTGCCCGAGCGCAGCGAGGGGCAGCGGGAGGCCTGGCGGCCGCAATGGCCGCGCGTGCCGGCCGAGATCCGCCGGCCGTTCTTCCGCGTCGGCCTGACCGCGGGAGCAGTCTGGGCGGCCATGGCGCTCTTCCTCTCGATCGGGCCGTCGTATTCCGAGCGGCTGCTGGGGACTCGGGACCTCGCGGTCGTCGCCGCGATCGCCGCGGCGGGCCTCATCGCGTCGTTCGCGGCGCAGCCCCTGGTGGAGCGGAGAGAGGGATCACACCGCCGCGATCAGGCGCTCGGCTGCGTGCTGCTCGCGCTCGGGCTCGGCGCGGTGGTCGCCGCCGCCCCGAGCGGGTCGATCACGCTCCTCGTCGTCGGCACCGTAGTCGCCGGCGCCGGGCATGGCACGGCGTTCCTGACAGCACAGCAGGAGCTGAACGAGCTCGCGCCCGGCGAGCGCCGCGGCGAGGTCACGGCCGCCTTCATCGCCTGCATCTACTTCCTGGTCGCCACCTTTGTCGTCGCGAGCGGACTGCTGGGCTCGCTCTTCTCGCTCGACGCCGCCGTCGAGACAGTCGGGTCGGCGCTGATCGTGGTCGCCCTCGGCGCTGCCGCCTGGCACGCCGCTACTTCGCGTGCTGGCGCTCCCAGGCGTCGAGCAGCTGCTCCACGTTCCGCCGCTGCGCGTCGCTGAACTCGAAGCCGGCGAGAAGCCGGCGGGCTTCCGCGACGTCGTCGTTCTCGACCGCGGCCTCGAGGTGCTCGCGCATCGGGATCGGCTGGCGCAGCTGTCGCCGCAACCAGCGCAGCAGGCTCACCTGCGCCGCTTCCATCGGTTCAGTGTCGCACGGAAGAGCCGCGCCGCCCGGTCTGCCGCGGAGGGACCGGACGTCCCTGGAGATGCCGCCACACCGCGTGTGCGAACGGGGCGATGAGGCCCACCCAGAGCAGAAGACCGCCGAAGGCGCAGAGCGCCTCGACGCTCTCGCGGCCCTGTCGCTCCCAGTAGACGTCGCGCAGGTTGAGCCACAGCGCGAACTCGTCGAGGATCAGGGCCGAGCAGACTCCGTAGGCGAATGCGGTGAGCCGGAACCACGTCCGCGGCGGCTTGTCCTCGACCCCGAGCAGCAGCAGCCAGGCGTAGGAGAGCAGCAGCAGGCCGACCATCCCGAAGACGAAATGGTGGATGTGAACGCCGCCGACGACGATGCCGCCGTTGGGGCCGGCGCCGCGCTTGTGCAGCAACGTCGTGATCCCGCGCGTCACGGCGAGCGCGAGCGTGAAGCCGAGCGTCGCGAACATCGCCCGCTCGCGCCGCGGGCTCAGGTGATGGTGGAGATGGAGACCGATGACCTGCTCGCCGGCGGTCTCCTCGTCGACCTCGTCGAGCTCGCTCATCGCGGCGATTCTCGCGCGAAAGTGGGCGGTGCAGGGCTCGAACCTGCGACCTACGGCGTGTAAAGCCGTTGCTCTCCCAGCTGAGCTAACCGCCCGCGCCCGCGAACGGTACCGCTATCGCTCGTCGAGCTCGAGCGCGGCCGAGTTGATGCAGTAGCGGAGCCCGGTCGGGCGCGGCCCGTCGGGGAAGACGTGGCCGAGGTGGCCGCCGCAGCTCGCGCACAGCACCTCGGTGCGCACCATCCCGTAGCTCGTGTCGCTCTCCTCTTCGACCGCCTCCTCGCCCGCCGGGCCGGAGAAGGCCGGCCAGCCGCAGCCGGAGTCGTACTTCGCGTCGGATTCGAAGAGCTCCGCGCCGCAGCCGGCGCAGCGGTACGTCCCCGGCTCGAAGACGTGGTCGTACTCGCCGCTGAACGGCGCCTCGGTTCCCTTCTCGCGCAGGACGCGGTACTGCTCCGGCGTCAGCTCGGCGCGCCACTCCTGCTCGGACTTCTCGATCTTCGGCATGGGAGGAGCGTAGCCGCCGGCCAGGTGCCCTCAACGGGGTTCGGAGCCGCCTGCAAATCGGCACTTTCTTAGGCTCCGTGCACGCACCGGTGCCCGCACGCGGCGGGCCTGGCCGGCACGAATGGGCATGAAATCGCAGTCGCTCAGAGTTTTGTAGTACGATTTTCGAGGTGGAGATGCACCCGTCGGCGCGGGAGCACGGGATCGCCGACGAAGACATCGAGCACGCAACGGCACATGCGATGGCTATCGAAGATCAGGA
>DASXDE010000089.1:0-17342 GCA_036490825.1 Gaiellaceae bacterium
GAGACGTGCTCGGGCCGCAGCGTCCCCTCGTCCTTCATCCGTCCGAGGTGCAGCGCCACCAGAGCCCCGCGGTTGACCTCGAGCGCCATCTCGGCGAGCTTCTGCTGCGTGAGCTGGTAGCCGGCGATCGGCTTGCCGAAGACGATCCGCTCCTTCGCGTATTCCAGCGCCGTCTCGAGGCAGGTGCGCGCCGAGCCGACGACGCCGAACACGATCCCGAACCGCGCCTCGTTGAGGCACGAGAGCGGCCCGCGCAACGAGCTCACCTCCGGGAAGCGGTTCTCCTCGGGCACGCGGACGTCGCGGAGGACGAGCTCCGAGGTGACCGACGCGCGCAGTGAGAGCTTGTGGTGCATGAGGGGCGCCTCGAATCCGGGCATGTCCTTCTCGACGAGGAAGCCGTTGATCTCGTCGCCCTCCGCGCGCGCCCAGACGACCGCGACGTCGGCGATCGAGCCGTTCGTGATCCACATCTTGGCGCCGTTGAGGATCCAGTCCGAGCCGTCGCGCCTCGCCGTCGTGCGCATCGAGCCGGGGTCGGAGCCTGCGTCCGGCTCGGTCAGGCCGAAGCAGCCGATCTGCTCGCCGGCGTGCATCGGCGGCAGCCAGCGCTGCTTCTGCTCCTCCGATCCCCAGCGCCAGATCGCGTACATCGAGAGCGAGCCCTGCACGGAGACGAGGCTGCGGATGCCGGCGTCGCCCGCCTCGAGCTCCTGGCAGACGAGTCCGTACATGACCGAGCTTGCCTCGGGGAGCCCGTAGCCCTCGAGGTGCATCCCGAACAGGCCGAGTCGCGCGAGCTCCGGGATCAGCTCCCCGGGCACCTCGCCGCGCTCGAACCATTCGCCCACGTACGGCTTGACCTGCTCCGAGACGAACTGGCGCACGGTGTCGCGGATCGCGCGCTCCTCGTCGGAGAGAAGGGCGTCGAGCGCAAGGAAGTCACGCGGGTCGAGCTCCGTCTTCTTCGCGGCCGTCGCCACCTCAACATCGTACGGATCTAGCCGGTTCCCGGTTCCCGAGCTATCTTTGACTGAACAGTCAATCAAGCGCTGCGGAGGCTTGATGGTCGCGATCGACGAGAGCACGGCGACAGGTGTCTCCTTCGCTCTGACCGAGGAGCAGAAGGAGTTGCGGCGGCTGGCCCGCGCCTTCGCCGAGCGCGAGATCCGCCCTCACGAGGCCGACTGCGACGCCGATCAGCGGCATCCCGCGGAGCTGATCGCGCACGCCCACGGACTCGGCCTGATGAACCTCCACGTGCCGGCCGAGTACGGCGGGCTGGGGCTCTCCGCGTTCGACGGGCTGCTCGTCGGCGAGGAGCTCTACCGGGGTTGCTCCGGGATCGGCACCTCGATCACGGCGAACGGGCTCGGCGCCGGCCCCGTCCTCCTCTTCGGCTCGCCCGAGCAGAAGGCCCGCTGGCTGCCGCCGCTCGTCGAGCGGCCGATCCTCTGCTCGTTCGCCCTCTCGGAGCCGGGCGCGGGGTCCGACGTCGCGGCGCTGCGCTCCACCGCCGCCCGGGAGGGCGACGAGTACGTCCTCAACGGCTCGAAGACCTTCATCACGAACGCCGGCCACGCCGAGTGGGCCGTCGTGTTCGCGAAGACGGATCCGGCCGGCGGGCGCAGGGGGATCTCGGCCTTCGTCGTCGAGATGAGCACGCCCGGCGTCACGATCGAGAAGCACCTCGAGAAGATGGGCCAGCGCGCCACGGACACGTCCGCGTTCGCCCTCCACGATGTCCGCGTGCCGGCCGAGAACCGGCTCGGCGAGGAGGGCGACGGCTTCAAGATCGCGATGGCGACGCTCGACGTCACGCGGCCGGGCACGGCGATCGGCGCGGTCGGCGTCGCGCAGGCGGCCTACGAGCACGCGCTCGCCTACGCGAAGGAGCGGGTGGCGTTCGATCTCCCGATCGCGATGCACCAGGCGGTCGGCTTCATGGTCGCCGACATGGCGACCGAGATCCAGGCCGCACGTCTCCTCTGCTGGCAGGCCGCGTGGATGCTCGATCAGGGGCTGGGCCGGGAGGCCACGCTCTACTCCTCCTTCGCCAAGCGGTTCGCCGCGGACACCGCGATGAAGGTCACGACCGACGCCGTCCAGGTGCTGGGCGGCTACGGGTACATCAAGGAGTACCCGGTCGAGAAGCTGATGCGCGACGCGAAGCTGTTCCAGATCTACGAGGGCACGTCGCAGATCCAGCGGCTCGTGATCGCGCGCGAGATCTTCACGCCTCGCTAGTCCCCCTCGGCGGCGCGGATCGCAGCCGCGAGCCACTCGGGGGTACGCGTCGGCCGCAGCGTCACAGCGTCGACGCAGGCGTGCTCGGTATGGCCGTCGGCGACGATCGCGTCTCCGCGCACGATCGCGTACTCGTACCGGAAGCGGGCTCCGCGCAGCCCCACGCAGCGCGTGTGGACGAGGAGCTCGTCGTCGAAGCGCACCGGAAGCCGGTAGCGGCACAGCGACTCGAGCACGACCGCCTCGATGCCGTGCTCGCGAAGGGCCTGGTAGCCGCCGGCGAACTCGCGCAGGTACTCGACCCGCGCGACCTCGAACCAGACGACGTAGGCGGAGTTGTGTGCGATTCCCTGCGCGTCGGTGTCCGCGAACCGGACGCGGATCGGGACCGAGAACGTGTAACCGTCCATAGCCGTTCAGTATCTCGATATGAGCGTCGAGCTTCTGGCCGAGCTGATCCGGGAGCGGCAGCCGTGCGTCGTGCTCACGGGCGCCGGGGTGAGCACCGAGTCGGGGATCCCGGACTTCCGCTCGGCCGGCGGCGTCTGGGCGAGGTACGACCCGTCCGAGGTCGCGCACGTCGACGCGCTCCGGCGCATTCCCACACGGGTCTGGGAGTTCTACGCGCTCCGGCTCGCCGCGCTGGCGGAGACCGAGCCGAACGACGGCCATCACGCGCTCGCCGAGCTCGAGGGGCAGGGCTGGATCCGCGCCGTTGTGACGCAGAACGTCGACGGCCTGCACCAGCGCGCCGGCTCGCGCGAGGTCGTCGAGGTGCACGGCTCGCTGCGGGAGGCGGAGTGCGCCCGGTGCGGGGTTCGCCTGCAGATGACCGACGCCGTCGAGCAGCTGCCCCTCCCGGCCTGCCCGGAGTGCGGCGAGGTCCTGAAGCCGGGTGTCGTGATGTTCGGCGAGCTGCTGCCGGCGGCCGCGATCGAGCGGGCGCAGAAGCTGGCGGCCGAGGCGGGGCTTCTCCTCGTCGTGGGCTCGTCGCTCGAGGTGCACCCGGTGGCCGAGCTGCCGGGCGAGACGCTCGCGGCGGGCGGCGCGCTGGCCCTCGTCAACCGGGGCGAGACGCCGTGGGACTCCCGTGCGGAGCTCGCGATCGACGCCGGCGCGGGCGAAACGCTGCGCGCGCTCGCGGCCGCACTCGATATCGTCGAGATCGACCGACCGAGGAGGAGCGATGGCTGAGCGGAGACAGGATTTGCTGGGACGGCTGGCCGACCTGAGCGAGGAGGCCGTCCAGCGGCTCGCCGAGGCGCCGGGCGCCGACCGTGTCCTCCAGGCGCTCAAGGGGCTCGCCGACCGGGTGGACGATCTGCAACGGCGCACGCGCGGCTTCGAGGAGCTCGAGCGGCGGCTGAGCGCGCTCGAGAAGAAGGTGGACTCGCTCGCGAAGCCGTCAGGCTCGCGAGCGCGCGCGACCAAGGGCACTCCACCGGTCAAGAAGACCTGATCTCTCGAGGGCGACGGCGCCCGTCACCGCGACCGTCGCGAGGAGCAGCCCGCCGAGGACGTCCGTCGGCGTGTGGAAGCCGGCGAGCTCGAGCAGCACGACGGCCGCCGCGAGCCAGAGCCCGAGCAAGATCCGAAGGCGCGGCCACGCCGTGGCCAGAGCGGCCGCGACGATCGTGCAGCGCAGCGCGTGCCCGCTCGGCCACGACGTGTCGAAGGCCGGGATGTGCGCGCCGTGGCGGTGGAGCGGCGGCCGCGTCAGCGTGTGGCGGAAGACGAGCTCGGCGCCGACGGTCGCGAGCCAGGCCGCGACCCAGCCCGGGGCGCGCAGCTTCCAGGCGACCAGCAGGACGAGGAGAAGCGAGACGAGCGCCTGCCCCGGCAACGTCACGATCTCGGCCACTCCGAAGCCGACCCGGTGGAACGAGGCGTGGTAGAGAGGCACGAGGGACGCGACCAGCGTGGGCGGCGGTCCCGGCTTGCCGGCGAAGGGCATGGCGTGGCTACAGGCCCACTGGTCGATGCCGTGGATCGCGCCGGAGGCGACGAGGCCGGCGAGCGCGCCGGATGCCGCAGCGGCCGCTGCGGCGACGCTACGCAGCGGCCGGCACCCGCAGCCGGAGCGCGGCGGGGACGAGTTCGAAGCGGGCCGGCGTCGTCCCGATCGGTTCACCGTCGACCTCGAGCGGGAGCGGCTCCGCTGAGCTGATCGCCACGAACGGAGACCGCAGCAGCTCTACTTTCGGGTGCGAGAGGTAGCGGCCGCTGTACAGCTTCGGAGCCGTCGTGAGGAAGTCGAGCTTGTTCACGTCGCCGATCGTCACGACGTCGAACACGCCGTCGTCCTGGCGCGCGTCCGGCGCGAGCTTCATGCCCCCGCCGTGGTAGCGCCCGTTAGCGACGATCACGTCGTGCATCGCGCCCTCCCGCCGGACGCCGCCGTCCAGCTCGACTAGGACGTTCGTGTTCTGCCAGGCGAGGAACTCGCGCGTAAGCGCGTAGAAGAACGTCGTGCGGCCGCCGAGCGCCTTCGTCATCGCGTTCGCGCGCCGTGCGACCGCTCCGCTCATCCCGGCCGAGCCGACGTTCGCGAACACGCGGCTAATGCCCTCGTCGAGCTCGACCCGCCCGAGGTCGATCGTCCGCAGCTCGCCGCCGAGCGCGACATGCACCGCGTCGTCGAACCGGCTCGGGACGCCGTGCGTGCGGCCGAAGTCCTGCCCGGTGCCGCAGGGCAGCACGGCGATCTCGGCGTCCGTCCCGGCGACTCCGTTCGCGACCTCGTTCACGGTGCCGTCACCGCCGACGACGACGAGCAGCGAGTCGCCCGCCTCGCGCGCCGCCTGGCCGAGGTGCCCGGGGAACTCCGACAGCACCTCCTCGCCGCGCAACCCGAGCTGGGCCGCACGCTCGCGGAGCTTCGGCCAGCGCTTTCCGGTCGCCCCGTTGCCGGACGCAGGGTTGACGAGGAAGAGCGGGGGCCCGGGGCTAATCGGCGGTGACGGTCATGAGCCCGACGCGCGTCATGCGATCGACCGCCGCGCGCAGCTCGTCGTCCGTGATCCGCGTGAACACGCCCTCGACCACGATGTCCGAGACGGTGAGGAGGCAGCCGCCGTGGATCCCCTGCACGTTCCCGATCCCGCCGAGCGCGGCGACGGTGAAGAGGGCCGCCGCCTCCATCTCGACGCCGAGGACGCCGCGGCTCGACCAGCGCTCGTACTGACCCTGATCCGAGTTGTAGAAGACGTCGCTCGAGACGATCGGCCCGACGTGCATCGGCTGCCCGAGCTCCTTCGCCGCGTGCACGGCGCCGTGGATGAGCTCCCACGAGGCGGTCGGGCAGTGCGGTTCGCCCTGGACGAGGTGCTGCGCGGTCGCATCCGCGGGCACGGCCGTCAGAGCCACGACGAGGTCGCCGAGCGCGTGGTGCGGCTGGAGCCCGCCGCACGTGCCGACGCGCATCAGCCGCTTGCAGCCGAGCTGGATCAGCTCCTCGAACACGATCGTCGCGCCGGGGCAGCCCATGCCCGTCCCCTGCACGGAGATCGGCTTCCCCTCCCACGTCCCGGTGTAGCCGAGCAGCCCTCGCTCCTCGTTCACCTGCTTCACATCGTCGAAGTACGTCTCGGCGATGTACTTCGCGCGCAGCGGGTCGCCCGGGAGGAGGACGGCCTCGGCGTAGTCGCCCGGCTCGGCTCGGAGGTGGATGGGCATTGCGCAACCCTAGCCATGCTGGAAGCCGAACCCCGGGCGCACGCGCACCCGGTGGGGAAAGATCCAGCCGTGGCGGTAACGGTCTCGCCCACGCTCGACCAGGTGCTGGCGTTCTGCGCCGAGGAGCCGGTCGAGCGCGTCTTCCTCGAGGACATCGCGCGCCGCGGGCTCGGGCGCTTCTCCGCCGTCGCCGGCTCGAGCGAGGAGATCGAGGCGCTCTGCCACATCGGCGCGAACGTCGTCCCCTCGGGCGCCGGGTGCGCCGCCTTCGCCGACCCGGCCGCGAGGAGCGGGGCGAGGATGGTGATCGGCGAGGAGCGCGCGGTGGGCGAGCTGTGGGAGGCCGCGCGACGGCGGATGCCGCAGCCGCGCGACGACCGCCCCGGGCAGCCGGTCTACGCGCTGCGCGAGCCGCCGCCGCCGGGCGAGACGGGCATTCGCCCGGCACGCCTGCTCGACCTCGACGTCCTGGTCCCCGCGTGCGCCGAGGCGCACCGCGAGGAGATCGGGGTCGACCCGCTCAGGCGCGACGCCGAGGGTTTCCGCTGGCGCACCCGCCAGCAGATAGAAGAGGGGCGGTCGTGGCTCTGGCTCGAGGACGGAGTGATCCGCTTCAAGGCCGAGGCGTCGGCGTGGACTCCCTCGGCGGTACAGCTCCAGCAGGTCTGGGTCGATCCGCACGCCCGACGGCGTGGCTACGCCCGCCGCGCGTTGGCCGACCTCTGCCGGCTGCTGCTGGAGCACGTCCCCGCCGTCTGCCTGTTCGTGCGGCCCGAGAACGCGCCGGCGTTGCGCCTCTACGACTCGATCGGGATGACCCGCGAGCTGACGTACCGCTCGCTCGTGTTCTAGGCCTGAATGGAGCGGCTGATTCTCGCGCGCCACGCAGAGTCGGAGTACAGCCTCCGCGGGCTGCTCAACGGCGACCCCGCAGTCGGTGTCGGGCTCACCGCGCGCGGCGAGGAGGAGGCGCGGGTGCTCGGGAGCGCGCTCGCGGACGAGCCGCTCGAGCTCGCCGTCCACACGGGCTTCCTGCGCACGCGCGTCACGCTCACGCTCGCGCTCGGCGGCCGCGTCGTGCCGGTGCTCGAGGAGCCGCGGCTCGCCGACCCGCGCGCGGGGAGCTTCGAGGGACTGACCCTGGACGAATACCGCGCGTGGGCCTGGAACGCGGGCTCGGACGCGGACGCGCCGGGCGGAGGCGAGAGCCGGCTCGCGATCGTGCGGCGCTACGCGGAGGCGTATCGCGCTCTGCTCGCGCGGCCGGAGGCGACGATCCTCGCCGTCGTCCACGCCCTTCCGGTCGCGTACCTCCTCCTCGCCCGCGCAGGCGAGCCGCCGCGGGCGCGCGTCGACGTCCACGTCGAGCACGCACGCCCGTACCCGTTCACGGCGGAGGAGCTCGAGGACGCGCTCGGCGTGCTCGAGGCGTGGTGCGTGTCGCCGACCTGGTGAAGAGGCGGCACAATCAACGGATGGAGGAGCTGCGTGACCGCGTCGAGCGCTTCGTCCGCGAGCACGAGCTGATCCCGGACGGCGGCGAGGTGACGTGCCTCGTCTCGGGCGGCGCCGACTCGACGTGCCTCTGGCACGTGCTCGGCTCGCTCGGCTACCGCGTCGCGGCGGTCCACGTGAATCACCGGCTCCGCGGCGTCGACTCGGACGAGGACGCCCGCTTCTGCGCCGAGGCGCTCGGCGCGAAGGTCGTCGAGCTCGACGGCCGCGGGCTGACCGAGGCCGGGCTTCGCGAGCAGCGCTTTTCTCTTGCGCGCACCTCGCTCCGCGCAACCGGCCACACCGCCTCGGATCAGGTGGAGACGATCCTCTACCGGCTCGTCTCGCGCGGCGCGGCGACGGGCATCGCCCCGCGCAGCGACGACGGGATCGTGCACCCGCTGCTGCCGCTATGGCGCGAGGAGACCGAGGCATACTGCCGGAAAGCCGGGCTCGACTTCCGGGTCGACTCCTCCAATTCCGAGACCAAGCGCGGCCTGATCCGCGACGAGATCCTGCCGCTCCTGCGCCGGCTCCACCCGGCCGCCGACGAGAACCTGCTGCGCGCGCTCGACACCCGCGCCACGCTGCCGCCGGCCCTCGCCGAGCTGCTCGCGGCGCCCGTCGGCTCGAAGCGCGTCGACCTCGGCGGCGGCCTCCAGGCGGTGCGCGAGCATGAGCGGCTCTGGCTGGAGCGCGGCCCGGTCGAGCTGGCCGGCGAGATCCACTGGGGAGAGTGGACCATCCGCTCGGAGCTCCAAGGGCTTAGAGTGCGCGGATGGAAGCCCGGCGACCGGCTGGCTGGTAGGAGGCGCAAGATCCAGGACGTGTTCGTCGACGCGAAGGTGCCGCGCTCGGAGCGGGAGGCGTGGCCTCTAGTCGTGCGCGGTGACGAGGTCGTGGCCGTGCCCGGAATCGTCGAGCACCCGGAGGTGCAAGCTGTCCGCCACTGAGCTCGAACGGGCGGTGACGGAGGTCCTGATCGAGGAGGAGCCGCTGCAGCGCCGGATCGCGGAGCTCGGGGCCGAGATCTCGGCCGACTACGAGGGACGCGACCTGCTCCTCGTCGGGGTCCTCAAGGGCGCCGTTTTCTTCCTCGCCGATCTGATGCGGCACCTGACGGTGCCGTGCGAGATCGACTTCATGGCGATCTCGAGCTACGGCGCCTCGACCGACTCCTCGGGCATCGTGCGGATCCTCAAGGACCTCGACATCAACATCGAGGGGCGGCATGTGCTGGTCGTCGAGGACATCATCGACTCGGGCCTCACGCTCTCCTACCTGGTGCGGAACCTCGAGGCGCGGGAGCCCGCGAGCCTCGAGGTCTGCGCGCTCCTCACGAAGCCGGAGCGGCGCGAGATCGACGTGCCCGTGCGCTACACGGGCTTCGAGATCCCGAACCGGTTCGTGATCGGCTACGGGCTCGACTTCGCCGAGCGGTACCGGAATCTCCCGTACGTCGGGGTCCTGGACGAGGCGCTCGTGCTCGAAGGCACGTAGCCGCCCGTCTCGAAATCCCGTTAGACGGACATGCCGCTGGTACCCTCAATGCGGAGCCTTTGTGAATCGCTTCTTCCGTAGCGCGCTCTTCCCGCTCGTCATCATCGCGGCCCTCGTGTGGCTCGCGCTGCAGACGCTGGGCAGCCACAACACCAAGTCGCACGCGTGGAGCACGTCCCAGCTGTACCAGCAGGTCCAGACCGCGCCGCAGACGGTGTCGAACGTCAGCATCGACCCGAACAAGCAGTCGATCGCTGCCGACGTGACCGGCCCCGGGAAGGTGACCGTCCACTACGCGACGCCGCAGTCCGAGGCAGCGCTCGAGAAGACGATGCTGCAGCACGATGTCGAGTTCAACTCGAAGGGCGTCGGCTCGTCGCCGTGGTGGTCGATCCTGACGGGCCTGCTGCCGTTCGTCCTCCTGTTCGGCTTCTGGATCTTCCTCATGAACCAGGTGCAGGGCGGGGGGTCGAAGGTGATGAGCTTCGGCAAGTCGCGCGCGAAGCGGATGACGCCCGACGCGCCGAAGATCGGCTTCAAGGACGTGGCCGGCGTGGACGAGGCCGTCGAGGAGCTGCAGGAGATCAAGGAGTTCCTCGAGAACCCGAAGAAGTTCCAGGCGCTCGGCGCGCGGATCCCCAAGGGCGTCCTCCTCTACGGGCCTCCCGGCACCGGTAAGACGCTGCTCGCGCGCGCGGTCGCGGGCGAGGCGGGCGTGCCGTTCTTCTCGATCTCGGGCTCGGACTTCGTCGAGATGTTCGTCGGCGTCGGGGCCTCGCGCGTGCGCGACCTGTTCGAGCAGGCGAAGCAGGCGTCGCCGTGCATCGTCTTCATGGACGAGATCGACGCAGTTGGCCGCCATCGCGGTGCCGGCCTCGGTGGCGGCCACGACGAGCGCGAGCAGACGCTGAACCAGCTGCTCGTCGAGATGGACGGCTTCGAGATGAAGGACAACATCATCCTGATTGCCGCCACGAACCGGCCCGACATCCTCGATCCGGCGTTGCTGCGCCCCGGCCGCTTCGATCGCCAGATCGTCGTCGACCGGCCAGATCGCCTCGGCCGCCGCAAGATCCTCGAGGTGCACACGAAGGGCAAGCCGCTGGCGCCCGAGATCGACCTCGACACGCTCGCGTCCGGCACGCCCGGCTTCACGGGCGCCGACCTGGCCAACCTCGTCAACGAGGCAGCGCTGCTCGCAGCGCGCCGCGGCAAGAAGATCATCGAGCAGGAAGAGCTGGAGGAGGGGATCATGCGCGTCGTCGCCGGCCCGGAGAAGAAGGCACGCCTCCTCTCGGAGCACGAGCGCAAGATCACGGCCTACCACGAGATGGGGCACGCGCTCGTCGGCCACTACCTCGAGCACACCGACCCGGTGCACAAGATCACGATCGTCTCGCGGGGCCAGGCGCTCGGCCTCACGATCTCCTTGCCGACCGAGGACAAGTACCTGACGACGCGCAGCGCGCTCATGCACCAGATGGCGATGACTCTGGGCGGCCGCGCCGCGGAGGAGATCGTGTTCCACGAGGTCACGACCGGCGCCGCGAACGACCTCGAGAAGATCACGTCGATGGCGAAGCAGATGATCATGCGCTTCGGCATGAGCGAGAAGCTCGGCCCGCGCGTGCTCGGCCGCAACTTCGACCAGCCGTTCCTCGGCCGCGACTACGGCGCCGAGGCCGACTACTCAGAGGAGATCGCGCGCGAGATCGACGACGAGATCCGCCGCGTGATCGAGGAGTCCCACGAGCTTGCGCTGGCCGTGCTGCGAGAGCACATGGACGACCTGCACAAGATCTCCACGATCCTGATCGAGCGCGAGACGATCGACCGGGATCAGTTCGAGCGGCTGCTCGCCGGCGAGGACGAGGCAGGGGTCTTCCCGGACGAGTCGCCGGCGGAACCGGAGCAGCCGGAGCCGCAGCCGGAGCCCAAGCGCGAGCGCCCGCGGCCGCGGCCGTTCCCGCTCCCGGGCTCGGCGATGCAGGGCCCGGATCCGGCCAATAGCTAGCGAGCTCGGGAGAGCCGGAGCGACTTGCGCCCCGGCTCTCCTCCACGTCCGTCAGCTGCGGATCGTGTTGCTGCGACCAGCGAGGTAGCAGGCGCCGACCTGCTTCTGCCCGAGCACGACGCGTACCCGCAGCCGCGCCTTGATGCCCGAGCGGAAGGTGGCCGAGCTGATCACCGTGGGCGCCACACCGGTCGTGCTCGCCTGCAGGGTCACACGCTTGACCAGCACCCATCGCTTGCCCGCACGGCGCTGGAACGTCGCCGACTTCCCGGCGAAGCTCTGGGCGGCGGAAACCCTCACCGTGTAGCGGTGCCGCCCCGCCTTGCCCAGGTGCAGAAGCGGGAGGACCCGGACGGTCACCGCGCTACTCGTGAGCGCTTTGGACTTCAGCGTGTAAGCCGTCTGTCGCGACGGTTGCGCCTGGAAGGTGAAGACGCCGCCGGCCGTCGTCGTGACGGTCCCCAGCGCGGTCGTGTTCGCCGCGCCGCAGTCCTGCGCGAGGACCTGGAGCGACTGGCCGGACTGCTGGCTCACCAGCGTGCCCGCCAGCGTCACCTTCGCGCCGTAGACGACAGCCTTCGGCGAGACCGTGAGGCTCGACGTGAGGGGCGCGGCGACGGTCACCGTGCCGCGGAAGTTCTTCCCCTTGTTCGCCGGGTCGGAGAAGTTGAACTTACCCGTGCTCGAGAAGGTGCAGCTCGCGCTCTGACCCGCCTGAAGCACCAGCGGAAGCGTGACCCCGCACTTCATCCCCGTGGTCGACCTGAAGAGGACGGTGTGCGCCACCGTGTCGGCGTTGCTGAAGAGGACGGCCTCGCCGGTCGTGATCGAGACCGCCAACGGCTTGTAGCCGGTCTTGCTGATGGTCACCGTCTGTGCAGACGTCGCCGCGGTTCTCGCCAGCCCGGCGGCGGCGCCTGCCGCAGCAAGCGAGGCGACGGCGAGCAGAAGTACCAGAGGCTTGCGCATCGGCTCTCCCTTGATCTGGATGGCGGCGTGATTCGAGCCGCACCTCGGATTGTGTTGCCTTCCGTGTAAGGGCGCTGTAAATCGACTAGAGGCCTGCGACGCCCCCGACAGCGCGCCGATTTCACATCAAGCCTCTAGCGGTCGTCGTCGCCGATCGCGACCGGGCGCACGGGCTGCTGCTCCTTCAGGCGCAGCATCGCCTCGATGTAGAGCTCGCGCACGACGTCCATGTTGGGCCGCGGATCGTTCCGCCACGAGGGCGGCAGCGAATCCCGGAGGCGAGCCCTGGCGGCTCGTTCCCGTTCCCAGTGCGCGAGCAGGCGGTCGTCGATCATCGCAGCCGTATGTCGGCATCGCGATCCGGCTGCTTTAGTTTCCAGCCGTGATCCCAATCGAGGAGCGGTTTCCGAGGCCTTCCGTGATGGGCGTGGTCAACGTCACGCCCGACTCGTTCTCCGACGGCGGCGTCCATCTCGACCCCGAGGTCGCGGCCGCGGCCGCGCGGCGCATGATCGAGGAGGGAGCGGCGCTGGTCGACCTCGGCGGCGAGTCGACGCGGCCCGGCTCCGCAGGCGTCCCGGCGGAGGAGGAGCTGCGCCGCGTCGTGCCGGTCCTCGATCGTCTCGGCTCCGAGCTGCCCCTCTCGATCGACACCTCGAAGGCCCGGGTCGCGCGCGCGGCGCTCGAGCGCGGCGCGATTTTCGTCAACGACGTCACGGCGCTTCGCGGCGACCCGGAGCTCGCCGGGGTCGTAGCGGACTCGGGCGCCTATCTCTGCCTCATGCACATGCAGGGCGAGCCGGGGACGATGCAGGAGGAGCCGCACTACGGCGATGTGGCGGCCGAGGTCGCCTCCTTCCTGGAGGAGCGGCTCGCGTTCGCCGTCGCGCGGGGGGTCCGAGAGGATCGGATCTGCCTCGACCCCGGCATCGGCTTTGGCAAGACCCTGGAGCACAACCTCGAGCTCGTGCGCCGGCTCGATGTCCTCCTCGCGCTCGGGCGGCCGGTGCTCGTCGGCTTCTCGCGCAAGAGCTCCCTGCGCCGGCTGACGGGGTCCGACGACCTGCTCGGGGCGAGCGTGGCGGCCGCGGTGGCCGCCTTCGAGCGCGGCGCCACGATCCTCCGCGTCCACGACGTCAAGCCGCATGTCGACGCGCTCGCGGTCGCCGGCGCAATCGCATGATCACCGTCGAGGTTCGCGACCTGCGCGTCTTCGGCCGCCACGGCGTCCACGGCGAGGAGCGCGAGCGGGGCCAGGACTTCGTCTTCGACGTGGAGCTCGAGGTGGGGGAGCGCGGGACGAGCGACCGGCTCGAGGACGCCGTCGACTACGTCGAGGTCACGCGTGTCGTGCAGGAGGTCTCAGACGCGACGCGGTACGCGCTGCTCGAGGCGCTCGCGTCAGCGATCGCCGACGAGCTCGAGCGCCGTTTCGCGCCGGAACGCCTGCAGGTGCGGGTGCGCAAGCCGGAGGTTCGGCCGGCAGGCCTCGACGCCACGGTGGCAGCCACCGTCACGAGACCGTGACGCGGGCCCACGTCGGGCTCGGGGCCAACGTCGGCGACCGCGAGCGTACGCTCCGTTCCGCAGTCGACGCCCTCGGGGCCGAGACCGGCATCGAGGTCGTCGCGATTTCGACGCTGCGCGAGACGGAGCCGGTCGGGGTCGGGGAGCAGCCGCGCTTCCTCAACGGCGCCGCCGCGCTCGACACGACGCTCGCGGCGCGCGAGCTACTCGTCCGCCTGCTCGAGATCGAGCAACGGTTCGGTCGCGTCCGCGTCCCCGGTGAACACGGCCCACGCACGCTCGACCTCGACCTCCTCCTCTACGGCGAGGAGCAGATCGACGAGCCTGGGCTGACCATTCCGCACCCGCGCCTGCACGAGCGGCGCTTCGTCCTCGAGCCGCTCGCCGAGCTGGCTCCGGGCCTCCTCGTGCCGGCGCTCGGGGACGTGGAATCCCTGCTCAGAGGGGTACACTGACCCGGCATGTCGCACCTCGACGATCTCGACGAGTACGAGGCCGAGCTCGAGCTCGCACTGAAGAGGGAGTACCAGGCCGTCTTCGCGCTTTTCCGCTTCTGCGTGCTCACGCAGGACGCGACGTACCTCTGCAACAAGCTCGACGTGCAGCAGGCGGCGCCGACCGCGGCCGGCGGCCTCCCGTTCTTCCAGCTCGAGCTCGAGGACGTCTGGGTCTGGGACAAGAACCGGCCGACGCGAATCATCCCGCGGGCCAAGGTCTTCACCTCGGGCGACGTCACGGTCGAGGAGCTGCGCGGCGAGGGCGATGAGCCGACGCTGACGGCCGAGGCGCTCGCCGAGCGCATCGGCGAGCCGCTGCGCGGCGACGACGAGCTCTGAGCGGCTAGGTAGGCTCGCGCCGCGATGCTGCTCGCGGTCGACGTCGGCAACACGCAGACCGTGTTCGGTCTCTACGAGGGCGCTGCGCTCGGCGAGCGCTGGCGGATCGCGACCGAGGCTCACCGCACCGGGGACGAGCTCGGCGCGCTGCTCGGGGACTTCCTCGACCTCGGAGCCGTCGACGGGATCTGCCTCTCCTCCACCGTTCCGCGGCTCGTGCCGGAGTACGAGCACGTCGCCGAGAGGTGGGCGAAGGCGGAGCTGCTCGTCGTCGGTCCCGGCGTGCGGACGGGGATCCCGGTCGAGCACGACGCGCCGCGGGACGTCGGGCCGGACCGCATCGTCAACGCGGTCGCCGCGAAGGAGCTCTTCGGCGCGCCGGCGATCGTCGCCGACTTCGGCACCTCGACGAACTTCGACGTCGTATCGCCGGCAGGGGCGTACGTCGGCGGCGTCCTCGCTCCCGGGATCGAGGTCTCGATGGACGCGCTGTTCGCACGCGCGGCGCGGCTCGTCAAGGTCGATTACGTCGAGCCGCCGCAGGTGATCGGGAAGACGACGGCCGGAGCGCTGCAGTCGGGGCTCGTCTACGGCTTCGCCGGGCAGGTGGACGGCATCGTCGACGCCATCCGCGGCGAGCTGGGCGCGGAGGCGCCGGTGATCGGCACCGGCGGCCTCGTCGACCTGATCGCCCCGCACTCCCGGACGATCGGCCACGTCGAGCCGTTCCTCACGCTCGAGGGGCTCCGCATCGTCTGGGACCGCAATCAGGCTCCGTAGCCGCCGCGCCAGGGCCAGCCGAGCAGGCCGATGCCCGCGATGACGCACACGCCGCCGGTGACCGCCCAGAACGTGCTGCCCGTCATCGAGGAGCCCTCGATCACCTTCAGTCCCTGCCCGAGCCAGACGGCGCCGACGAGAACCAGCAACGCTCCGAGGAGGCGCCTCGTGACGGTCAGCGCCTACCCGCCGCCGTAGACCGAGATCGGGAGCCGATCGAGGAGCACCTCGTCCCCGGCCGCGGGCAGCTCCGCCTCGAGCCGCTCGACGAGCGGCGCCGCGCCGGGGGCGGCGGCGAAGAGCCGCGTCACGACCTCCTCGGTCGTGCGGAGCTGCACGAGCTCCTGCTTGAACGGCTTCGGGAAGCGGCCGTGGCCGAGATACCAGCCGTAGAACTTCTTCAGGAACCCGACCGCCCGCTCCTCGCCGAGCTCGCGCACCGCCTCGCGGATGAAGACGACGAGCTCCGCAGCGACCTCCTCGCGCGTCGGGCGGAACGAATCTCCCTCGATCATCTCGCGCAGCGCCCACGGGTTGCCCTGCGCGCCGCGCGCGACCATCACGGCCGCCGCGCCCGTCTGCTCCAGCACCGCCAGCGCCTTTTCGCGGGAGGTCACGTCGCCGGACGCGATCACGGGAACGCCTACTCGATCGACGAGCTCGGCCGTGAGCGTGTGGTCGGCCACGCCCGTGTACATCTGTTCCGCCGAGCGCGGATGAAGCGTGAGCGCTGCCGCGCCCGCGTCCACGAGCCGCGGCCCGAGTTCGAGACACGCACGCGAGCCGTTCGAGACGCCGGCCCGCATCTTCACCGTGACGGGGACCTCGACCGCCGCCGCGACGGCCTCGACCACGCGGCAGGCGAGCTCTGGGTCCTCCATCAGGTGCGCGCCGGCCCCGGTCTTCGTCACCTTCCGAACCGGACAGCCGAAGTTCATGTCCACGATGTCCGCGCCCGCGGCCTCGACCATGCGGCCCGCCTCGGCCATCGCGCGCGGCTCCGCGCCGAAGATCTGGATCGCGAGCGGGTGCTCGTCGCCCGAGACGCGCAGATAGCCGAAGGTGCGCTCGTTCCGGTGCTCGATCCCCGCCGCGGAGACCATCTCCGAGCAGACGAGGCCGGCACCGAAACGGCGTCCCTGCCGCCGAAAGGCCTGGATGCTGACGCCGGCCATCGGCGCCAGCACGATCCGCGTCGGTACCTCGACGCCGCCGATCGCCCACGACTGCTGGAGGTCCACCGGCATCTGGCGATGGTATCGGCGGCCTGTTGACGGGGGTTGATCGCGGGGGTACCATCCCCGACCGCCGACGGCCGGTCGCCGCCGGCCGTTTCATGTTGCGGGGTTCAGGAGGAAGTGGTGAAGGAAGTCATTCTCACGCCGGACGGATTCAAGAAGCTCCAGGCCGAGATCGAGGAGCTGTCCACCGTGCGGCGCCGCGAGGTCGCGGATCGCATCCGCATCGCTCGCGAGTTCGGCGACATCGCCGAGAACGCCGAGTACGACTCGGCGAAGAACGACCAGGCCCATCTCGAGGCGCGGATCGCGATGCTCGAGGAGCGGCTCAAGAACGCACGCGTCGTCACGAAGAAGGAGATCCGCTCGGGCGAGGTCTCGGTCGGGACGAAGGTCCGGCTCAAGGACATGGGCTCGAACAAGACGGTCGAGTACCACATCGTGGGCTCCGCTGAGGCGGACCCGGCGGAGCTGAAGCTCTCGAACGAGTCTCCCGTGGGCAAGGCGATCATGGGCCACAAGAAGGGCGACGTGGTCGAGGCGCCGACGCCGCGCGGGGCCAAGAAGTTCAAGATCATGGAGATCAAGGCCGCGTAGACTCGCGCGGCGATGAGCTTCCCGAAACGGTTTCCCGACCGCGACGAGGTCGCGGCCGTCCGCGCCGAGGCGGAGCGGCTCGAGCCGGGCGCGACCGACGACGCCTCGAAGCGCCGCCTGGCCGGTCGCGTCATGGCCAGGCGGGACATGGGGAAGCTCGTGTTCCTCGATCTCGTCGACCGCTCGGGGCGGATCCAGCTGATCTGTCCCGCCGAGCGCACCGGCGAGATCGAGCTCCATCTCGGCGACGTGGTGGGCGTGACCGGCTCGCCGGCTCAGTCGCGGCGCGGCGAGCCCTCGCTGCAGGTGGACGAGCTGGAGGTGCTCGCGAAGATCCGCGCGCCGCTGCCGGACACCTTCCACGGGATCGAAGACGTCGAGCTGCGCTACCGGAAGCGCTACCTCGATCTCCTGATGAGCGAGGAGTCGCGCCGCGAGACGATCCTCCGCGCCCGGATGGTCTCG
>DASXDE010000090.1:0-16529 GCA_036490825.1 Gaiellaceae bacterium
TGGCGCGGCTGCGGGCCGCCGTCGGGCCGGTTCATGACGCTCATGAAGTACGGCGCCGGCGCGCTGAGCCGGAACTCCACCGTCCGGTCGTCGAGCGCGCGCACGCCGACGGCGTCCCAGTCGGTGTTGCGCCCGAGATACGTGTCCTCCCCGTGCTCGAGCGCGAAGTAGATGGCCACCGATGAGCCGGGGCTCTCGGGGTCGAGGACGCGCTTGATCCCGAACTCGACGTCGTGGGCGGTGAGCGGCGTCCCGTCGGACCAGACGAGCCCCTCGCGCAGGTGGAAGACGTAGCGGAGACCGTCGTCCGAGATCTCCCAGCTCTCGGCGAGCGACGGGACGATGGTCCGCTCCGGCCACGCCTCGACGAGCCGGTCGAAGAGCTGCATGCACGCCTGGATGTTCGGCCAGGCGATCGCGCTCTTCGGGTCGAGGTCGTTCGGGAGGAAGCTCGACGCGAGGCGCAGCCGCTCGGACGCCGGGCGCGGCTCGGGCGGCGTCCAGTGCCCGAACGCGCGCTGGTACGACTCGTTCGCCTCGGCGAAGCGAAGCGAGGTGTGCAGCGCCAGCGCGAGCTTGAACAGGACGAGCGCGATCTCCTGCCGCTCGCCCCGACGCTCGAGCAGCGGCAGGAGGTCGCGGTAGTGCTCGATCGCCTCGTCGAGGGCGTACTCGAGGCGCGCCTTGTCTCCGGCGCGGAGGAGGTAGTCGGCCGCCTTCTCCTCGTCCTCCGCCTGCAGCCAGTGGTGGGCGAGGAGCCCGAGCACCTCGGCGTCGCGCTCCCCGTACCGCTGCTCGAGCCACTCCGCCGCCCGCCGGTGCAGGCGCATCCGCTGCTCTCCGAGGAGCGTGCGGTAAGCGGTCTCCTGGATCAACGCGTGGCGGAAGCGGTACTCCGGCTGCGGCCAGCGCCGGCTCTGCCGCAACAGGCCGAGCCGTTGCAGCTCGTGGAGCGCGTCGCCGTCCAGGTCGCCGAGCACGCCCTCGAGCAGCGGCAACGCGAACGTGCGCCCGAGCGCGGAGGCGGCCGTGACGAGGTCTCGGGCCGGTGCCGAGAGCCGGTCGAGGCGCGCGAGGATCGCCTTCTCCACCGTCGGGGGCACCTCGACCTCGACGGCGTGGTCGAAGCGCCAGCCGTCGTCCGTGCGCACCAGCGCGCCGACGTCCGCCAGCGAGCGTACGAGCTCCTCGAGGAAGAACGGGTTTCCCTCCGCTGCCTCGAGGACGCGCCGTTCGAGCTCGGCCGGCAGCGTCGCGGGCGCCACGAGCGCCGCCAGCAGCTCGCCGTCCGCGTCCCGGAGCGGGCCGAGGTCGATCTCCCGCAGCAGGTGCGGGAACTCCCGGCCCGCGTGCTCCCGCAGCCCCCACGCGGGATGGTCGCGCTCCGGCCGCAGCGAGAGCACGAGCAGCACCGGCGCCTCCTCGGCGAGCGAGAGGAGCTGCTCGAGCAGCTGCACGGAGGTCGGGTCGGCCCAGTGGAGATCCTCGAGCGCAAGCACGAGCGGCGCGTCGTCGGCCATGCGCGCGAAGAGCTGGCCGACGACCTCGAAGGTGCGCCACTGCAGCGCCTCCGGCGACAGCTGCGCCGTGCGCGCGGCCGCCTCGTGCTCGAGCGCGACCTCGAGCAGGCCGCCGAGGTACGGGTAGAGCTCCTCGGCGGAGCCGTCGAAGAGTTGTTCGAGCCGGCGGCGGAGCCCGACGCGGACCCGTAACTCTGGTTCCTCGGCGCCCGCGCCGATCCACTCGCCGCGCAGGAGGTCGCGGAACGGCCAGTACGGCAGCGACTCGCCGTACGAGACGCAGCGGCCCTCGAGCCAGAGGCTCCCCTCCCGCTCGGCCAGCTCGCGCAGCTCGTCGAGCAGGCGGGTCTTGCCGATTCCCGCGTCGCCCGCGACGACGAGGACGCCTCCGCGCCCGGCGCGCAGCGCCTCGAGCGCCTCGCGGCCCTGGCCCAGCTCGCGCGAGCGGCCGACGAGCCGCGTCTCGACTCCCGGCAGGCCGCGCTGTCCTCGTGCGGCCGCGGCGACGCCGGCGACCGGCCACGCGGCGACGGGGTCGGTCTTCCCCTTCAGCTCGAGCTCCTGCCGGCCGCCCCAGTCGAACAGCCCCTCGACCTCCCGGTGGGTCGCGTCGTCGACGAGCACCGAGCCCGGCTCGGCCGCGGACTGGAGCCGGGCGGCGATGTTGACCGTGTCGCCGAAGGCCGCGTACTCGACCCGCGAGCCGGCGCCGACCTCGCCCACGACGACCGCGCCGGTCGCCGCTCCGACTCTGACGCCGAAGCCCTCGGCGCCCCAGCCGCGCCGCACCTCGCGGGCGTACTCGTCCATCTCGCCGACGATGCGGAGCGCGCAGCGGACCGCGCGCTCGGCGTCGTCCTCGCGCGTGGTGGGCGCGCCGAAGAAGGCGAGGACGCCGTCGCCCGCGAGGTCCTTGACGTGGCCGCCGAGCGACTCCACCTCGCCGACGATTCGCGCAACCGCCTCGCCGACGACGAGCTTCACGTCCTCGGGGTCGAGACGCTCGGCGAGAGCGGTCGAGCCGACGACGTCCGCGAAGACCGCCGTCAGAACCTTCCGCTCCTCCCTCACCGCGGTGGTCATAGGAAGAGGAAAGCGGACGCAGCCGGCGGGTTCAAGGGCGCAGGGCCGCGTGGGCCGCGAGCGCAGCGTCGACCGCGTCGTCCCCGGCCGCCGCGCGCGCCGCCGCGTCGAGCAACGTCGGATCGGAGTGCAGCCGCAGGGCCGTCCGGGCCTCGTCGAGCTCGCCGCGGCCGAGCAGCGCCGCCGTCGCCGACCAGAGCGGGCCGTCGCCGTCCGCCTCCTCCGCGCGCAGCTGGCTGCACAGCGAGATCAGCTCGGAGAGGTCGGCGACGGCCGCGACGCCGTGCAGCGCCGAGATGCGCGCGACGCCGTGCGCGTAGAGGTAGTCGCCGAGCAGGAGCGCCGTGTCGTCGTCGGCAGGCGCGAACAGGCGCGGCCGGCCGTAATGGACGAGGTAGCCCTCGTAGATCGTCTCGAGGCCGAGCGCGTAGCGGGCCTCCCCGAGCTGCGAGAAGACCGGATTCCGGTCCCGCTCGACGTCCGGCAGCAGACAGTCCGCCCAGAGCGTGCTCTCGGCGGCCGCGTCGACGGCCATCGTCTCCCAGACGTCAGCGAGCAAAGCTCGCCACCGCGGCCACCGTGCGCTCGATCTCTTCCTCGCCGTGCGCGGTCGAGGGGAAGAGCGCCTCGAACTGCGAGGGCGGGAGGTAGACGCCCTGCTCGAGCAGGTGCCGGAAGAGCGCCGCGTAGCGCTCGGTGTCGGAGGCCTGCGCGTCCTCGAAGTTCCGCACCGGCCCGTCGCTCATGAAGAGGGTGAGGAGGGCGCCGACCCGCTGCACGCGACCGAACGGCGCGAGTCCCTCCTCGAGCAGCTCCGCGCGACGCTCGAGCCCGTCGTAGACGGCGTGATCGCGCAGCCGCCGCAGCACCGCGAGCCCCGCGGCCGTGGCGAGCGGGTTCCCGGCGAGCGTCCCGGCCTGGTAAACCGGCCCCCCCGGCGCGAGTAGGTCCATCACCTCGGCCCGGCCGCCGAACGCCGCGAGCGGCAGCCCGCCGCCGACGATCTTCCCGAGCACGGTCAGGTCGGGCACGACGCCGAACCGCTCCTGCGCACCGCCGCGCGCGACGCGGAAGCCCGTGATCACCTCGTCGAAGACCAGGAGGGCGCCCGAGACGTCGCAGAGCCTGCGCAGCGTCTCGAGGTAGCCGGGCACGGGCGGGACGACGCCCATGTTCGCCGCGACGGGCTCGACGATGATGGCCGCGAGCCCCTCGCCGTAGCGCACGACGGCCTCGGTCGCGGCCTCGAGGTCGTTGTAGGGGACGACGATCGTGTCGGCGGCGGCGCCCGTCGGGACGCCGGGCGAAGCGGGGATGCCGAGCGTCGCCAGGCCCGACCCCGCACTCGCGAGCAGCGCGTCGGCGTGGCCGTGGTAGCCGCCGGCCGTCTTCAGGATCCGGTCGCGCTTCGTGAACCCGCGCGCGAGCCGCAGCGCGCTCATTCCCGCCTCCGTCCCCGAGGAGACGAGCCGCACCTTCTCCACGGACGGCACCGCGTCGACGATCTCCTCGGCGAGCTCAACCTCCGCCTCGGTCGCGGCGCCGAAGCTCGTGCCCTGCGACGCCGCCTCGCGCACGGCCTCGACCGTCTCGGGATCGGCGTGCCCATAGAGGAGCGGTCCCCAGGACATGACCCAGTCGAGAAGCCGGCGGCCGTCCTCGGTCTCGACGTACGCGCCCTCGCCGCGGCGGACGAAGAGCGGCTCGTCGAGCCCGACCGCGCGCATCGCCCGGACGGGCGAGTTCACGCCGCCGGGGATCAGCTCGAGCGCGCGCCGGTAGAGAGCCGAACGCTCGGTCAGAGCCACGCGGGAAGGTCTCGCGTCCAGTAGCTGACGATCAGGTCGGCGCCGGCGCGCCTGATCGCGGTGAGCGACTCGAGCGCCGCCGCGCGCTCGTCGAGCCAGCCGGCGCGGCAGGCCGCCTTCACCATCGCGTACTCGCCCGAGACGTTGTAGGCCGCGAGCGGCGCCTGGAACGCCTCGCGCGCCGCGCGGATCACGTCGAGGTAGGGCAGGGCAGGCTTGATCATGATCGCGTCCGCGCCCTCGGCGAGGTCCATCTTGCACTCGCGGACCGCCTCGCGGACGTTAGCCGGGTCCATCTGGTAGCCGCGGCGGTCGCCGAACGCGGGCGCGCTGTCGGCCGCCTCGCGGAACGGGCCGTAGAAGGCCGAGGCGTACTTCGCCGAGTAGGCGAGGATCGGCGTCCGCTCGAAGCCGCGGTCGTCGAGCGCCTCGCGGATCGCAGCGACGCGGCCGTCCATCATGTCGCTGGGCGCCACGACGTCGGCGCCGGCCTCGGCATGGCTGACCGCCGTGCGCGCCAGCAGCTCGAGGCTCCGGTCGTTGTCGATGTCGCCGTCCACGACGACGCCGCAGTGGCCGTGCGACGTGTACTCGCAGAGGCAGACGTCCGTGAGCAGGACGAGCTCCGGAAAGCGCGGCCGCAGCGCACGCAGCGCCTGCTGGACGACCCCGTCGTCCTCCCAGGCGCCGGTGGCCTCGTCGTCCTTCTCCGCAGGGACGCCGAAGAGGATCAGTGCGCGGACGCCGGACGAGGCAAGCCCGTCCACCTCGCGCACCAGCCCGTCGAGGTCGAAGCGCGCCATCCCCGGCAGCGCCTCGTTCGCGAGCGGCTCGGGCGCGACGAAGAGCGGCATTACGAACTGGTCGAGCGAGAGGCGCGTCTCGCGCACCAGGTCGCGCAGCGGCGCGGTGCGGCGGAAGCGCCGAAGCCGGGTGACCGGGAACGAGCTCACGCGTGAAGAGTACGCCGCGCGCAGCGCGGCCGGACTAGGCCGGGCAGGCGATCAGTTCCGAGGAACGTAGGTCGAGCTGCGCCGAGTCGAGCGCGATGGTCTGGTGGAAGACCGTCCCGAGCGGGTCGCGGTAGGTCACGACCGCCCGCGTGATCGGCGCCGTGGACGCCGTCTGCAGCGCGCCGCAACCCGCGAAGGCGAAGTTCAGCTGCGCCTGGGCGGACGTCAAGGGGCGAACGTGCAGGACTCGCGGACGCTGCACCCCGAACGGCCCGTGCATGACCGCGTGCCTGGAGCAGTACGGCTTGCACTGGAAGAACGGAGCGAGATGTGTGCCCAGCTGGCGGACGAACGACCCACGCGGGACGACGGCGCGCACGTCCTCCAGCACGAGCTGGCGGTGCGTCTTGTTCTTGATCACGAGCAGGAGGCCGAACGTCCCGCCAGGCACCGGCCGCAGGCTCACACCGGTCTTGCCGCGCGCGACCACGGGGGTTCCCGCGGCCTGCGTCGCGTTTCGCGTCACGAAGGCCGTCGGTGCGACGGCGTGTGAGGCAACGGGAGCCGCCTGCCGGGCCGCCGCGCCACAACCGGTGGCGAAGACGACGCCGAGCACCAGCACCCCGAGGAAGCCCGCGCGCATTGGACGTGTTATACGCCACAAGGCACGAATCGGATTGCGACGGATCAGGCGGCCGGGGCCGGCGGGCTGTCGGGCGGGGCCGGCTCGATGCCGATCTCCGTGAGCGGAGCGTCGGGGTCCCACGTCTGCAGCTCGATCCGCTCGGCGAAGAACTCCCACGCGGCGCGGGCCGCGGCGAGCAGCGGGAGCGCGACGAGGATGCCGGCGAAGCCGTAGATCTCGCCGCCGGCCAGCAGGCCGAAGATCACGAGCAACGGGTGAAGGCGCAGCGAGCTGCCCATCACCTTCGGCACGACGACGTGACCCTCGAGCTGCTGGATGCCGAGGAACATCAGCACCACCCAGAGCGCCGACAGCGGATGCTGGACGAGCGCGTAGAGCACCGGCGGAGCGGCCCCGAGCCAGGGACCGAGGTACGGGATCAGCTCCGTGGCGCCGGCCCAGGCCCCGAATGCGGCGGCGTATCTGCCGCCGTGCGGCATCAGCCCCGCGATCCCGAGGATCCACAGCCCGACACCGACGCTGAGGCCGATGATGAGTGAGACGAGGAACTGCCCCTTGACGTAGCTCGCCACCGCCCGCTCCATCCGCACGATCAGCCCACCGTGTCCCCGCGGCGGGAATCGCCGGTCGACCGCCTCCGTCAGCCGCTGCATGTCGAGGAGCATGTAGATCGAGACGACGACGACGAGGAAGGCGTCGAAGAGGAGCGTGACGACGGTGAGTCCCGCCCCCTCGGCCCAGTGAAGCGCCTTCGTCGTGTACTTCTGGACGTCCTTCGTCCCGACCTGGTTGAGGAACCTCTCGCCCCCGCGCTGGACGTGGACGCCGCTCAGGTGGTGGCGGTCGAGGAAGCGCTGGAACCGCGCGAGATCCTGCTCGGCGCCCGTGCGCCGGGGGTGTCCGGAATCGGTCGTAAAGTAGTTGTCCACTCGGTGGGCAGCGGTGCGCGTCTGCTGCACGACCACCGTGGCGAGAGCGACGATCGTGAGGGCTGCGACCGCTGCGAAGGCGAGATACACGAGCGCTACCGCCGGTCCGCGAGGGATCCAGAGCCGGCCGAGCCCGCGGACGAGCGGGTTGAGGAGGAGTGCGATGAGCAGCGCCACGAGGAAGAGGAAGAGCACGTGACGCACCGCTCCGGCCACCGTCCAGGCCAGCAGCAGCAACAACGGCAGGAGCACGAGTTGCGCCCAGCGCGGGATCTGGATACGTACAGACGGGGGCGCCGGCACTCGAGCGATGGTAGAGAGGGCACCACTCGGACACAGGGCAATCTGGCCCTGGACTGGTGGGAAGAGCCGCGGCGGTGCGATAAGGTGCCGCGCGACATGCCGTCCTCACGCCTCACCGGGAGGCGGCGGGTCGAGCGCCGGCAGGCGCGCGTCGCGCGCCGCGCGCGTTTGGTCGCCCTCCTCGTCCTCCTCTCCGCGGTCTTCCTCGTGGCCCTCGGCCTGACCGCGTTCAGCGGCAAGACGGTGCCGGCATCGGTCATCATCCCCCGCCCGCTCGCCAGCGTCGCGCAGACGAGGCCGACGCCCGAGATCGTCGCCCTGCGCGGGCCGGTGCGCCTCCAGCTCCCGATCTCCCAGCCCCGGGTGACGGCGATCGGCTACCACTCCGCGCACGACGGCGGGCTCTCGCTGAAGCCGGTCGGGCGCCAGGCGAACGAGGGGATCGTGCAGCGGATCGTGCACGGCATCTTCGGGGGCGGAGGCGGCTCGCCGAAGTGGTACCAGCTCAGCGGCGGCGGGACGTCGGCGATCGACGTCGGGGCGCCGGTCGGCAGCGACGTCTACTCGCCCGTCGACGGGACGGTCGTCGCGATCCGGCCGTTCGTCGTCGAGGGCAAGACCTACGGCTCCGAGATCGACATCCAGCCGCAGACCGCGCCCTCCCTCCTCGTCTCGGTGACGCAGCTCACGGCCGATCCCGCGCTCACGGTCGGCACGGCCGTCGTCAGCGGCGCGACGAAGCTCGGCCGGGTGGTCGACCTCGCGGCGATCGAGCGGCAGGCGCTCGCCCGCTACACCAACGACGCCGGGAACCACGTGAGCGTCGAGGTCCGCACCGCCCCGGTCCTCGCGACCGGCTAGAAGGGCATCCGGCCCTGAACATCCTCTTCCTCGCGGACGTCTTCGGCGTCCCCGGCCGGCGTGCCGTGGAGGAGCACCTGCCGGCGCTGCGCGAGCGCTATCGGGCCGATCTCGCGATCGTCAACGGCGAGAACGCGGCGGACGGCGCCGGCATCACGGGCAAGCTCGCGGACAAGCTGCTCGCCGCCGGCGCGGATGTCGTCACCCTGGGCAACCACACCTACCGGCGCAGCGGGATCGGGGCGTACCTCGTCGGCAGCGAGCGCGTGATCCGGCCGGCGAACTCCGGCTCGCAGGCGCCCGGGCGCGGCCTCGCGGTGGTCGAGGCGCGGAACGGCATCGCGGTCGCGGTGGTCAACCTGCTCGGCCAGCTCTTCCTCTCGACGCCGGTCTCGCCCTGGGAGATCGTCGACGAACTCGTCGACGAGGCGCGCGCCGCGGCGCCGGTCGTCGTCGTCGACTTCCATGCCGAAGCGACGAGCGAGAAGGTCGCGCTCGCGACGTGGCTCGACGGCCGGGTCACCGCGGTCATCGGCACGCACACGCACATCCAGACGAACGACGCACGGATCCTCCCCGGCGGGACGGCGGCCCTCACCGACGCGGGGATGACCGGTCCACACGACTCGGTGATCGGCGTGAAGTCGCAGCTCGCGATCGGGAGGATGCGGACCCGGCTACCCGTCCGCTTCGAGCCGGCGGAAGGCGGCGTGCGTCTCGAGGGCGCTCTCGTCACGTGCACCGACACGGGACGCGCCGAGGCGATCGAGCTCATCCGCGTGCCCGCCTAGCCAGGCCCTAGGGCAGGACGCCGGGCACCGCGATCTCCCGGTCCCGGTACGGCTCGGCGGCAGGCGGCGCCGAGAGCGTTGCCCCCTCTTGCGTCACGAGCTTGCGCACCGGAGCCGCCGGCGCGAGCAGGGCGAGCGCGGCGAAGGGATAGAACCACGGGATGTACGTGTAGAGCCAGTACGTCACCACGAGCTCGAAGCCGGCGAGCAGCACCGCCGTGAGCGCGGCGAGCTGCAGCGGCGACTTGCGGCGCGGGAAGAAGGCGACCACGACCGCGCCCGCGAGCAGGAGGGCCTGCAGGACCCGCTGCATGAGGTGGAGGTCCGGCAGCCCGCGGGCGTGGTACTGCCCCCAGTCCCAGAGCGACCACGGCGCGTCGCGTCCGATCTGGAAGCCGACCGTCCGCGTCCAGAAGACGTGCGCCTCGTGGAACGGATCCGGCGACAGGAGCAGGATCGAGAAGGCCGCGAGCGTCGCCGCCGCGAAGCCCAACGCGAAGCGCGCGCTCGGCCTGCGTCCGGGATACGTGAGCCAGAGCGGCGCGATGAGCAGCGACGCGAACTTCGTCCAGCCCGAGAGCGCCGCGAGAGCCCCGCGGGCCGCCGGTCTCGAGACGAGCCAGAACCCCCAGACGAGGAGGCACGGCATGAGCGCGTCGTTCGTGTTCGAGTTCGAGACGTACTGCGTGAAGGGATAGGCCGCCCACGCGAACGCGAGCACGGCGGCGAGGCGCTGGCCGCCGAAGCGCAGCCCGACGAGCCAGAGGCCGAGGATCGTGAGCAGGTCGAACGCGATCGAGGTGAAGTGCGCCGCCGGCAGCGTGTCCCACTTCCCGCTCCAGCCGAGTGCGAGGTAGCCGGGGATGTACGACTCGTACGCCACCGGCCCGTACGTGTCGCCCTCCGGGTTCGCCCCCTCGCAGCGGCCGTTCGTCTGCACCCAGTTGCGGATCTCGCCCGACGCGTCCGCCGGGCCACACGGCTTGAGCCGCTTGCCGTTCGTTGCGGTCTTCTCGACGGGGAAGTTCCCCCACGGCGCCTGACCGTCCGTGACGATCCGCTCGGCGCCGATCACGCCGGAGTAGCCGACGTCGATCACGTTCGAGCGCTCGACGTTCAGGCCAATCCGGAAGCCGGCGAGGAAGATCGTCGCCCCGAGCAGCACCCAGACCGGCCAGCGAGGCGCGCCGGGCGTGCCGCGGTTCCGGACGCCGATCCACGTCCCGCGCAGCACCACCCACACCAGCAGCGGATAGAAGAGCGGCACCGCCGTGAAGACGTCGCCGTGGTTGAAGTACCAAAGCGACGCCGTGGGCGAGAGGAGGAAGAGCAGGTCGAGGTTGCGGAGCGAGAACGGCCGCCGGAAGTCGCCGAGCCCGAGGAGGAAGACGGCGCAGAACGCCCCCCAGACCCACGGGTTGTTGATCGCCGTGCCGCCGAAGGCGCCGGGCGAGCCGCGCGCCATCCCCCACGCGACCTGCGGGCCGGTCCACGCCTCGATCACGGAGCCGTCGGCGTCGACCACCGTGCCCTGGGCGATCTCGCCGGCGGCGCCCCACCAGATCTTCACCGTCCACTCGCCGGACTTCCTGTCGAACGTCTCCTCGTCGCTGCGACCGGTGCGCGGGTAGCGCGTGAGCCAGGCCGCGACCTTCGGGTCACGCTCGAAGATCCGGAGCGCCTGCTCCTGCGTGAGGGACGAGTGCGACCGCTTCGGGACGAACGGCGTCCCGATCAGATGCCCCTTCGAGTCGAAGATCGGGGCCGTCGGCGCGGTGCGCGTGGAGGCGATCGCCGGCGAGGCGAGCAGGGCGGCTGCGACCGCGGCGAGGGTGGCGGCGAGGAGACCCCTCACGCCGCGAACGGTACTTACCCCCTCGCCCGGCGGAACGACCAGAGCTTGTTCCCGACGAAGTTGAGCGGTGTCACGGCGACGATCGCGACCGCCTGCGCGGGGAGCTTGTCGAGCCCTCCGTCCGCGAACAGGAGATGGAGCACGACGAGGTTCGCGCCGAGCGCCGCAAGCGAGACGACGAGGAACCGCATGCCCTGGACGCCGACGTGCCCGCGGTGCTCCCGGAACGTCCAGAGCCGGTTCCACGTGTAGTTGCTCGTCACGGCGACGAGGAACGAGCACGTCGCGGCGGCGAGGTAGTGGAGGTGCTCGTGCAGCAGCACGTCGTAGACGGCGAGGTTGATGAGGTAGCCGACCGCACCGACCGCGCAGAACTTGGCCAGCTGCTGCCAGTTGCGAACGGAGCGGAGCGACGCCCACGCGCGCCGGCGTGGCGTGGAGAGCGTGGCGGCCGGGCGTTCCACGGTCGCCGGCGAGGGTAGCTTCTCCCGGGCTTCAGGTCGTGGAGACATGCTGCGACCCGACCGTCGCACCGGTCGGCCCGACCTCCCGGATCCCGCCGTCCTGCTCGACGAGGAGCGCCGAGACGGCGCCCTCCGGCGTGAGCAGGAGGTCGCGCAGCACCCCGACCTCGCGTCCCTCGCTTGCGGCGGCGGCCCCCAGGAGTGCGCGCAAAGATCGGGAGCGGCCGCGGTAGAACTCCACATCCTCGAGGAGCAGGAGCGCAGAAGGCACCTCGATCGCATCCTCCCGCAGATCCGCCGCGGCGAAGGCGAGGAAGCGCTGGCTCTCGTCCCCGCAGAGCACGACGAAACCGAGCACCCGCCACTCCGCCAGGTCGAGCAGAAGGTCCACGGGCCGGCCGAGCCGGATCCCGTGGAGCTGCACCGGAAGCAGCAGCAGCTCAGTGGCGGACCGCGACCCCATGCTCTCCATCGTTTCTCACCCGTCGGCTGCCGCGAAAAACTCGGCTACTTGCCGGCCACCAGGGGGACGAACCGGCAGGGGACGGTCCGGAGGACGGCGGGCCCTTCCGGGGTCCGCACGACGACCTCGAGCCATTGCCCATCGGGGCCGCCGACGGGGACGACGAGACGGCCGCGGGGGTCGAGCTGGTCGTAGAGCGCCGGGGGCGCCTCGAGCGCGGCGGCGGCGACGGCGATCGCGGCGAACGGCGCGGCCTCCGGGACGCCGAGCGTGCCGTCGCCGACGTGGAGGCGCACGCGCTCGCCGTAGCCGGCGGCGGCGAGGCTTGCGCGAGCGTGCTCGGCGAGCTCCGGCACCCGCTCGATCGTGTGCACTTCGGCCGCGAGCTCGGCGAGCACGGCCGCCTGGTAGCCGGAGCCGGTGCCGACGTCGAGCACCCGCTCGTGCCCGCGGAGCGCGAGCTGCTCGCAGATGAGCGCGACCATGTACGGCTGCGAGATCGTCTGCCCGCCGCCGATCGGGAGCGCGGCGTCGGCGTAGGCCGCGTCCCTCACCTCCCCCGGGACGAAGAGCTCGCGCGGCACGCGCCCCATGGCGGCGAGCACACGCTCGTCTTCTATGCCGCGCCTGCGGAGCTGCCACTCGACCATCCGCTCGCGCTCGTCAGCGGACACCGGCGAACGCCTCCATCGACCCCGGGACCGCGACCCCGAAGTGCTCGAGCACGGCCGGGGCGACGTCGGCGATCCGGCGCGGCTCGGCGCGGAGGCCGACGGTCACGAGCGGCACGAGCGTGTCGCCTGCGACGAGCGAGCCGTGGCTGCCGCCGCCCGCGTGGTGCCTGCCGCCGAGATCGGTGAGCTCCCATCCCTCCGCCGCCGAGACGAGCAGCTCGCCCGCGTTCGGATTCGCGAGGGCCGAGCGAGCGCGCCAGGCGGCGTCCGGGTGCTCGAGCTTCTCGACTGGGACGTCCGTGCCGTCGCGGCGGGCGACCACCTCGTCCCCCTCGCGGCGGAGCGTGACCTCGACGGCGGGGAAGCCGTCCAGCCGCCGCGCGAGCTCGGCCGCGTCGACGCGGGCGCCGGGGCGAAGGTAGACCTGTCCCGCGCGGTTCGAAGCCGCGACGACGACCTCGCGGGCGAGGCCGGCGAAGGGCTCCTCGAGCCTTGCCGCGCGCTCGACGGGGGTCTGGCCGTGGTCGGAGAGGAGCACGACGGCGTACCGCTCGAGGAACTCGTCGGGCCCGCCCGCCGCCTCGAGCAGGGCGCCGATCGCCGCGTCGGCCTGCTCGAGCGCCCGGCCCGCTTCCTCGCCGTCGGGCCCGCCGGCGTGCGACGCGAAGTCGAAGCCGGAGAGGTAGTAGGCGAGGAAGTCGAAGCCGTCGCGCGTCACGAGCCAGCGCCCGACCGCCGCGGCGTAGGCGTCGACCGAGCCCCCGCGGCGGTTGCGCACCGCGAAGGGCGCCCCGGTGCGGTCCGACTCGAAGAGGCCGTAGAAGAAGAAGCGGCGCGGCCCGTAGGCGGCGCGGCTCACGCCCGGGAGCGTCGCCCGGTGGCGGTGCCGCCCGCGGTAGCAGGTGATGTTCACCGCGGCCGCGACGAGGCCGGCGTCCTCGAGCGCCTCGTAGATCGTCACCGCGTCCGGCGCCAGGTGGCGCGCGTTCATGTTGAAGATCGGGTCGAGCAGCGACTGGGAGAGCCCTGCCGCGCGGAGCGCCGCGAACGAGGAGCCGTACTCGACGATCCGGCGCTCCTGCCGGTTCCACCAGACGAGCGAGGGGATGCCGTGAACACCGGGGCCGGCGCCGGTGGCGATCGAGGTCAGGCAGACCGGCGTGAGGGACGGGAAGACGGACGTGGCGAGCCGGTAGTCGCCGTGCTCGGCGAGGAACGACATCGCGGGTGCGCGGCCGCCCTCGACGGCGCGCTCGAACGCCACCGGGGTCATCCCGTCCACCACGACGAGCACGAGCTTCCGCGACATGCGGCGGGGTTACTCGTCCCGGGCGAGCGTCCGCAAACCCGCGTAGCGCTCGGGTCGCGCCCGCCTCAGCAGCACCGCGAGGACCAGCAGCGCCGCGGCGAGGACGTATCCGGCGGCCGGAATCCAGGCCGCGGCCCCGACGACCAGCGCAGCGCCGCCCACGAGCGCGCCCGTGCCGACCCGCGTCCCGCCCCGTCTGAGGGCGCCGCTCACGGTCTGGGCCGCGCCGAGAAGCCCGAGCAGGCCGCCGCCGGCGCCGACGGCGACGTCGCCCCAACCGCCGGGCTGCCACTCGTGAATACCGAAGCCGACCAGCGCACCGGCGAGCAGCGCGGCGATCCCCGCCGCGACGAGAACCGCCCGCACGGCGGCGCCCACTCCTGCCGCGAAGAGGATCCCCGCCGCGGCGCCGAGGCCCGCGCTCACCCCGATCCAGTACCAGGCGCCCATCGCAGGAACCGTAACCGCGCGCGGCTCTCGACCGTTGTGAGCCCGAGATCCCGCATAGGAGGTTTGGAGTTGGCCGCCGACGAACGCCCGCTGCTCGTGTTCTTCACTTCCCACCGCTCCGGCCCCGCGCGACGGATGGAGAGCCTGCTCGCGCACATCGCGCGCAAGGAGCGCGGGCGCCTGCGCGTCAGCAAGGTCGACGTGGACGACCGGCCCGACCTCGTCGAGCGCTTCCGCGTGGAGCAGGTGCCGTCGCTCGCGCTGGTGGTCGAGCGGCGCGTCGTCTCGCGCCTCGAGGGGCGTGCGACAGCCCCGCGGATCGAATCGATGCTCGAGCCGTATCTCTCCGAGCCGGTCGCGGCGTAGCGCTCAGTCCTCCAGGCGGGCGATCACCGCGAGCCCGAACTCGGCAGCGCGCTTGCCGTCGATCACACGATGGTCGAACGTGACCGAGATGTTCCCCATCCGGCGGACGACGACCTCGCCGTCCCGCACGACCGGGCGCTCGCCGATCCGGTACACGCCGAGGATCGCCACCTCGGGATGGTTGACCAGCGGAGTGGTGAACAGCCCGGCCGCCTTGCCCGCGCTCGTGACGGTGAACGTGCCGCCGCGCAGCTCCTCCGGCTTCAGCGTCCCCGCGTGCGCGGCCTCCGCGAGCCGCTTCACCTCGGCGTCGAGCTCGTCGAGCGAGAGCCGGTCGCAGCCGAGCACGACCGGGACGACGAGACCTTGCTCCGTCTGCACGGCGATCCCGATGTCGTAGCGGTCGAACAGCACGAGGTCGCCGTCCTCGACGCGCGCGTTCAGCTCCGGGTACTCGCGCAGCGACTCGGTGACGGCTTGGAGGACGAGCGGCACGAGCCGCTTCACGTCGGCGTTCGAGTAGTCGCACTCCTCGACCCACGTGACGGGCGGGATCTCGCGATGCGCGCGCGTCAGGTGCTCGAACATCTGCCGCCGGACCCCGCGCAGCGCAACCCGTGTGCCCTCCGGACCAGTCCCCTCGCCCGGCACCGGGACGTGGCCCGAGGAGGCACTGCGGACGTCCTCCTCGGTGATCCGCCCCTGCGGCCCCGTGCCCGTCACGGTCGCGAGGTCGACCCCCAGTTCCTGCGCAACCCTGCGGATCAGCGGCGTTGCACGCACCTTCGGCCCGTCGGCCGGAGCCGCGGGAGGACGCGTCTCTTTCGGACGCTTCTCGGTGCCACACACCGGGACGTGTTCGGAACCGTCACCGCCGATGACGACGAGGACCGTTCCGACAGGTACGACCTCGCCCTCCGCGACGAGGATCTGCGAGACCTTTCCGCCTGCCGGCGACGGGATCTCGACCGTCGTCTTGTCGGTCGCGATCTCGACCAGGGGGTCGTCCTCGGCGATCTCCTGGCCCTCCTCGACGAGCCAGCGGGCGATCTCGCTTTCGGTCAGGCCCTCGCCGAGGTCGGGCAGCTTGAACTCGTAGGCCACGGGCGCGAGCCTAGCTCGGCTCCTGCACCCAGGCGTCGGCCGGCGCGAGGAGGATGCGCAGGCCGATGCGCTGCCCATCCTCGCCGCGGAACTCCCAGAGCGAGACAACCTGCTCGTCGCCGCGCAGCTCCGGCGCGACCTCCGCCGGGACATAGCCGGCCTGCAACCGCCGCGCGGCGTCCCAGACGGCGACGGCGTCCGGGTCGTGCTCGTTCTCGGGCTCGCGGACGAGCGCGAGGCGGCGGCCCGGTGCGAACGCGTCGTCCTGCAGCGCTTCCGCGCGGTACGACGCGCCCGCGAGCTTGACAACGCGGACGCGCGGATCGTCCCACTTCATCGCGTCCCCGGTCGCCGCGTCGCGCAGCCAGTAGCCCGACTCGCCGCGCTCGAGCCAGATCCGAAGGCGCCCACCGCCGCCTACGGCGGCGGGGTCTTCCGGCCGGGCGGCGGCGGCTTTGCCGCTGCCGCTTCCAGCCTCAGAACCCGAGGAGTCGCCTGGAGGCATGGACGACCCGCTCGACGGACGGCATGTAGCGATCCTCGATCTTCCAGTACGGATACGGGACGTCGAAGCCGGTCACCCGCAGCACCGGACCCCGCAGGTCGAGGATCGCCTTCTCCGCGAGCACGGCTGCGACCTCGGCGCCGAAGCCGGCGGTGCGCGGCGCCTCCTGCACCACCACGACGCGTCCCGTCTTGGCCGCCGACGCGAGCAGCGCGTCCTCGTCGAGCGGCCTGAGCGAGCGGAGGTCGAGCACCTCGATCGACGCCTCGTTTTCGAGCGCGTCCGCTGCGCGCTCGCACACCGACACCATCGCGCCGTACGCGACCAGCGTCACGTCCGTCCCCTCGCGCGCGAGCCGCGCCTGGCCGAGCGGGACGATGTGCTCGCCCTCGGGCACCTCCTGCTTCTCGCCGCGGTAGATGAGCTTCGGCTCGAGCACGACCAC
>DASXDE010000091.1:0-13844 GCA_036490825.1 Gaiellaceae bacterium
CATCCGCAGCGGGCCCTCCGTGGGAGCGCTCCAGCCCGACCAGCCGACGGAGTTCGTGAACTCGCCCTCGAGCGCGACGATCGTCCCGTCGCTGCGTGCCCCGGCCCGGAGCCGCTGGATCGTGGAGTTGCGGTTGCCGGCAGACGTGTGCTCCTCGCGCCGGGTCAGCGCGCAGCGCACCGGCCGCCCCGTCCGCTTCGCGAGCTCGGCGGCGACGAAGGTGTACTCGTCAGGGCTGTTCTTCGAGCCGAAGCCGCCGCCCATGAACTCGCACACCACGCGCACCTTGTCCTCGGGCACGCCGAGCGTCTGCGCGACCTCCTGACGGACGCCCCAGATGAACTGCGTCGAGATGTAGACGTGGAGCGTGTCGCCGAGCCATTCGCACACCGCCTGGTGCGTCTCGAGCGAGTTGTGGAGGACGGTCTGCGTGCGGTACGTCCCCTCGACGACGACGTCCGCCTCCGCGAAGGCGCGCGCGACGTCGCCGCGCTCCGAACGGCGCGCCTCGCCCGTGAGGAGTCCCCGCTTCACGGCCTCGTCAGGATCGAGCACGACTTCGAGCTCCTCCCACTCCACCTCGATCGCGTCGGCCGCCGCCCGAGCCTGGGCAAACGTGTCCGCCGCGACCGCGGCGACCGGCGCGCCGACGAAGCCCGCCTCCTCCTCGAGCCCGTGCGCCTCGCCCGGCCCGATCGTCGCCCGCACGCCCGGCAGCGCGAGCGCCGGGGCAAGGTCGATCCGCGCCACCTTCGCGTGCGCATGCGGCGAGCGAAGCACGGCCGCATGGAGCATGCCCGGCAGCTTGACGTCGGCCGTGTAGCGCGCCTGGCCGCGCACCCGCTCGGCCCCGTCCTTGCGCGGCGCCGCCCGCCCCACCACCGTGAGCGGCCCGGCGGGCCACTGCTCGAGCGGATCCTCCTCGACGACGATCCACACCTCCTCGAACCGGCCCTCGACCTCCTTCTCGGTGCGGATCAGCCTTGCCACGAAAGGATCGCCTCCTCGATCTTGGGATAGGTGCCGCAGCGGCAGATGTTCCCGGCCATCGCGTGCCGGATCTCCTCGCGCGTCGGCTCCGGGCTCGCGGCGACGAGCGCGGCCGCCGAGACGACCTGGCCGGGCGTGCAGTAGCCGCACTGCACCGCGTCGGCCCGGACGAAGGCCTCCACGAGCGGGTGGTCGCGCAGCCCTTCGATCGTCGTGACTTCGCCCTCGACCGAGTGCGCGAGCGTGATGCACGCCAGCCGCGGCACGCCGTCGACCTGGACGGTGCAAGCGCCGCAGTGACCCTCGTTGCACGCGATCTTCGTCCCCGTCAGGCCGAGCTCGTCGCGCAGGACGTGCGCGAGGCTCGTCCCGACCGGAGCGTCGAGGACGTGCTCCTCGCCGTTCACCGTGAGGCGCAACTCGCTCACGCCGAGGTCACTGCCACGGTGTCGGCGATCTGAATCATCCGGACGGCCGTGCGCGCGACGAGGCGCCGCTCGGTGTCGTCCTCGGCCTCGGGCAGCGTCCGCCAGAGATCGCGCGCTGCTTCGAGCAACTCGCGGATCTGCTCGAGCTCCTCGCGGTGAGTGCCGTTCGGCTCCTCGGTGGCGTTGAGCGCGAGCCCCAGCGCGCCGAAGGCGTCCGGCTGCCGGACGAAGAGGAGCGGCATCGCCATCGAGAGGTACTGGTGGATACGCGCCTGTGCGAGCGGCTGCTCGAGGACGTCGGATCCTTGCGGCTGCGACGGCTCGAGCGGCTGCTCGCCGTCCGCGATCCGGTTCGCGTGGCCGGCGAACATGCCCCGCAGCTGGGCCTCGTCGAAGCCGGCCGTACGGGCCGCGCGGAACGAGAGCAGGAGCGAGCCGGGTTGCTGGCCGTACGGGTAGTCCGAGGCGTAGACGACCTGCTCAGGCGGCACGAGCCGCAACAGGCCGAGCAGGTCGATCGCGCTCCAGACCGAGGTGTCGAAGAAGACGCCGCGCTTGCCCGAGAAGCGGTACGCGAGGTTGGCGAGGTCGGCGATCCCGGCGTGCGCAAGGATCAGCTGGGCACCGGGGTATGCGTCGAAGAGCTTCTCGAGCCCCTCCGCGATGGGCGGCAGGCCGCGGCCCGCGTGAATGAGGATCGGGACGCGCCGCTCGGCCGCGAGCTCGAAGACGGGCGCCAGCCGCTCGTCGTTGAGCAGGAACTTCTGGGCGCGCGGGTGCAGCTTGATCCCGCGGGCGCCGAGGTCGAGGCAGCGGCGCGCCTCCTCGATCGGCCCCTCGTCGAGCGCAAGTCGCACGAAGGGGATGAGGCGTCCCTCCGAGCGCGCGGCGAACTCCAGCGTCCGATCGTTGCCGGCGCGAAAGCCGGGATGCCGGTCGGGCTCGTCGAGGCAGAAGACGAAGGCCCGCGAGATGCCGTACCGGCTCATCGACCCGAGCAGCTCCTCGAAGCGGCCCACCATCCCGTCGATGTCCGTGCCGAGGTGGGTGTGGGCGTCGAAGATGTCGAGATCGGCGGGGAGATCGGCGCGCAGCCGCTCGTCCCATGTCGCCGCGACCTCACGTGCTCGCTCGAGAGCCTCCACCAAACGGAATCTAGCCGCCCGCCGCTGCGGTACGCGGATGCGTGCCGACTCCGTGCCGACTCCGCAAAGGACACTGTCGGCGCCGCCCGGCGAGCGGTAGCAAGGGAGCCGTCATCTCGTCCCCGGATCGGAGGCTCCATGAAGCGCATCCACCTGCTCGTCCTGCTCTCGGCGCTCGCGCTACCACTGCTCGCCGCAGCCTCGGCGCGAGGCAGCGGCTCCGGCGGCATCGTCGTCGCCGAGGTCTACGCGGCCGGCGGCAACAGCGGCGCCGCGTACGCCAACGACTACGTCGAGCTGTTCAACCGCGGCGCCGGCGCGGTCGCGATCGACGGCTGGACGCTCCAGTACGCGTCCGCCTCGAGCACGACGTGGCAGACGACCGCACTGAGCGGGACGATCCCGGCCGGCGGCCGCTATCTCGTCCAGCTCGCCTCCGGCGGAGTGAACGGAGCGGCGTTGCCCACGCCGGACACGACGGGCGGCTCGAACCTCGCCGTGACGGGCGGCAAGGTTGCGGTCGTGGACGGCGCGACCGCGCTCTCGTGCGGCGCCGCCGCCGGGAGTTGCTCCGCCGTCCCCGCGCTCCAGGATCTCGTGGGCTACGGAGGCGCGGCCGACTTCGAGGGCGCCGGCGCGGCGCCCTCGCCGAGCGCGACGACGGCGCTTGCGCGCGCCGGCGGCGGCTGTACCGACACGGACGACAACGCGGCCGACTTCGCCACCGCGACCCCGGCCCCGCTGGGCTCGTCGGCGCCGGCGAGCGCCTGCTCGGCGCCGCCGCCTCCTCCGAACAGCGCGAGCGCCTCGGCCGGAGTCGACGTCGACGTCCAGCCCGTGCTCTCGATCGCCCTCGACCACCCGACGCTGAGCTTCCCGGCCGCCGTGCCGGGCACGACGCCCGGGCCGCTGCCCGAGAACGTCACCGTGACGAGCAACGACGCGAGCGGCTACTCGCTCTCCGTCCACCGCACGGCCTTCTCGCCACACGACCTGCCGCTCGGCATCGGCGTCGGGGCGGGCGGTCTGGTCGCCGTGCCGATCGCGCCGGCCCCGGACCTGCTCCTGGCGACGGCGAGCGGTCCGAGCGCCGGGGCGGGCGACGTGTGGGCCACGAGCGTCGGCTTCGTCTCGCCGCTGCCCGTCGTCCCGGCCGGGCACTACACGGCGACGCTCACGTACACGGTGATCGGCGGGTGAGGCGCGCACTTGCGGCAGCGGCTCTCGCAGCGGTCGCGGCATCCACTCCGGGTGCCGCGGCCGGCCGCGGGATCGCGCTCAGCGCGAGCCCGCTGCGCCTGACGCTGAGGGGCGCCTCCGCGTCGATCATCACCGTGCGGAACCCGGGACGCCGGCCCTTGCGCGTCGACGTCTCGCGGGCGGGATTCACGCGCGCGCTGCGGGGCAAACCGCGCGTGCGGCCCGTCCGCGGCGCCGCGACCTGGCTCCGTCTACGCCCTCGGCGGTTCCAGCTCGCGCCCGGCGCGAAGACGACTCTCCACGTCGTCGCGGTGCCTTCGCGGCGGGCCGCGCCAGGCGACCACACGGCGCTCGTGCTCCTCACGACGCGACCGCTCGGCGAGCACCGCGTCCGGCTCCGGCTGCGCGTCGGCGTGATCGTCGTCCTCCGCGTCCCGGGCCGGGTCGTGCGCCGGCTCGAGCCGCGTCGCCTCACCGTCCGGCGCGTGGGGGCGCGGCGTCTCCTCGAGCTGCTGCTCGTCAATCGCGGCAACGTGACCGAGCGGCTCGGCGCCGACAGGCTGCGGCTCGTACTCCGACGGCGCGGCCGCACCTTCGCCACCCTGCGGCCGCGACGGCGGGAGTTGCTCCCGCGCAGCGAGGGCATCGTCGAGTTCGCGTACAGCGGGCCGGTTCGTGGGAGAGTGCTGGCGTGGATCGAGCTGCGGCCGCCGGGCTCCGGGCTTCCGCGTCCGTTTCGCGTCCACCTCTGAGGGTCGGGTCAGCGGGCGCCGTAGCCGATAACGCGTTTGTGGACAAGCGCGTGGTGTGGATCTTCGTCGGGGTCGGCTCCACCGTAGGCGGGCTGGCGCCGGAGGCCTGGGGTGGCAGCGCGCTCGGCGTCATGTCGCTCGCCCTCGGGCTGCTCGGCGGCCTCGCCGGGCTCTGGCTCGCGGCGAAGCTGACCGGCTACTGAGCCAGCACTCGCCGCAGAAACTCGGCCTCCGGCACGGCGCCATCCCAGCGCGGGACGCCGTCGACCACGACGCGCGGCACGGCCCACACCTCCATCTCCTGCGAGAGCTGCGGGAACTCGTTCGCCTCGATCGCGGTGGCCACCACCCGTTCCGAGGCGAAGGCGCACCTGAACGCCAGCAGCACGGCCGGCGGGCAATGCGGTCAGGTCGGGGTGACGAAGACGTCGAGCGTGAGGTCGCGGTCGAGGTGCTCCAACGCCGCGAGCGACTCGGGCCGGAGCGAGGGCTCGTCCCGGCCGGCCTCGACGATCGCGCCGACCAGGGAGCCGAGCTCGTAGCCCCACGGCAGCCCGTCGTAGCGGACGCCCGCGTCGCGGCCCTCGGGGCGCACCGAGACGGCGGGGAAGCGCGGGAAGCCGTCGGGCTCGTGCTCCCGAAGGCCGGGTGCTTCCAGCACCACGCAGGTGACGCTCTCGCCGAGCTCCGCGAGCCCTTCGCAGACGCGCACCATCTCGGTTCCGAAGTCGACGTCTCGAGCGCCTGGCAGCGGCGTCTCCTCGGGCCCTATGGCGACCAGCAGCTCGACCGGCCGCTCGAGCGCTGCGAACCACTCGCGCACCTTCGTCTCCTCTTCGGCGCGCAGGAGCGCCACCGGCTCACCGCCCGTAGAGGTCGTCGACCGCCTGCTCGAGCTCGTCGAGCCGGGCGGCGCCGAAGGCGCGGATCGTCCCGTCCGAGTCGACGACGACGTTGGTGGGCACGCCGCGCACGCCGAGAGGCCCGGCGAGATCGCCGTCCGGGTCGAGGAGGATCGGCCCCCTGATCCCCCACATCTCGCAGAAGCGCTCGACCTCGGGCCGCGGCTCCGTTCCCTCCCAAAGGTCGACCAGGATCACCTCGAGGCCCGACCGGGCCTCTTCGCGGATGCGCAGCTCCTCGAGGAACGGCGCCTCCGCGTTGCACGGTCCTCACCAGGAGGCGAAGAAGTTGAGGATGTACTTCTTTCCGGCCCAATCGGCGTTCGTGCGCCGCTCGCCCGTCCGGTAGTCCTCGAGCGCGAAGGTCGGCAGCTTCTCGCCGATCCACGGGCTCGGCTCCTCGACCACCGGCGCAGGCGGCTTCGCCGCGAGCAGGTCCTCGACGATCGAGATCGTCTGGCTGCCCGCGTTGGCGACGAGGATGCGGCCGTCGTGCCGGTCGACGACGATCCCGCCGGGGCCGTTGCCCACGGGGATCTGCGACCACTCGGCGCCGTCGGCGACGCCGAGCACGCTGACCGACCCGGCGCCGCGGTTCGTCACGTAGACCCGGTCGTGCGCCGGTGCGAGGGTGAGCCCGACGGGGGCCTGGCCCGTGCGGATCTCCTCCACGACCTCGATCGCGTCGAGGTCGATGCGGCAGACCGTCCCGGCGATCGAGTTGACGATGAAGGCCTCGCCGCGCTCGGGGACGATCCCGATCGCGCACGTGCCGGTGCCGAGCTCGAGCCGACCGACCTCCTCGAAGGAGTCCGCGTCGTAGAAGTTCGCGGAGGCGGCGACGAAGTTGACACACACCGCGAGGCGGCGCGTGGGATCGACGCCGATCGCGCCGGCGCCCGGCTCCGCGTCCACGGTGGCCACGGTCTCGAGCGTGTCGAGGTCGATCACGCTCATCGTCGAGCCGAGCGAGTTGCCGACGTAGAGGCGGCGAAACTCCGGAACGTGCGTCAGGCCGGACGGGTAACCGCCTACCGGCACGACCGTCTCGACCTCGAGCGTCGCCGAGTCGATGATCGTCACCTGGTCGGAGTGCGCGTCGGCGCTGAAGACGCGGCCCGTCTGCTCGTCGAGGCCGATGTCGATCGGCTCGGCGCCGGTTGCGATCTCGGCGATCACGTCGTGCGTCTCGAGGTCGACGACCGAGACGAAGTCGCTGCGCGAGCAGGCCACGAACGCGCGCCGTCGCTCGCCGTCGATCGCGATCCCCTCCGGGTCGAGACCGACGGGGATCTCGGCGACCTGCCGCCACGGAGAGCGCGAGTCGATCCGGCACGCGGCCCCGACGGGGAAGGCCGGATCTTCTCTCTCGCCGGTCGCCGCCATGAAGCCGCGAGTATCTACGTCGGCGAGACGAAGCGCCAGAGGACCTGGCCGCGGCCGGTAGGATCGGTGCTGCTGTGGCCGATGTGGTTCTCATCTACGGAGACTCCTTCCGGTCCGCCGACCTGCGGCACGCGGTGCCGCTCGGCGTGCCGGATCCGTTCCTCTACGCCGAGCAGAACGGCGATCGGCACGTGTTCGCGAACTCGATGGAGGCAGCCCGGCTCCGCGACCTCGGGCTCTTCGAGGTGCACGTGCACGAGGACTTCGGCGCCGACGAGCTCATCCAGTCCGGGATCGAGCCCCGCGAGCTCACCGCGCAGCTCGCGCTGCGGGCCGCCGTAAGCCTCGGCCTGAAGCGTGCGACCGTCCCGGAGAACTTCCCCGTCTGGCTCGCCGATCGCCTCCGCGCCGACGGCGTCGAGCTTGCGGTCGACCAGGAGCTGTTCGACGACCGGCGTCGCGCCAAGACCGCGGAGCAACTCGAGGGGATGAAGCGCGCGCAGCGCGCCGCCGAGGCGGCGATGGACGCCTGCCGCGAGCTCCTCCGCCGGTCCGAGATCAAGGGCGACGAGCTGCTCCTCGACGGTGAGCAACTGACCGTGGAGCGCGTGAAGGCGGACATGAATGTCGTCTTCGCCCAGCGCGACACGACGGCCGATGAGTACATCGTCGCGCCGGGCGCGCAGGGCGCCGTCGGCCACGACATGGGCTCGGGGCCGATCCGGCCGAGCACGCCGCTCGTGGTCGATATCTTCCCGCGCGACAACACCTCCGGCGTCTACACCGACATGACGCGCACCTTCGTCGTCGGCGACGTGCCAGACGACGTGCGCGAGTGGCACCGCCTCGTCAAGGAGGCGCTCGACAGCGCGGTCGCGGAGATCCGGGCCGGCGTCGACGCACGCGCGGTCTTCGACGTCACGTGCGACATTTTCGAAGCGGCGGGCGAGCCGACGCAGCGCACCAAGAAGCCCGGCGAGACGCTCGGCGACGGGTTCTTCCACGCGCTCGGCCACGGCGTCGGCCTCGAGGTGCACGAGGAGCCCGGGATGGGGCAGCTGTCGCGAAAGAAGCTCGTCGCGGGCGACGTCGTCACGGTCGAGCCGGGGCTGTACCGCGCCGGCTACGGCGGCGTCCGGCTCGAGGACATCGTCCTCGTGACCGAGAGCGGCGCCGAGGTGCTGACGGACTATCCGTACGATCTCGAGCCCTAGCTAGCCCGTTGGGGGGTTGGTTCTCCCGCGGAGCTGTGATATGAGCTGAGGATGCAAGGTGTGATGGCCCCACCGAAGCGTCACCCGACCCGGCCTCTGATGCTGTCGCGGGCCGCGCCGCTGCACCCGACTCGCGGCCTGATGAGCGTGGAGGCGCGCGCATTCGCCGACTTCGATCTTCAGCTGGAGCTACGGCGTCTGCTCTGGAGCGGGGTCGTGGTGCTGCTGCTCCTCCTCTATCTGCTGCACGTCGTCGGCACACGCTGATCGCCGCCGCGTTACACCGGCGCTCGTAGCGGGAAAGACTCAGGGCACTACGGACCGGGGGTCGGTGGTCGCGCGGGCGGCTCGCCGACACCGGAAGAGGAGGTACGCATGGCAGCTGTCGAGGCTGAACCAGCCCCCTCGTGGATGCCAGCCGACCCCGCCCCGCTCGGTCTAGGGGCGTTCGCGCTGACGACGTTCATCCTCAGCGGGCACAACGCGACCTTCATTCCCGACCTGATCTGGGTCGGCCCCGCTCTTTTCTATGGCGGAGTCGCCCAGCTGCTTGCCGGGATGTGGGAGTTCCGCAACCGGAACGTCTTCGGGGCGACGGCGTTCTCGACGTACGGCGGCTTCTGGCTATCGCTCGGAATCGTCGTCCTGCTCGCATCGCTCTCGAAGACGTTCGCCGCGGGTCTCGCCGGCGCGAACCTACCGAACGCGGTCGCCTGGTTCCTGGTCGCGTTTGCGATCTTCAACACGTACATGCTCCTCTGGAGCACACGCGTGAACCTCGCCGTCTTCGGCGTTTTCGCCACCCTGGAGGCAACCGAGATCATCCTCGCGATCGGCTTCTTCCGGGAAGCCCACGGCTTCAGCCCCTACGTCACGCACATCGGCGGCTGGGTCGGCATCGCCACTGCCGCCGTGGCCTGGTACACGTCCGCGGCCGGCGTGGTGAACGGGATGGCTGCGCGCCCGGTGCTGCCGGTCGGTCGGCCTGTGTGGGGAGGTGTGCCGGTAGTGTCCCGGCCCGGATCCCCGATGGCTCGCCGAACGGAGGGATAGCTTCCGTGGCAACCGAGCAACAGCACGCGATCGACACGATGCTCCTCGAGGAGCGGACATATCCGCCCCCCGAGGAGTTCGCGAGCCAGGCGAACGCGCACCCCGGCATCTACGACATCCCGTTCGAGGAGTTCTGGGAGCGGGAGGGCCGGGAGCGGGTCGCGTGGTTCGAGCCCTTCACGGAGCTGTACGAGTGGGAGCCGCCGTACGCGAAGTGGTACCTGGGGGGCAAGTTGAACGTGTGCTTCAACTGCGTCGACCGGCACGTCGAGGCCGGCGACGGAGGCGTCGTCGCATACCACTGGGAGGGCGAGCCCGAGGGGGACACGCGCACGATCTCGTACGCGGATCTCCAGAAGGACGTCGTCCGCTTCGCGAACGCCCTCAAGAAGCTGGGCGTCGAGAAGGGGACGCCGGTCGGGATCTACATGGGCATGGTCCCGGAGCTGCCGGTGGCGATGCTTGCGTGCACGCGCCTCGGCGCGCCGCACACCGTCGTCTTCGGCGGCTTCTCGGCCGACTCCCTCTCGGGCCGGATGAACGACATGAAGTGCGAGGTCCTCATCACCCAGGATGAGGCGTGGCGGCGCGGCTCGAAGGTCGGGCTCAAGAAGATCGCCGACGAGGCGATGACCGACGCGCCCGGCGTGACGCACTGCGTCGTCCTTCGCCGCACCGGCGGCGACACGCCGATGCAGGACGGCCGCGACCACTGGTGGCACGACCTCGAAAGCGACGCGTCGGACGACCCGGAGTCGTGCCCGTGCGAGCCGATGGACAGCGAGGACCTGCTCTTCCTCATGTACACGAGCGGCACGACCGCGAAGCCGAAGGGGATCATCCACACGACGGCCGGCTACCTCGTCGGCACATCGGCGACCCACCACTACATCTTCGACCTGAAGCGGGACGACGATGTCTACTGGTGCGCCGCCGACATCGGCTGGATCACCGGCCACAGCTACATCGTCTACGGGCCGCTCTGCAACCGGACGACGTCGGTCCTCTACGAGGGGACGCCTGACTTCCCCGACAAGGACCGCTGGTGGTCGATCGTCGAGAAGTACGACGTGACGATCCTCTACACGGCGCCGACGGCGATCCGCTCGCACATGAAGTGGGGGCCGGAGTTCGCGCAGCAGCACGACCTTTCGTCGCTGCGCCTGCTCGGCTCGGTCGGCGAGCCGATCAACCCCGAGGCGTGGATCTGGTACCGCGAGCACATCGGCGGCGACCGGACTCCCATCGTCGACACGTGGTGGCAGACCGAGACGGGGATGATCCTGATCACGCCGCTGCCCGGGGTCACGACGCTCAAGCCGGGCTCGGCGACCCAGCCGTTCCCCGGTGTCGTGCCTGCCGTCTACGACGAGCAGGGCAACGAGGTCGGTCCCGGCGGAGGCGGCTACCTCGTCCTCAAGCGCCCGTGGCCGGCGATGCTGCGAGGCATCTTCGGCGACGACCAGCGCTACCGGGACACGTACTGGTCGAAGTACGACGACATCTACCTCGCCGGGGACGGCGCTCGGATCGACGAGGACGGCGACTACTGGCTGCTCGGCCGGATCGACGACGTGATGAACGTGTCGGGGCACCGCATCTCGACGATCGAGGTCGAGTCGGCGCTCGTCGACCACCAGGAGGTCGCCGAGGCCGCCGTCTGCTCGCGCGCCGACCCGGTGACGGGCGAGGCGATCGTCGCGTACGTGACGCTGAAGGGCGGTGCCGAGGGCTCCGTCGAGAAGCTCGAGGAGTTGCGCGACCACGTCGCGCAGAAGATCGGGCCGATCGCGAAGCCCGCGAACATCGTCTTCACGCCCGAGCTGCCCAAGACCCGCAGCGGCAAGATCATGCGCCGCCTGCTGCGGGACGTCGCGAACAACCGGCAGCTCGGCGACACGACGACGCTCGCCGACCCGACCGTGGTCGACGAGATCTCGAAGCGGGCGGCCGACGAGAAGACCCAGGAGTCCGAGGCGTAACGCCCGACGGGCGGGGAGCCTTCGCGGCTCCCCGCCTGCCCACTTGACTCTCCCGCTGGGGGAGACACCATCCTGTGTGGTGATGGAGTCCCTGCTGCCGATCGGGCGCTTCTCCCGCCTCACCGGCCTCACGGTGAAGGCGCTGCGCCACTACGACGAGGTTGGGCTGCTGCGACCGGCCGCGGTCGATCCGGAGACGGGCTACCGGCAGTACGCGCCGCGCCAGCTCGTTCGGGCGGAGGCGATCCGGCGGCTGCGCCGGCTCGAGCTGCCGCTGGAGGACATCTCGGAGCTGCTCGACGCGAACGATCCGGCCGCGCTCCGGCGCCTCCTCGTCGGCCACCAGCGCCGGACGGCACTGCGGTCGGCCGAGCTGAACGCCGTGCTCCAGAGGCTGCAACCGCTGATCGATGGGAAGGAGACCGTGATGGGTACCGCGTCGGAAGCGCTCGACCTCGAGGCACATAGGCGCCTCGGAATCGACCTGTTCAACCGCACGTGGACGCTGATGGAGAAGGAGAGCCGGACGCAGGAGGAGGGCGACGAGATGCTCCACTGTGCCCACGCCTCCGCGTACCACTGGCTCCACGGCGGTGGCACGGACGCGAACCGTGCGCGCAGCCAGTGGCAGTGCTCGCGCGTCCATGCATTGCTCGGGCAGCCGGAGGGGGCCGTCCACCATGCCGAGCGCTGCCTCGCCACCGTGCAGGCATCTCCGGCCGAGATGGAAGAGTTCGACTTGCCGGCGGCCTACGAGGCGCTCGCGCGTGCGCACGCGGTCGCGGGCAACGGCGAGGAGTCGCGGCGCTGGCTCGAGCTCGGCCGCGAGGCGGCGGCCGGAATCTCCGACGAGGACGACCGCGCCCTCATCGAGGGAGATCTCGCGACTGTCACCTGAACGAGGGTTACCTCCGTCCGCGGCGAATGCTAAAACCTCGCGCACGAGCGGCTGCGGAGGTCGAAGGCACTCCAACGGGCGGTTCCGGGCCAGGTGCCAACTGGACCGCCGACCTGCAGAAGCGCGCCGCCGCCCGTCTTCCTCAGATGCACGCCGGGCACGATCTGCTCGGCGTGCCGAGCGCTCCGGCGGTTAGCCGTCGAGCAGCGGCTCGAAGCGCGAGGGATCGTCGAACGGCCCGATCACGGCAAGCCGTAGGCGATCCGGCCCGATCAACTCGGTCGCGACCCGCGCGACGTCCTCGGCGGTGACCGCGTCGAGCGCGCGAACCACCTCTTCGGGATCGGGTAGCTTCCGCTCGAGCACTTCCTTCCGCAGCCCGAACATCATCAGCCCCTGCGGGCTCTCGAGCTGGAGGACGAAGCGGCCCTTCGCGAAGTTGCGCGCCTTCTCGAGCTCGTCGGCCGGCAGCGGCTCGGCCGCGATCTTGCGCAACTCGGCGGCGATGGTCGAGACGGCGTCGTCGATGCGGCCGATGTCCACGCCGGCCTGCGTGTAGAGCGTGCCGGCGTCGCTGTAGCTGTGGTTGAGCCCGTAGACGTAGTAAGCGAGGCCGCGGCGCTCACGAACCTCGGTGAAGAGCCGCGAGGACATGCCGCCGCCGAGGGCGGTCGCGAGCAGCTGGAGCGCGTAGCGGTCGGGATGGTCGAGCCGGCGGCTGTGCACGCCGAGGGAGACGTGCGCCTGCTCGGACTGCTTCGTCGAGACGCTGACGCGGCCGTTCGTGTGCGGCGTCGTCGCCTCCGGCTCGCCGGTCTCCGCGGGTGCGAGGTCGCCGAGCAGCTCCTGCGCGCGCTCGAGCAGGCCGTCGCCGATCCGGCCGGCGACGCCGAGCACCATTCGCGACGGCCGGTACCAGCGGTCGAGGTAGCCCATGAACGTGTCGCGCGTCGCGTCGCCGATCGTCTCCTTGGTGCCGATGATGTCGCGGCCGAGCGGCTGGTCGCCCCAGAGGAGATGCTCGTAGACGCTGCCGATGTAGTCGCGCGGCGTGTCGTAGTACATGTTCATCTCCTCGACGATCACGCCCTTCTCCCGCTCGATCTCCTCCTCGGCGAAGCGGGAGTGGCGCAGCATGTCGACGAGCACGTCGAGCGCCACGTCGCGGTGCTCGGCGGCGCACTTGACGTAGTAGGTCGTGTTCTCCTTGCCGGTGAAGGCGTTGAACTCGCCGCCGATCGCGTCGATCTCGCCCGCGATCTCCCGCGCGCTCGGCCGCCGCTCCGTCCCCTTGAAGAACATGTGCTCCGAGAAGTGCGCGATCCCGCCGATTTCCGGCGTCTCGTAGCGGGAGCCGGCGGCGAGCATCACGATCACCGCGACCGACTGCGCGTACGGCAGGTCCGCGCTGAGGACGCGCAGGCCGTTGTCGAGCGTGTCGCGTTGGAAGACCGTCACCCCCGCCGATCGTATAGACCTACTCCTTGTGCACGGCGAGCAGACCAGGCGGGCGATCGCCGCACAGCCCGAGTGGCTGGCGCAAGTGCCGACGGACCGCCGCTTCCCCGAGGGCGGGCGGCTTCTCTTCACCGGCTGCGGGACCTCGTTCCACGCAGCGATGACCGGTGGGGAAGCGGTGCAGGCGCTCGAGCTGGTCCTCCAGCCCGAACGCGACGCCGATCTCCTCGTCATCGTCTCGCACGAGGGTGAGACGCCGCTCACGCTCGAGGCGGCGCGTGCCTGGCGAGGGCCGCGCTGGCTCGTCACCGGCAAGGCGGACGGGCCGATCGCCGAGCTTTGCGACGAGGTCGTCGTCTGCACGCCGGAGATCGAGGAGAGCTGGTGCCACACGGCGAGCTACACGTGCGCGGTTGCCGCGATCGCCGCGCTTCTG
>DASXDE010000092.1:0-5154 GCA_036490825.1 Gaiellaceae bacterium
GCCCTCACCGGCGCCAAAGCGGCGGCGTAACGTCGCGTTACGCCGCCGCGAACCAGCGAGCGTGCACGCGAAGCCTGCGCGCTCGCGACGGAACCGGCATCTGAACCAACAGAGGCCCAATAGGCCCTCAGCACGGAGCCCACGGGAGACCGCGTCTCCCGTGGGCGCAGTTCCTTCGTCCCCGGGCGAAGAGCGCAGCTCTTCGCCCGCCCGGATAAGCTTGCGCCGCGAAAGGGGGATTCGCGGTGACCGAGCTGGTGGAGATGGCCGAGGAGAGAGGGGCAGAGCCGCTCCGTGTTCTGCTCGTGGACGACCACGACCTCTTCCGGACCGGCCTGCGGAACCTGCTCGAGGAGCAGGGTCTTGCGATCGTCGGCGAGGCGGGGACCGGCGCCGAAGCGGTCGCGCACGTCCGCGATCTCACGCCCGATGTCGTCGTCATGGACCTCAACATGCCCTCGATGGGCGGCGTCGAGGCGACCCGTCACATCGCGGAGGTGTCGCCGCTGACGCGCGTCGTCATGCTCACGATCTCGGACGAGGACAGCGACGTCACCGACGCGATCCTCGCCGGCGCCTGCGGCTACCTCCTCAAGGACGCCTCGATCCAGGAGCTCGTCTCCGGGATCCAGGCGGCGGCGCGCGGCGAGGCGCTCATCTCCCCCCACATCGCCGCGAAGGTGCTGCAGCGGATCCGGGCGACGAGCGCGCAGCCCGAGATCGAGGAGATGATCCGCGCGGAGCTGTCGGAGCGCGAGATCGAGGTGCTGAAGCTGATCGCGAACGGCAAGGACAACGCCGTGATCGCGGCCGAGCTGCACATCAGCCCGAAGACGGTGAAGAACCACATCTCGAACATCCTCATGAAGCTGCAGATCGACAACCGCATCCAGGCCGCCGTCTACGCCGTGCGGAGCGGGATCGTCTAGACCTGCGCCCTGCGGCGGCGTCTCAGGCCTTGCAGCGTGCGGAGGAGCGAGCGGAGCCGTACGAGCTCACCGTCGGCGGCGTCGAGCCGTTCGGAGAGGTCGGCGAGCTCGGCGGTGACGCTGTGCGCCTTGACCTCGCCGGCGTCGCGCGCGACCTCGCCGAGGCGCCGCTCGATCCGCAACCGCTCCCCCTCGAGCGCGAGCGCCGCCGCATAGCCGTTCGTCAGCGTCGACTCGATCGCGTCGATGGTCGGCGCGCCGACCCCGTTCTCGGGCAGCCTGAGAAGCTCCGCGATCTCGTCCCGCAGCCGCATGGGCACTCGATTATCGGGGGACGAAGCCCGCGCGGGAATGGGCCGCCCGGCCCATCTTCACGGGCAGATGTACCCATCCGGCTTGACGTTTGCGATCTCGCTTGAAAAATGGAAACGCCGTGTCCCAGCGTCCCAGTGTCCTGACCGCGACGATCGTCGCCCTTCTCCTCGTGCCCGCCGCGCAGGCGGCCTCGCGCGACGGGTTCCAGGTGCAGCTGGCCCGGGCGCTGCGCGCGCCCCACGTGAGCCCGTCCCAGACGGGGGCGGTCGTGCTCGACCTCGCCACCGGAGAGACGCTCTTCGCGCAGAACTCGCGGCTGGCGCTCCGGCCGGCGTCGAACGAGAAGCTGGCGACCACGTACGCGGCTCTGACCGCGCTCGGGCCGGACTTCCGGATCGAGACGGACGTGCTGGGCGACGGGAGCCAGGGCGGTGCGACGTGGCGAGGGAACCTCGTGCTCAAGGGGTACGGCGACCCGAGCCTGTCCACCGCCGAGGTGCGCTCGCTTGCGCAACAGGTGGCCGCCGCGGGGATCAGGCACGTGAACGGGCGGATCATCGGCGACGAGAGCTGGTTCGACACCCGCCGCACGGGCGTCGGCTGGAAGGCGCAGTTCTATCTCCACGAGTCGCCGGCTCTCTCCGCGCTCATCGTCGACCGCGGCTGGACGGGCCGCTACGAGACGGGCCGGCCGGCGCTCTACGCCGCGCAGCTCTTCCGGCTCGACCTGGTGCGGGCCGGGATCACGGTCAGCGGCGGCGCCGTCGTCGGCGTCACCCCCGCGAACGCCGTCTCCCTCGCCAGCGTCGAGTCGCCTCCGCTCGCGGCGCTCGTGCGCCACATGGACGTCTACAGCGACAACTTCTACGCCGAGATGCTGATCAAGGAGATCGGGGCCGTGCAGGGCAGCGGAGGCTCCGCGGCGGCCGGGATCGCCGTGACGCGACGGCTGCTGGCCACGGACGGCGTGCCGCTCACCGGCGTGCGGATGGTCGACGGCTCCGGGCTCTCACTCCTCGACCGCTGGACGCCGAACGGGCTCGCCGGGCTGCTCCGCACGATGTGGCTCGATCCCGACCTGCAGCCGTACGTCGTCCCGGCGCTGCCCGTCGCGGGCGAGACCGGAACGCTGCGCCACCGGATGCGCCGGGGCGCGGCGCGCGGCGTGGTGCGGGCGAAGACGGGGACGACCGACAACTCGTCGGCGCTCTCGGGGTTCGTCGGCGGCCGCTACGTCTTCTCGATCCTCGAGAACGGCCGCCCCGTCCGCACGCGGAATGCAGAACGCACGCAGGACCGATTCGCCCAAGTGCTCGCGCGCGCCGTGTCCTAGGACTCGAGCAGGGTGAGGAGGTCCGCCTCGGACAGGATCGGGACCTCCGCCTTCTGCGCCTTCGTCAGCTTCGACGCGCCGGGCTCCTCGCCCACCACGAGGCCCGTGGTCTTCGCCGAGACGGAGTCGGTCACCTTCGCCCCGAGCGCCTCGAGCCGCTCCTTCGCCTCCTCCCGGGAGAAGCGCTCGAGGGTGCCCGTGATGACGTAGGTGCTGCCGGTCAGCGGGCCTTTGCGCGGGCGCTCCTCTTCTCCGATCTCGAAGCGGAGCCCGAGGTCGCGTAGCTCCTGGACCAGAGCACGGTTCTGCTCGTCCGCGAACCACTCGAGCACGTCCTCGGCGCGGTCCGGGCCGAACCCCTCGACCTCGGCGACGTCCTCGGGAGCGGCCGCGATCACGCCGTCGACCGTCCCGAAATGGCTCGCGAGGTTCCGCGCCAGCACCCAGCCGATGCCGGGGATGTTCAGGCCGAGGAGGACGCGCGAGAACGGCACCTGCCTGGAGCGCTCGATCGACTCGATCGCCGCGCTCGCGGAGATCTCCGCGAAGCCCTCGAGCTCGACCAGTTGCTCCTTCGTCAGGCGGTAGAGGTCGGGCAGCGAGCGGACGAGCCCCTTCTCCCACAGGATGCGGATCGTCTGCTCGCCGACGCCGTCGATGTCGGCGACCCCGGTCCAGTTGATCAGCGTCTCCAGGCCGCGGGACGGGCAGGCGCGGTTCGGGCAGCGGTGCATCGCCTCACCCTCGGGCTTCACGATCTCGGTGCCGCAGAGCGGGCAGTGCGTCGGCATCCGGAACTCCTTCGTCCCCCGCCGGTGCGGGCCCGCGGGCCCGACGATCTGTGGGATGACGTCGCCGGCGCGCTGGACGATGACGTCGTCACCCTGGCGGATCTCCTTGCGGTTGATGTCCTCCTCGTTGTGCAGCGTGGCGCGCGTGACCGTGACGCCGCCGACCTGCACCGGCTCCATGATCGCCCAGGGGTTGAGCGCGCCGGTGCGGCCCACCCTGACGCGGATCTCGAGCAGCCGCGTCACCGCCGTCATCGGCGCCCACTTGTAGGCGCGGGCCCAGCGTGGGCGCGAGTGCAGCGCTCCGAGCCGCCGCTGCTGGTCGAGGGAGTCGACCTTGACCACGACACCGTCGATCTCGTAGTCGAGCTCCAGCCGCCGCTTCTCCCACTCGGCGCAGGCGGCGGCCACGTCCTCGACCGACTCGAGCCGCTCCGCGTAGGGGTTGGTGCGCAGGCCGTGCTCCCGCAGCCACTCGAGCATGCCGAACTGCGTCTCGAACTCGACGCCTTCGCGATGGCCTGCGCCGTAGACCCAGATCGAGAGCGGCCGGTCGGCGGTGATCGCCGAGTTCTTCTGGCGCAGGCTTCCGGCCGCGGCGTTGCGCGGATTCGGCGCCAGCTTCTGGCTCGTTCCGGCAAGGCGCTCGTTCAGCTCCCGGAAGCCCGTGAGCGGCAGGTACACCTCGCCGCGGACCTCGATCACGGCCGGAGGGTCGCCCTCCAGCCGCAGCGGGATCGCCTTGATCGTGCGCAGGTTCGGCGAGACGTCCTCGCCCTGCACGCCGTCCCCACGCGTCGCGCCGCGGACGAAGACGCCGTCCTCGTAGGTCAGGTTGACCGCGAGCCCGTCGATCTTCGGCTCGAGGACGTAGGCGACGGCCTCGCCGGCGCCGAGGCGCCTGCGGACGTCGTCGTCCCACTTCCGCAGCGCCTCCTCGGTCGTCACCTTCTCCAGCGAGCCCATCGGCTCCAGGTGCCGGACCTTCTCGAACCGGTCCGATAGGCCGCCGACCCGCCGCGTCGGCGAGTCCGGCGTCACGAGCTCGGGATGCTCCTCCTCCAGCGCGACGAGCTCGTCGAAGAGGGCGTCGTAGGCGGCGTCCTCCATGATCGGCTCGTCCTCGACGTGGTATGCGATGAGCGCGCGGTTGAGGACGTCGCGCAGCTCGGCGGCGCGCGCGGCCGCGGTCGTGCTCTTAGAGGACGCCAAGGAGCTCCTCGGCGGTGTCGACGATCGCGTCCGGCTCCTCGGCCTCGAGCCGCGCGCGGTCGTGGATCCTGCCCCACGTCACGGCGACGGCGAGCATCCCCGCAGCCTTCGCCGCGCGGACGTCGAAGGGCGAGTCGCCGACGTAGGCGGTCTCCTCAGGTTTCGCGCCGAGTCGCTCGGCGCCCAGCAGCAGCGGCTCCGGGTCGGGCTTGTGCCGCCCCGTCTCGTCGCCGCCGACGATCGCCTCGAAGAGGTGGCCGAGCGGGACGCTGGCGAACGCGAGCTCGACGGTCGCGCGGCGTTTCGCGGTCACGACACCGAGGCGCCGGCCCTCCTCGTGCAGCCGGACGAGCACGTCCTCCATCCCGGCGCATGCCTCGAGCTCCTCGTGCAGCGGCTCGTTGTGAGCGCGGTAGACGTCCACGAGCCGCTCGACCTGGTCGGGCGCGAACGCGCGCATCTGCGCCTCGAGGCCGGGGCCGCCGACGGTCTGCATCAGCTCCTCGTCGGAGTAGTCGCGCCCGAGTACCTCCCGGGTGGCGTGCCGCATCGAGGCGAGGATGATCGCGCCGGA
>DASXDE010000093.1:0-30343 GCA_036490825.1 Gaiellaceae bacterium
GCGTCGGTGATGTCCGTCCCGTTTCGCGGCGGCCCCTGCGCGGCGAAGTAGTCGTCGTTCGCGCGCAGCTGCCCGAAGACGGCCAGCGCGCGCGGGGCCGTCAGAAGCTTGCCGAGCGCTCCGATCTGCTCGAGCGCGACCTCGACTCGCTCCCGCCGGCCCGCAGGCAGAACGCGCGCGAGATGGACGGCGCGGCCGATCTCGGCGCGGTCCGTCTTCGCATCGGCCCCGCTCAGCCATCCCGCGCCGACCGCGTGCTTCACCGCGGCCAGAGCGGCCCGCTCGCCGGGGACGGGCGGAGGCGCCCCGCCGGCGCCCGTCACGACCCCGAGCGCCGCAGCGGCAAGCAGCAGCCCGGTGAGGACCCTCAGACTCACCACGCCACCCGATTCTGCCCGACGATCGGCGGAGTCGCCCGGACCTTTACCCGAGCCTCACAGTCAGGACTCGATGGTGACGAGCGTCCCGATCGGCGTGTACGGCCAGACCTGGGCGGCGGCGTCCTCGGGCAGCTCGACGCAGCCGAGGCTCTGCGGCGTGCCGAACGACGCGCGCGGGAAGGCGTGGAGCGCGTCGCCGCCGTGGAAGTAGCTGATCCACTTGATGCCGGGATCGTTGTAGTGCGTGCCGTCGGGATTCGTGCCGCTCATCGTCCCGACCGAGATGTGCTCGAACACGGGCCACGTGCCGGGCGCGGTCGGCGCCTGCGCGATGCCCGTGTTGCCCGGCGACGTGAGGATCACCCGGCCGTTGTGCCAGAGGCTGAGCGACTGCGGCAACGACTCATGGACGAAGACGTAGTTGTAGCCGGCGCCCGCGCGCCGGCCGGTGAGGTCGTCGCGCAGGAGCGTGCGCCAGACCTGCGGGCCGGCAACGCCGTCGGTCGAAAGGCCGTGCACGTTCTCGAAGCGCATCACGGCGCCCTCGGTGACGACGTTCCAGGCGCCGGGCTTCCAGAGCGTGCGCAGCGAGGCCGGAGTCTGCGCGAAGCGCCAGGAGAACGTCCCCTCGGGCGGCGAGACCGCGGCCCCAACCTCGGCCGCGAGCGTCGAGGGAGGCTTCGCCGAAGGCCGCCAGCGAACTGGGAGATAGCCGAGCCGGCCGAGGATCTCCTGCAGCCGTAGCGTCGATCCAGGGGCGACGTTCCAGGCCAGCGTCCGGCCCGGGAGCCGCACGTGCACCGATCCACCGAGACCGAACCCGAAGCCGGTGGGCTGGAAGGAGAGCGTGTGTGGATCCGTCTGCTGCCAGTGGCCGGGCGTAGCCGGCTGGAGCCGCGGAAGGTGCGAGCCGAGCACCGCGGCGACCGGCTCGGCGAACGTCAGGGTCAGCGGGCTCCGCGGCCGGAGCCGCCCGCCGACGGCAGGGGTGGCCACGATCCTCGTCCGGGCGCCTGGGACGAACCACGAGACGCGCACGGGCGTGGACAGCGTCTCCCAGCGGCGGGCCGCCGCCGAGACCGTCGTCGTTCCCACCATCCGCGTCCCCGACGCGGCGATGCCGAGTGGGACGACGCTCCGGCCGCTCCCGAACCCCCGCTGGGGCACGCGTCCAACCCTGACCCTGCTCACCGGCTCGGCGAAGCGAACGGTCACGACGCTGCCGCGCTTCGGCCGCAGCACGGTCGAGCGGAGGTGCGCCACCGGCGTCACGAGCGTCACCGTCCGCTCGACCTGCCGGCCGACGAGCCAGCCGATCCAGCTCGGGCGCCGCACGGCGACCTTCACGGTGACGCGCTCACCGGCCGCGAGCCGCACGCGCGGCCAGACGATGCCGTGGCTCGCGCTGACCGGCAGCCGCTTCCCGTGCCCGTCGGTCAGCGAGACGCTCTCGACGTGCCCGGAGAAGCCGGGGAGCGAGACGGTCGCGATGCCGGTCCTCGAGTCGGCGATGCCGACCGTCGGCCAAGCGAGCAGAGCCGCCGCCGCGGCTGCGGCGACGACGAGACCGACGGCGAGCGTCGTGACGACCCACTTGCGCAACACTGCGATTTCAGTATGTCCTACGCTCAGACGGAGATGGCAGGTCCCGACGGGGGCACAGGGATCCCGCGCGAGCTCACGCTCACCGAGATCGACGAGTTCCTCAGCGGACAGCGGATCGCACGACTCGGCTGCCATGCCGGGGGCGTGACGTACGTCGTCCCGGTCATCTACGCCTATGGGAACGGCTCGATCGTGACCGTGACGACCGAGGGCCGCAAAACCGCAATGCTGCGGGAAAACCCGCAGGTTTGCGTGGAGGTGGACGAGTACGACGACGACGGCCGGGGGAGCTGGCGCAGCGTGATCGCCCAGGGGCGGTGCGAGGAGCTGGCGGGGGATGCGATCGAGCCCGCGCTGACCCTTTTGCGGGAGCGCTTCGCGCGCACCGCCGGTCGAACGGCGGCGCCGCGACCCCTGGGGCCGAACGTGGTCGTGCTCCGCATCGGCCTCGACGAGGTCTCAGGCCGGACGGTCGAGCGGTGAGCGGTGCGCATTTTCCCTGCGTAAGCAGGGAATGAGACTTTGTTCGGAAATAGAAAAACACCTGGTTTGGGAATGGACTTCGGTGCAACGCCGTTCTATAACTCGATTGGTGGCGGCGCCGCGGTGGTAAGCCGTTGAACGCCACCCGGGGCGCCGAGCCGAGAACCGGCAGCCCGTCACGAACGAAAGGAACGACACACTGAGCGACACGATTCATCTGCATGACCTCTCGCCTGTCGAGCGCCTGCTCGAGGAGGCCGCCGAGCGCGGCTTCGTCGAGGAGAAGGACATCCAAGCGCTGGCGGACGAGCACGAGCTGACCGAGGACGACCTCGCCGGCCTTCGCAGCGCGCTCGAGGAGCGCGACGTCGTCGTGCGCGACGAGACCCCCGAGGAGACCCGGCCGGTCGCAACCGCGCCGGTCACGGGCACGCTCGACCCGCTGCAGCTGTTCATGGATGCGGCGGGCCGTCACAAGCTGCTCACCGCGGCCGACGAGGTGGCGCTGGCCAAGCGCATCGAACGCGGAGACCTGGCGGCGAAGGAGAAGATGATCAACTCCAACCTGCGTCTGGTCGTCTCGATCGCGAAGCGCTACCAGGGCCACGACGTACCTCTCCTCGACCTGATCCAGGAGGGCGTGATCGGCCTCAACCGCGCCGCCGAGAAGTTCGACTGGCGCAAGGGCTACAAGTTCTCGACCTACGCCACCTGGTGGATCCGCCAGGCCTGCCAGCGCGCGGTCGCGAACCAGTCGAAGACGATCCGCATCCCGGTCCACGTCCAGGAGCGCCGCATCAAGCTCAACCGCGCCTCGGCCGAGCTGCAGGCAAAGCTCGGTCGCGAGGCGACCGCGGAGGAGCTCGCCCACGCGACGCGGCTCAAGCTCGAGCACGTCGTGGAGGCGCTCGAGGCGGTCGATTCCGTCTCCCTGAACCAGGGCCTCGGCTCGGACGGCGACTCGGAGCTCGGCGACCTGTTCGCCGACGAGTCGACGGTCGATCCTGCCGAGGAGGCCGTGGAGTCGGTGCGCCGGCAGCGCGTCCAGCGCGCGGTCGCGGACCTGCCCGAGCGGCAGCGGCGGATCATCGAGCTGCGCTTCGGCTTCGAGTCCGAGCCGGCCTCGCTCGAGACGATCGGCAAGGAGCTCGGCCTGACGCGCGAGCGCGTCCGCCAGCTCGAGAGCGACGCCCTGGCGCGGCTCCAGCTCGCGCTCGGCGACGAGCTCGTCTTCGCGGCCTAGGCCGCAGAGGCGAGTAGAGAGACACCCGAAGGGCCGGGAGCGATCCCGGCCCTTCGTCGTGCGGGCCCGTTATGGCTAGCCGACCGCGAGCTTCGGTGCGGCTTCGTCCTCGTCTACGAGGACCGCGCAGAGCAGCTCCACGACCTGGGCGTCGAACTGCCCGCTCGCGCACCGCCGGAGCTCGGCGACCGCCTCGGCCGCCGTCCACGCGGCGCGGTACGGCCGGTTGCTCGTCATCGCCGAGTACGCGTCGCAGACAGCGATGATCCGGGCCGCGAGCGGGATCGCCTCACCGGCGAGCCCGTCCGGATAGCCGGTGCCGTCCCAGTTCTCGTGCGTGGAGCGCACGATCTCGCCGACCGGCCGCAGCGCCGGAGCGGCGCTGAGGATCCGCTGGCCGATCAGCGTGTGCGAATGGATGAAGCCCCACTCGGTCGCGTCGAGCGGCTCGGCCTTCTGCAGGACGATGTCCGGGATCGCGAGCTTGCCCACGTCGTGCAACTCCGCGGCGAGCCGCAGCTCCTCCAGTCCCTCGAGCCCCATGCCGACCTGCTCGCCGACCCGCACCGCGAGCGACGAGACGTCCGCGACGTGCGCCCGCAGCTCCGGCTCGCGCTCTGCGAGCGTGCGCAGCAGCGGCTCGTGGGCCGCGCCGCGGCTGATCCCGGCCAGGAGCTCCTTGTGCGCATACAGCCGTTCGTCGGCGACGCTGAGGGCCGTCGAGACCGTCGTCGCGTCGACAGGGATCACCGCGGAGCCGAAGGCGCTCGTGACCGTGAAGCCCTCGCCAGTCTCGGCGAGCGCCTCCGCGACCCAGTGCAGATCGGGCTGCGGCGCAGGGAGCAGGACGCAGAACTCGTCGCCCCCCATGCGGTACGCCACGCCGTCGGGGGCGACCGCCGCGGCAAGCTTCGCCGCGAGGCGGCTCAGCAGGGCGTCACCGGCCGGATGGCCGAAGGCGTCGTTGTAGGCCTTGAACCCGTTGAGGTCGAACAGGACGAGCATCCGCGGCTCGCCGTCGCGCACGCGGTCGAGCTCGTCCTGGAGGTCGAGGAGGAGCTTGCGCCGGTTGGACAGCCCCGTGAGCGAGTCCGTCAGCGCTTCCCGACGGCTCGCCTCGAGCAGCTGGCTGTTCTCGCGGACGCTGAGCGCCGTCCGCGCGAGCACGAGCACGATCGTGGCGCTCGCGAGAATGAGCGCGATCACGTGCACCGGCAGCGTGGCCGACGCGATGAGCACCCCCGTCGCGATGACGCCGCAGACGATCGGCGTACCGATCATCGAGCGGTCCTGCAGCTCGACGCGGGGCACGCGACCGGGACGCCGCCAGGCCGAGAGCGCGATGAGCACGAGCGAGATCGGCCAGACGAGGTCGAGGTAGGTGCCCTCGACATAGGTGCCGACCGCGGTCTGGAAGAGGTAGACCGCATCGCCCAGCGTGTTGAAGATCAGCCCGGCCGCGATCAGCGTCCAGGCGCGACCCGGCCTCCAGCGCGTCACCGAGAAGACGAAGACGAGCAGCCCCAGCAGCAGCACGTCCCCGATCGGATAGGCCAGGTTGGTGAGCACCACGAGCCGGCTGCCGTGCGTGGAGTTGACGACGACCTCCACGAGGACGGACGCGCCGAGTGCGCCGGCGGCTGTCGCGGCGATGAGACCGTCGAGCCAGAGGCTGGCGCTGAACGTCGAGACGCGCCGGCGGAGCAGGAGCACGATCCCGATGTACAGGAGCGGGTAGAAGCTCAGGTAGCCGACGTCGGCGGCGGACGGGAACGGCGGGTTCCCGCCGTACCAGAAGTCGTAGAGGATGTCGCCGCACGTCGTGACGAGCAGCCCGAGTCCGACGAAGAGCCAGGCGGAGCGTTCGGCGCGGAAGAGGACCGCGCGCACGAGCACGCCGAGCGCTGCGAGCAGCTCCAGCCCCTCGTACGCCCACGTCTGGTACAGCCGCCCTCCACCGGGCGAGAGATGGCCAACGTAGGAGACCATGAGCACGGCCACGCCGGCGACGAGGATCGCCTGCCAGAACCGCAGGACGGCCGGCGCACGGAGGTGGGCCGCAGCTTCCATGGCGCTGTGCGACCTATCGACAGGTCTTGGCCGCCTCTTTACCTCGCGAGGCGCTTGTTCAGGCGCTCACGGCAGTCGCGGCGAGCTCACCGCGGAGCCGGATCAGGAGCGCCTCGAGCGCGAGCGGCGTCGAGACCTGCAGCTCCTCCGCCTCCCGCCACGCCGCCCGCACGAGCTCGCACGCCTCTTCGGCTGCGTGGATGCGCTCGAGCGTCGCGTCCGTGCGCAGGTCCGCGAGCCGGTCGACGTGGACGGCCGCCGCCTCGGCGCCCGCCGCGACGACGACGAGGTCCCGGTACCAGGACTCGAGCTCTTCGAGCAGCGCGAGCAGCTCCTCGCGCTCGGCGCCGCGCTGCGCCCGCCGGACGCGCTGTTCGGCTTCCCGTCCGGTCAGCTCGAGCGCCTCGACCTGCAACTCGGCGGCCTCCCTCGCCTCGGTCCCGCGCTGCGCGATGCCGGCGAGGAGCTCCTCGGTGGCGTCCGCCGGCTCGAAGGCCGGATCGGCATAGACCGATCGCGCGACTCCGATCAACACCTCGCGCCGCCGCGCCGCGGCCGGGTCGAGAAGCTGAAGCGCCCGCCCGAGGCGGCCGCCGGCCACGCGCGCGAGCGTCGTCACCCGTTCCGCGCCGAGCTCGGGCGCGTGCTCGGAGATCGCCTGCCGCACGGCGGGCTCCGACAGGCGCCGGAAAGGCACGAGCTGGCAGCGCGAGCGAATGGTCTCCGGCAGCGGCCCGAGGCGCTCGGCGACGAGGACGACGACGGCGTACGGCGGCGGCTCCTCGAGATCCTTCAGGAGCGCGTCGGCGGCGTCCTCGTTCAGCGAGTCGGCGCCGAAGACGAGGTAGACGCGCCGGTCGGCCTCGAACGGCCGCATGTGCAGGTCGCGGCGGAGCTCGCGGACGTCGTCGATCCGGATCTGCTCGCCGAGTGGCTCGAGGACGTAGAGGTCGGGATGGCTGCCGCGCGCGACCCGCGCGTGGTCGCCGAGCAGCTCAGCCGCGAAGCGCTTGGCGAGCTCGCGCTTGCCTACGCCGGCCGGACCGTGGAAGAGGTAGGCGTGCGCCGGCCCTTCTTGCAGCGCCGCGGCGAGCAGCCGCTTGGCTTCGTGCTGCTCAGGAACGGTCTCGAAGCCGCTCATACACCTCCCTCGCGATAGTCTCGGGCGCCGGGGTCGCGTCGATCGTGACGATTCTTCCGGGAAAGCGCTCTGCCAGCTCGCGGTAGGCGGCGTCGACCTTGGCCTGCAGTTCCGTTCCCTCCCGCTCGAGCCGGTCGGGGTCGACGTGGCGGCCCGTGGCGACCCCGGGATCGAGGAGGAGCAAGAAGGTCACGTCGGGGAGCAGGCCGCCCGTGACGGCGAGGTTGAGCTGCAGCACGGCGTCGATCCCGAGCCCGCGCGCGATTCCCTGGTAGGCGAGCGAGGAGTCCACGTAGCGGTCGCAAAGCACGTCCGCGCCTCGCTCGAGGGCCGGCCGGATCACCTCCTCCACGTGCTCGGCGCGCGACGCCGCGAAGAGCGTCGCCTCCGCCCAGGCGCCCATGACGGGCCCGTTGAGGACGAGGGTGCGCACGGCCTCGCCGAGCTCAGTGCCGCCGGGCTCGCGGGTGAGGACGACATCGTGACCCTCGGCGGCGAGGGCGGCGCGCAGGAGCTCCGCCTGCGTCGACTTGCCCGAGCCGTCGGCTCCTTCGAAGGTCACGAACACGGGCGGCCAACGATACGGGCCCGGCAGGAGGAGCGGCCCACGCTTCGGCGAACCGTGACGGTCCGTGGAGCACGCCCATACGCTCAACCGACCGTTTCCCTGGCGCCTCGCGACACTCTTCGCCTGCGCCGTTGCGTTCGCGGCGCTCGGCGCGCTCGTGCTCACCCATCGGCACGCACAGTCACGTCCGGTACCTGTTACCGGCCGCGTCGCAAAACGACCTGTCACGCCGCCGCTGCGGCCGCGGTCGCGCGTCTCGGTGCTCGTCCTCAACGGCAACGGGATCGGCGGCGCGGCCGGCGGTGAGGCGACCAGCCTGCTCGCTCGCGGCTACCGCCACGCCTTCCCCTCGAATGCGCCGAGCCTCGCCTACGCACGCTCGGTCGTCCTGTTCAGGCCGGGCTGGAAGTGGGAGGCCGCGCGGCTCGCACGGGACGCCCGGATCCCGGCGTCTGCCCCTCTGGACGGCCGCGTGGCGCCCCGGTACGCACACGTCCCCCTCATCCTGATCCTCGGCGGAAACTAGCCCCCGCAACCGCTTCCGGCACCGTCCGATGCTGGGTCTATGGTCCCGCTCCCCGTCGGCGGAATCGCGTGCCGGCGGCTCGGTTGAGCAGCGGCGGCAGACTACAGTTCCGGGAGGGGAAGATGGCAAGCGTCGAGCAGGTTCCGGGCAGCGAAACGACGGCCGAAGAGGTCGTGAACACGGTCGTGGAGGAGGGCGCACGGCTCGGCGTGAAGCGGTTCTTCACGATTCCCGGCCGCGACCCGTTCGACGAGATCGAGTGGGAGCAGCGGGACGCGGTCATCCCCGGCCGCGACGGCCCCGCCTTCGAGCAGCGCGGCGTGGAGTTCCCGAAGTTCTGGTCGCAGACCGCGACGAACATCGTCGCCCAGAAGTACTTCCGCGGTCGCCTCTCGTCGCCGGAGCGCGAGTCGAGCGTGAAGCAGATGGTCGGCCGCGTCGTCGACACCGTCGTCGCCTGGGGCAAGCAGGGCGGCTACTTCGCCGACGCCGACGAGGCCGACACGTTCGAGGCCGAGCTGAAGGCGATCCTCGTCAACCAGTACGCCTCCTTCAACAGCCCCGTCTGGTTCAACGTCGGCTTCGAGGCCACGCCGCAGTGCTCCGCCTGCTTCATCCTCTCGATCGACGACTCGATGGAGTCGATCCTCGACTGGATCCGGCGGGAGGGAGTCATCTTCCGCGGCGGCTCCGGCTCGGGCGTCAACCTCGCCCGGCTGCGCTCCTCCAAGGAGCAGCTCTCCAAGGGCGGCTACGCCTCGGGTCCGGTCTCGTTCATGCGCGGCGCCGACGCGTCGGCCGGGACGATCAAGTCGGGCGGCAAGACCCGGCGCGCCGCGAAGATGGTCGTCCTCGACGTCGACCATCCCGACATCGAGGAGTTCATCTGGTGCAAGGCCAAGGAGGAGCGCAAGGCGCGCGTCCTCGAGGCGAACGGCTACGACATGTCGCTGGACTCGGCCGACTGGGCGTCGATCCAGTACCAGAACGCCAACAACTCCGTGCGCGTCTCCGACGCGTTCATGGAGGCGGCGACGAAGGGCGACGAGTTCAACCTCACGGCCCGCACCGACGGCACCGTCCTCGAGACGCTCGAGGCGCGCGACCTGCTGCGCCAGATCGCCGCGGCGGCCTGGGAGTGCGCCGATCCGGGTGTCCAGTACGACACGACGATCAACGCGTGGCACACGCTCCCGAACACGGGCCGCATCAACGCGTCGAACCCGTGCTCGGAGTACATGTCGATCGACGACTCCGCTTGCAATCTCGCCTCGCTCAACCTGATGAAGTTCCGGCGGGAAGACGGCGAGCTCGACGTCGAGGCATTCGAGCATGCGGTCGACGTCGTGTTCCTCGCGCAGGAGATCCTCGTCGGCTACTCCTCCTATCCGACGACGGAGATCGGGCGGAACGCGAAGCGGTTCCGCCAGCTCGGACTCGGCTACGCGAACCTCGGCGCGCTGCTGATGGCGCGCGGACTGCCGTACGACTCCGACGAGGGCCGCGCGTACGCGGCCGCGATCACCGGCCTCATGACGGGCCGCGCCTATCGCAAGTCGGCGGAGATCGCCTCCCGGATGGGGCCGTTCGACGGCTTCCAGGTCAACCGGGCGCCGATGGTCGGCGTGATCGCCAAGCACCGCGCGGCCGTCGGCAACATCGAGCACGCCGACTCCGTCCCGGCCGACCTGCTCGGCCACTGCCGCAAGGCGTGGGACGACGCGCTCGACCTCGGCGAGATCCACGGCTTTCGGAACGCGCAGGCGACCGTGCTCGCGCCGACCGGGACGATCAGCTTCATGATGGATTGCGACACGACGGGCGTCGAGCCCGACTTCTCGCTCGTCAAGTCGAAGAAGCTCGTGGGCGGCGGCGAGATCACGATCGTCAACAAGACCGTGCCGATGGCGCTCGAGCGGCTCGGCTACGCGCCGCGCGAGATCGAGGAGGTCGTCGCCTACGTCGACGAGCGGAACGGCGTCGTCGGCGCCCCCTACGTGAAGACGGAGCACTTCCCGATCTTCGACTGCGCCGTCGGCGAGCGCGCCATCCACTACCTCGGTCACGTGCGGATGATGGGAGCCGTCCAGCCCTTCATCTCCGGCGCGATCTCGAAGACCGTGAACATGCCGGAGGAGGCCACGGTCGAGGACGTGACGGACCTCTACCTCGACGCGTGGAAGCTCGGCGTCAAGGCGATCGCGATCTACCGCGACAACTGCAAGGTCGCGCAGCCCCTCTCCAGCTCCGGCGGTCAGACCGCCGTCGCCACCCCGCCGGTCCCGGTGCACGAGCGGAAGCGCCTGCCCCTCGACCGCACCGAGGTCGGCCGCAAGTTCCAGGTGGGCGATCACGAGGGCTACATCCACGTCGGCCTCTACGACGACGGCAGCCCGGGCGACATCTTCGTCGACATCGCGAAGGACGGGACGACGATGGCCGGCCTGATGAACTCGCTCTGCCTCGCCGTGTCGATGGGCCTGCAGTACGGCGTGCCGCCCGAGGTGTACGTCTCGAAGCTCAGCCACATGCGGTTCGAGCCGAGCGGCCTCACGAACGACGCCGACATCCGGACGGCGAAGTCGATCGTCGACTATATCTTCCGCTGGTTCGGCAAGCGGTTCCTCACGCCCGAGCAGCAGGAGGAGGCCGGGATCCTCTCGCCGGAGGTGAAGGCGCGGCTCGCGGAGCGCTACGCGAACGACGACGCGGCGCCGGCCGAGCCCGCCGAGACGCCGCCGCCAGGGCAGACGGCGCTCTTCAACTCCTGGGAGGACGCCGTCGAGTGCGCACGCTGCGGCGGCCGGATGATCCGCACCGGCAGCTGCTACACGTGCCGCGACTGCGGCACGAACACCGGCTGCTCGTAGGACGTCGCGAGGGAAGGTCCCGTGCAGGTGCCAAGGATCGGGTCGGCGGCGGGAGCGACTCTCGCCGCCGCGCTCCTCCTCGGCGGCTTCGTGGTCACTCCGGCGGCTCGGGCCGCGATCACCGGGTCGCAGATCACGACCCCCGCCGATCCGTCGTTCCTCGTCGCGAACGAGACCACGGCCTCGCCCACCTTCGCGATCTCCGGGACGACCAGCGGGGGCTCCGCGGCCGACGCGGTGGACGTGCGTTGCTACTACGGCGGAACGTCCGCGATCGTGGCGAGGAACGTCGCGCTCGACTCGGACGGCTCCTTCTCGATCCCCACCGCCGACCTCAACAAGGTCATCGACCTCACGTGCCGTCTCCGTGCCGTCCCCGGCGGCACGAATCCGTTCGACGTGAGCGCCTACTCCGGGCCGCTGATCGGGGTCGGCGAGCGGGACTCGACCAAGGTCGGCGGCGGCCCGAACGCGGGAACGCTGTACGACTACTACCTCTACGCCCCCCAGCAGACCGCGGCGTTCGACTACATCTCGCTCGGCAGCTGCGGCCTCAACAACGGGTACCTCTTCAACCCGACGTACGCGCTGACCACGACGACGTTCTACTGCAACGCCGGCCTCTTCTCGGGGACGTCGCCAACGGGGTCGAAGCGCTCCGAGCTCCAGATCGACGGCGCCGACGCATATGCGCCCGACCAGGGTCAGTCGATCAACGCGAACGCGACCGGCCTGCCGGCGATCTCCTACTCGTACGGCGTCGACGCCCACACCGGGGACTTCTCGGTCCACGAGACCGATCCGCTCGTCAAGTGCCCCGCCGCGACGTACCCGCCGACGACGAAGAGCTGCGCCTCGTTCGTCACCTCGGGAGTGACCGACACCCGGACGATCACACAGGATCACGACGGGCACCTGAGCTGGATCAGCGACGTGTTCACGAGCACCGATGGCAAGGCTCACACGCTCGACCTGCTCTGGGACAACAGCCAGCATTTCTGGGGCACCAGCGGCAACTCCGCGCAGGTCGAGTACGAGTTCCCGGGCGAGACCGGCTTCTCGACCCACAAGGCCGCCGACGCCGTCGCGGCGCCCACCTCGGCGCCGGGCACGATCCTGATCCGGATGCACGGCGCCGCCGACGGCGACCAGTCCACCGGCGAGGGCGCGATCGTGTACGACAGGCCGGCCGCCGGAGCGACGTTCACAGGCGTCTCGACCTACAACAGCGAGTTCACGCTGCACCAGACCGGCGCCGTTCCCGCCAAGGGCTCCACGAGGTTCCGTTTCGCGTACGTGCAGGACTACGAGGCCGCCAACGTCGCGTCGCTCGCCCAGACGGCGCGCACCGCATTCCTCGACACGATCACCGTCTCGCGCTCGGGCAAGGGGAAGGGCAAGGTCACGAGCTCACCGGGCGGGATCTTCTGCGGCAAGGCCTGCTCGCACGGCTACGTCTACGGGACGGCGGTCACGCTGAAGGCGAAGCCCGCGAAGGGCTCGGTGCTCGCGCGCTGGTCGGGCGCCTGCAAGGGCGCCAGCCGCTGCACGATCACCACGACCGGGAACGTGAAGGTGGACGCACGGTTCGTTCCACGCCGGTGCGTCGTCCCTGACGTCGTCGGCAAGACGTTCGAGGCGGCAAGGCTGGCGCTGACACGGGCGTACTGCTCGCTGGGAAGGGTCACGACGGTCGCTTCCTCGACCGTGAAGGCGGGACACGTGATCTCCCAGCAGCCGAAACGAGGAAAGCTCAAGGCGCACGCGAAGATCACCCTGGTTCTGAGCAAGGGCTAGCCCGCAGTAGCGGCGTGTTGCCGGCCCTCAACGAGTGATTGACGGGCCGCCCGGGGTGTGTTTTCGTCGGAAGCGGCATATCGCAATGCGAGGAAACAAAGGGGAGTAATGAACCCGAGACGATTCCGGCTGACGACAGCCGCCCTCTTCGTGGCGGGCTTGGTCATGGGGGGCCTGATTGCAACCCCCACCGCGAGCGCGGCGATTACCGGCTCGAACATCACGACGCCGACGAACAACACGTTTCTGAGCCGGGATTTCGACGCGGCAAGCCAGACGATCGCCGTCTCGGGGACGACGTCCGGCGGCACCCCGGGTACCGACATGGTCGACATCCGGTGCTACACCGCCACGAGCTCGAGCCTGATCACGGCCAACGTCCCGACCAATCCGGACGGGACCTTCTCCGTGCCGAGCGCGGATCTTCATAGCTCGGTCAGCGACGGCCTGTGCCAGCTGAAGGCTGTGCCGGCCGGCACGACGCCGGCCGACGTGACGCCGTTCACCGGGCCTACGATCGGGGTCGGCGAGCGCGACACGAGTAAGGTCGGCAGCGGCCCGAACACCGGGTTGGCCTACGACTACTACATCTGGGCCGAGCAGCTGACCGCGGCGTTCGACTACGTATCGCTCGGCGGCTGCGGCGCGTACGACGGCTACCTGTTCAACGGCCTCGCCCTCACGACGACGACCTTCTACTGCAACTTCGGCTTCTTCCGCGGAGAGCAGTCCTCACCGACGCGCTCGGAGGTGCAGGTCGACGGGGCGAACGCGTACCCGCCCGACCAGGCGCAAGGGATCAACGACCAGGCCGCCAGCGGCTTGCCCGCGGTGACCTACTCGTACAGCGCCGACGCGGCGACCGGCAACCTCACGATCCACGAAAGCGATCCGCTCGTCAAGTGCCCCGACCCGACGTATCCACCGACCACCACGACGTGCGCGACGTTCGTGTCCACCGGGGTGACCGACAACGTGACGATCACGCAGGACCACAACGGCCACGTGTCCTGGTTCAGCGAGGCGTTCACGAGCACCGACGGGCAGGCCCACACGCTCGACTTGCTCTGGGACAACGCGCAGCACTTCTACGGCCCCGCCGGCGACGCGAGCCAGATCGAGTACGAATGGCCGGGCCAGAGCAGCTTCTCGATGCCCACGACGGTCGTGCCGGACCCGGCCGCAACAGTCTCGCTGCCCGCCTCCGCCCCAGGCACCATCCTGGCCCGGATGCACGGCGCGGCCGACGGGGACGTGAACTTCGGACAGGGCGCGATCGTCTACGACCGCCCCGCGACCGCCGCCAGCTTCACGTTCCTCAACACCAGCGAGAGCGAGTTCATCCTGCATCAGACGGGCACCGTGCCTGCCGGCGGCTCGACGAGATACCGGTTCGCCCTGGTGCAGGACTACCTGGCCGCCAACGTCGCCTCCATGGCGCAGGCAGCGGCTGCCTCGTTCCTCAACACCCTCAGCGTCTCGAAGGCGGGTAACGGCTCGGGCACGGTGACGAGCGCGCCGGGCGGGATCAGCTGCGGCTCGACGTGCTCGGCCGGCTACGGCTACGGGACGTCGGTGACCCTGACGGCGGCGCCCTCCACGGGATCGGCCTTCACGGGGTGGTCGGGTGCGTGCAGCGGCACCGGCGCGTGCACGGTGACCACGAACGACGTCGCCTCGGTCACCGCCACCTTCAACCTCATCCCCGAGAAGCTCAGCGTGTCCAAGAAGGGAGATGGCAAGGGCAAGGTCACGACCTATCCCGCCGGCCTCAGCTGCGCCACGGGGACCTGCAGCCGATTCTTCGACTACGGCACCCCGCTCATCCTGAGAGCGAAGGCCGCCAAGGGATCGTCGTTCGCCGGTTGGTCGGGCGCCTGCAAGGGAACGCGAGCCTGTGCGCTCCTGATGCGGTCGCCGAAGTCGGTCAAGGCGACGTTCCTCAAGAATTGCACGGTGCCCCAGCTGAAGGGCAAGAGCCTGAAGGCCGCGAAGCGGTTGCTCAAGTCGCACGACTGCGGGCTCGGGAAGATCAGACACGCCTTCTCGCGCACCGTCAGGAGAGGCAGCGTGATCTCCCAGAAGCCGAAGGCGGGCCGCCACTACAAGCACGGGACGAAGGTCAACCTCGTCCTCAGCGGCTAGCGGCCCCTCGCCGGAGCGGGTGACGGAGGCCCCGCAACCGCGGGGCCTCCGCTCGTAGCGCGCGATCAGCCGCTTAGCCGGGCTGCGATCTGCGCCTGCTCGAGCGCGGTGCGAGCGAGCTGCTTCGCCTTGGTCGTCGCGCCCGAGGCGCCGGCGTTGGCCGCCTGCGTCATGGCCGCGCACGCAGCGTGCAGGTGGTTCACCGCCTGGTTTTGGGCCTGCGTCGAGGCATGCGGCGCGATCTTGCCGTCCACCACGCCCATGCAGTCGTTCAGCAGCGGACCGCCGGAGGCGATCGCCTTGGAGAGATTCCCGCTCTGGAACGCCTGCACGCTCGTCTGCAGCCGAGCCTCGAAACCATGGACGCTCGCGCGGAAGTTTCCGGCGCCCTGCGCGTGCTGCGCGCCGGACACGCCGCCGGTCGTGCCGCTCGCGCTACCGCCGGCGCCGCAGCCTGCGAGGACGACCGCGGCCGCCAGGAGCGCGCCGGCGCTGAGGATGGCTTTCGTCATGAGTGGTTCTCCCTCTGTCGTTGGCGTCAGTCGGGAAACGCCGACGAGCTCGAATCCGTTGCTGTGGAGGCTCATCGCTGCCAGGATGCGGGAATGGCCATCTGCAGTTCCTGCGGCCAGGAAAACCCTGAGATCGCCCGTTTCTGCCTCGCCTGCGGAGCTCCGCTCGAGGCGGAGGCGCCGCGGCGCGAGGAGCGCCGGTTCGTCAGCGTCGTCTTCGTCGACCTCGTCGGCTTCACGTCGCGCTCGGAGCAACTCGATCCGGAGGACGTTCGCGCGATCCTCACCCCGTACCACAGCACGGTGCGCGACGAGCTCGAGTCCTTCGGAGGCGTCGTGGAGAAGTTCGTCGGCGACGCGGTTATGGCTGTCTTCGGCGCGCCGACCGCGCACGGCGACGACCCCGAGCGTGCCGTTCGAGCGGCACTCGCCGTCCGCGACGCCGTCACGGCGCTCAATGCGGCGCGGCCCGAGCTCGAGCTCAGCATTCGCGGCGCGGTGAACACGGGCGAGGCGGTGGTGACGCTTTCGGCGCGGCCGTCGCACGGCGAGGCGATGGTCGCCGGCGATGTCGTGAACACGGCGTCGAGGCTGCAATCGCACGCGCCGGTCGGCGAGATCGTCGTCGGCGCGGAGACGTACCTCGCCACGCGCGCCGCGATCGAGTACGAGCCGCTCGAGCCGGTGACGGCGAAGGGCAAGGCGAAGCCGATCTCCGCCTGGCGTGCGCTCGGGGCGACCTCCGCGCTGGGCGAGCGTGACCTCTCGACCACGCCGTTCGTCGGGCGTGACCGCGAGATCGGCCTGCTCGATGCGACGTGGGAGCGCGTCGAACTCGAGCGCCGTCCCCACCTCATCACCGTCCTCGGCCCGCCCGGAGTCGGCAAGTCGCGCCTCACGGCCGAGTTCACGGAGCGCATCTCGTCCCGCGGCGGCCGCGTCGTGCGAGGTCGCTGCCTGCCGTATCGCGAGCGCAGCGCGTACGGCGCGTTCGCGGCGCAGGTGAAGGAGCTCGCGGGCATCTTCGACAGCGACGACGTCGACGTGGCGACCGGAAAGCTGCGCACGCTGGTCGAGCGGCTGGTGGGCAAGGAGGAGGCCGAGGCGGTCGCGGGGCACCTCGCAATCCTGCTCGGATTCGAGACGAAGGCGACGGCCCCCGACCGCGACAGCCTCTTCCAGTCGGTGCGCGTCTTCATCGAAGCCGGCGCGCGAGACGAGGCGACGGCGTTCGTCTTCGAGGACATCCACTGGGCGGACCCGGTGCTCCTCGACCTGATCGAGCTTCTGGCCGCGCGCCTGCACGGCCTGCCCGTCCTGCTCCTGACACTCGCGCGACCGGAGCTGCTCGACGCACGGCCGGCCTGGGGCGGCGGCCTGCTCGCCTACAACGCCCTGCCCCTCGAGCCGCTCACCGGCGGCGACGCTGCGGAGCTCGCGCTCCACCTCCTCGGGGCCGACACGAAGGCCGCCCAGGTGGCACAGGCCGCAGAGGGGAACCCACTCTTCATCGAGCAGCTCGCAGCGGTGATGAGCGAGAGCGGAGCGCCGGCCGAGACCTTGCCCAGCACGATCCGCGGCCTCGTCGCGGCACGTCTAGACGCGCTTCCGGCCGAGGAACGCGAGGTCATCCTCGACGCCTCGATCGCGGGCCGGATCTTCTGGCGAGGCGCGCTCGAGCGCATCGCACGGGACCCGAGCTGCCTCGCGGTGGCGCTCGCCGAGCTCGAGCGCCGCGACCTCATCAAGCGCGATGCGGTCTCCCGGATCGAGGGAGACGTGCAGTGGTCGTTCAAGCACGTCCTCATTCGCGACGTCGCCTACGACCTCCAGCCGCGCGCACGCCGGCGCGAGGGACACCGCCACATCGCGGAGTTCATCGAAGAGTCGACGCCCGAGGTCGGCGAGGCCGGCGCGGCGCTCGCCCGCCACTGGCTCGGCGCCGGCGAGCTCGAGCACGCCGTCAAGCACTTCGTCGCGGCTGCCGAGGAAGCCGAGCGTGGCTGGGCGAAGCAGTACGCGGTGACGCTGTACAAGGAGGCCCTCGACCTGACGCCCGCCGACGACGTCGAGCGCATGCGCTTTCTCCGCCGGCGGCTAGCGGTCGCACAGCAGGCGGTCTACCACGTGGGGGACGCGCAGCTGCTCGGGCTCGGCGGCGGCGAGAGCGCCTAAACGGGCGGGAAGTCCGCCGGCGTGACGTCGCCGGCGATCTCGTGCAGCTCGTCGAGCGTGTGCTGGCCGAGATGCTTCGAGTGCTCGCGAACCATCTCCTCGCTCGGCGCCTCGTAGACGCAGTACGTGTGCACCAGCCCTTCGTCGTCGACGATGACATGGCTGTGCTCCCACGTGATCTCGGGGAACTCGTTCTCGGTGAGCGCCCGCGAGCGGCGGCCGACCGGAGGCATCTGGTCCTCGCCGACGTCGAAGCTGCGAACGATCAGGTAGCGCGGCACGTGCGCGAGTCTAACCTGGGTTGTCTTCGCTGACAAGCCTCCGCAGCTTCCGGCGGTACACCAGCATGTCCGCGTGCTTCCAGTCGGCGTGCGTCTGGTACGCCCACGGCTTGTACAGCTCCCTGTGGTACGGGCTCGAGAGGCTCTCGTTGTGTCCGATCACGTTCCGGATCCGGATGTGAAAGCGGCCGACGAGCCACGCGGTGAGCTCGAGCGACGAGCGGATCTGTGCCGGGTCGTGGAGGATCTCGGCGTCTGACGTGCCGACGTGCTCGATCCCGATCGCGACGTAGTTGAGCCCGACCGTGTGCCGGCACATCACTGTCAGGCGCACGAGCTGGTAGATCCTGCCGTCGCGGTCGACGATGAAGTGCGCGCAGGGACCGGGCAACTGGCCGAGCTCGGGATCCGGCATGTCGGCGGCGAACGTGTTCCACGCGGAGGCGAAGCTGTTGCCGCCGGTGTAGTGCTCGACGATCACCTTCGGATGGAGGCGCCAGGAGTGGATGCCGTAATGCTTCTGGGCGTACGCGGCCATCTGCGCCCTCCGCTGCGGCCCGTAGGGGATGGGCTTCCACACGATGTGCGGTCGCGGCGCGACGGCCAGCGAGAGGGCGAGGGCGAGCGTGGCGAACAAGGAGCCGGCAGGGTAGCCTCGCGGCCGGCGTGGTGTCCTGCGAGGCGGCGCGGGCGCGCTAGCGAAGCCGGTAGACGCGCTCGCCGACCGGCTCGGCGCGAAACCGCTCGAGAAACTCCTTCGCATACGGACGGCCGGGCTCGGCGAGCACGACCTCGCCCCCGAGCTGCGGCAGGAGCTCCGCGAGCTGCTCGGCGTTGCGCGCCTCGTACAGGAGGTCGGCGCCGAGGACGAGATCCCACGGCGCCGCCCGAAGCAGCGGCTCCGGCTCGCTCCAGCGGACACGGGCGACGCGCAAGAAGACGCCGTTGCGCTCGGCGTTCCGGCGGAGCAGCTCGATCGCGTCCTCCGCCCAGTCCGTCGCGAGCACGTCGGCGCCGCGGAGCGCCGCCGCGAGCGAAGGCAGCCCGAGGCCGCAGCCGAGCTCTGCCACCCGCAGCCCGGCCAGATCACGTCCCGCGACGTGACGCGCGAGGGCGAGGCCGCTCGGCCAGAGCTCGGCCCAGTAGGGCAGGAACTCCTCCTCGTCGAAGGCCGCCTCGTCGATCAGCTCGTCGGCGCTCGGCGGACGGACGATCGCCAGGCGCACGCCGGCCGCGAGCTCGACCTCCTCCTCGACGAGCCGCTCGCTCAGAGCGCCGCGAACAGGTCGACGGGCACGCCGTCGGGGTCGCTGAGCTGCGCGTAACGCTGGCCCCAGAACGCGTCCCAGGGCTCCTTCTCGCCGTCGAAGCCCGCCGCGACCACGCGGGCGTACAGCTCGTCGACCTCCTCGGGGCTGCCGCACTCGAACGCGAGCGCGAGCTGGTTCCCGGCGGCCCGCGTCCAGTCGGGCCGGAAGCTGCTGATGACCTCCTCGGTGTCGAGCATCAGCCGGACGCCGTTCGGCAGCGTCGCCTCGACGTGACCGTTGCCCTCCGGAAACTCGATCCCGAGCTGCCCGTAGAACGCGACCGAACGTCGCATGTCCGAGCAGACGATCCCGATTGCGTTCAGCTGCGGCACAGCCGGGACGCTAGCCATTAGCCTCGGTGCCATGCGGAGGAGGCGGCTCGGCTCGAGCGACCTGATGGTGTCCGAGATCTCGCTCGGCTCCTGGATGACCTACGGCGGCTCGGTCGAGCGCGACCGCGCGGAGGCGTGCGTCGCGAAGGCGTTCGCGCTCGGGATCGACTTCATCGACACCGCGAACGTCTACTCCGGCGGCGGCGCGGAGGAGTTCCTCGGCGAGGTCCTCGCCGACCGGCCGCGCGACTCGTACCTCCTCGCGACGAAGCTCTACTTCCCGATGTCGGAGTCCGACCGCGGCCTCTCGCGCGCGCAGGTGGCCAAGCAGATCGACGCCTCCCTGCGCCGCCTCCGCACCGACCACGTCGACCTCTATCAGTGCCACCGTTACGACTGGGACACGCCGCTCGAGGAGACGATGGACGCGCTGACCGAGGTCGTCCGGCAGGGGAAAGCGCGCTATCTCGGCTTCAGCGAATGGCCCGAGGAGAAGATCCGCGAGGCGCAGGCGATGGACGGCGTCGAGCACTTCGTCTCGAGCCAGCCGCAGTACTCGATGATCTGGCGCGGCCCCGAGCGCGACGTGATCCCGGCCTCACGGGAGCTCGGGATCTCGCAGATCGTCTGGTCGCCGCTCGGCCAGGGCATCCTCACGGGCAAGTACCGGCCGGGCGAGCCGGCGCCCGACGACAGTCGCGCGGCCCACGAGCGCATGAGCTACTTCATGGATCGCGCCGGCGACGACGTGCTGCTCGAGCGCGTGCAGCGGCTGCGCCCGGTCGCCGACGAGCTCGGCCTCTCGATGGCCCAGCTCGCGCTCGCCTGGGTGCTGCGGGAGGAGAACGTCGCCTCCGCGATCATCGGCGCGACGCGTCCCGAGCAGGTCGAGGACAACGTCGCTGCCTCGGGTGTCGAGCTGGACGCGGGAACGCTCGAGCGGATCGACGAGATCCTCGACGGCAGCGTCCGCTGGGACGGGCCTGCCTCCTAGCCGGCGTCCCCGTTACGCCCGGAGAGCACGGAATCCGCGAGCCCGTACTCGACGGCCTCCTCCGGGCCGAGGAAGCGGTCCCGGTCGATGTCCTTGACCACCTGCTCGACGTCGCGGCCGGCGTGGTGCGCGATCACCTCCGCGTAGCGGCGCGTGACGGAGAGGATCTCGCGGGCGGCGATCTGGATGTCCGCCGGCGTCCCGCGAAAGCCTCCAGAGCCCTGGTGGATCATCATCTTCGAGTTCGGCAGGACGAAGCGCTTGCCGGCCGCGCCCGCTGCGAGCAGCAGCGCGCCCATCGACATCGCCATCCCGATGCAGTACGTCTGCACGTCAGGCTTCACGAACTGCATCGCGTCGTACATGGCCATCCCGGCGTAGACGTCGCCCCCGGGCGAGTTGATGTAGAAGCGGATGTCGGCCTCCGGGTCCTCCGCTTCGAGGAAGAGGAGCTGGGCGACGACGAGGTTGGCGGCCGAGGACTCCACTTCGGTGCCGAGGAAGACGATCCGCTCGCGGAGGAGCCGCGAGAAGATGTCGAACGAGCGTTCGAACCGGCCGTCCGACTCCACCACCATCGGCACCAGGTGATTGGATACGCTACTCATCGGTTGCACATTAATACGCAACTAGGAGGTTGCGCAATGGAGGTCGAGCGGGAGATCGTCGTGCCGGAGGCACCGGACGAGGTCTGGGAGGCGCTGACGGAGCCGGCGCAGCTGGAGGAGTGGTTCGCAACCGAGGTGGAGCTCGACGCGCGCCCAGGCGGCGAGGGCATCTTCCGCTGGGGCGACGGCGACGAGCGGCGGGCGGTCGTGCGAGAGCTCGAGCAGGGCGAGCGGCTCGTCCTCGACTGGGACGACGGCGGCCGCGTCGCGATCGAGCTCGAGCCATCGGAGGACGGCACGCGGGTGCGCGTCGTCGAGACGTCGCCCGAGTTCGCCCCCGCTCTCGAATTGCGCGCCTGCGCGTGGGCGACGGCCGCGGCGGCGTAGACCGCGTCTTCGCCGCCCTTGGCGACTCCGGGCGCCGTTCGCTCGTCGAGGCGGTGGCGACACGCGGCACGGCGACCGCGACCGAGCTCGCGGCCGAGCTGCCGGTGACGCGGCAGGCGGTCGCGAAGCAGCTTTCCGCGCTCGCCGACGCCGGCCTGCTCCGCGCGACGCGCGCGGGCCGCGAAACGCGCTACGAGGTGACCCCGGCGCCGCTCGAGGAGGCCGTCGAGTGGATGGTCTCGGTGGGAGTCGCCTGGGACGAGCGGCTGGCGGCGCTCCGTCGCACGCTCGCGCGGAAGGCGTAGCGCCTACGTCAGTGGCTGCCACCGTGACGCAGGCGTCACGGAAAGAGCCGCTCGACCCGCCAGGTGCCCGATTGCTCCCGCTCGTAGCGGAAGCGATCGTGCAGTCGGCTCTCCCGGTGTTGCCAGAACTCCCAGCAGGCCGGGACGAGCCTGAACCCGCCCCACGTCGGCGGCCGCGGCACCGGGCCGCCGCCCAGGTCGCTCTCCAGCTCGGCGAGGCGCTCGTAGAGCTCCGCGCGCGACCCGAGAGGATCGCTCTGACGGGAGGCGAGCGCGCCGAGCTGCGCGTCGCGAGGACGGGTCGCGAAGTAGGCGTCCGACTCTTCCTCCGGAACCCGCTCGACCCGGCCCTCGACGCGCACCTGCCGGCCGAGCGGGCGCCAGTGGAACAGGAGCGCAGCCTGCGGGTTCGCCTCGAGCTCGCGCCCCTTCCGCGACGTGTAGTGCGAGTAGAAGACGAGCCCGCGGTCGTCGAAGCCCTTCAGCAGCACCATGCGCACCGAAGGCGCGCCGCCGGGGGTCGCCGCCGCGAGCGCCATCGCCTCCGGAACGTCGAGCGCGACTGCTGCCTCGGCGAACCAGTTGCGGAACTGCTCGAGGGGATCGGCGGAGAGATCTGCTCGCCCGAGCTCGGCCTCCCCCTCCACGCTCAGAGCTTCGCGCGCAGCTCGGCCGGACGCAAGATCTTCGCGCCGAGCTCGGCGTCGCTCGGCACCAGCTCGCGCACGACGCGCAGCACGACGTCCGACTCGTCGCTGAGCGGGCTGAGGATCTTGTTCCCCTTGAGCAGCGCCTTTCCGCGCGGGCCCTCGTGCACGGCGAGGTCTCGCTCCGCATAGCCCCGCTCGCGGAGGAGCGCGTTCGCTTGCTCGATCGCGTCGCTCACGGCTGGGTTCTAGCGGAACAGATCCGTCTCGGGCGGGATGACGAGGTCGGCTGCACGGCTCTCGCCGCGCACGTCGAGACCGCGGACCACGGCCACGGGGACGCGGTCGAGCTTGCCGAAGACGAGCTGCGCCGCGCCGGCGATCTCGTCCGCGACGGCGATGCGGGTCGAATGCAGCTCGTATCCGGCCGGGTCGCGCTCGCCCATGAGGTCGTGCACCACCTCCACGCCGGCGGCGCCGATCGCGACGTCCGTCGTCGCGGCGCGCCACGGCCGGCCGAACGAGTCGGTCACGATCACCCCCACCTCGGCGCCGGCGCGCTCGCGCAGCTCCTCTCGCAGCCTGGCCGCGGAGGCGTCGGGATCGAGCGGCAGGAGGACCACCGTCTCCGGCTCCGGCGCGTTCGAGGCGTCCACGCCCGCCGAGCCGCAGACGAAGCCGTGGCGCGTGCGGGCGATGAGGAGCGGCGGGCGGACGCGGACGAGCTCGACCGCCTCGTCGAGGATGACCTGGATCCGGCGTGGATCCGCCTCGTCTCCCGCGAGCTCGCGCGCCCGCTCGGAGGGCTCGATGCCGGCCAGGGCGAGGACGCGGCCCTCGACCTTCGAGACCGCCTTCTGGGCGACGACGACGACGTCCCCGTCCTCGAGCTGCGCCCGCTCCGCGATCAGCGTCGCGAGGTCGTCTCCGGCGCGCAGCTCGGGCAGCCCCTCGACCGGAGCGACCGAGAATCCCGGCCCGACGTCCTTGACGAGGATCAGCGTCGGGTTGTCCTCGTCCCAGAGGCCGTGCAGCTCCTGGAGCGCGACGAAGCCGAGAGCCTCGTAGAACGCACGCGTCGCGGCGTAGCCGCGGCTCTCGCGCGACGGGCCGAGGGTCTTCACGTGGAGGTAGCGGACGCCGTGCGCCCGGCACCACGACTCGGCCGCGGCGACGAGCGCCCGGCCCAGGCCGCCGCGGTGGCGCTCCCGACGCACGCCCATGACGTAGAGCTCGGCCGCCCGGGGTGTGTGCTGCTCGAGGCAGAGGAAGCCGAGGTCCGGCTCGATCGCGAAGGTGGGCAGCCCTGCGGCCCGCTCGATGTACGTCCGGGTGGATTCCTCGAACCCGAACCATTCGGGCAGATCGCGGAGCACGACCTCGGCGATGCGGGACCGCTCCGCCGGGTCCGTGATCTCGACGACCTGGGTCACGGGAGACCGGTGACACGAAGGCCGGCGTGGCCCTTGTAGCGCTTGTTGAGGCTGACGATCACGGCCGTCATCCCCTCGAGTGCGCGCGCCCTCGTCAGTGGCCCTGCGTCGAGCGCCCGGCCGGCCACGACCTTCGCCGCCAGCTCGAGCGCCAGCGCCTTCGCGTCGGCGTCGTCGCCGCAGACGAAGGCGTCCTCGTCCGGGCGGCCGTGCGCGAGCTTCCCGGCGGCGAGCGAGTGGAGCCCGGCGACGACCGGCGCGCGGACGCGCTCCTGCGTCCGCTGGGCCAGCGAGAGCGAGTCGGTTGAGCGAAGGTCGCTCGCGACGCTGAGCAGCGGCGTCTCGCCGATCGCCTCCGCGAGCGCGGCCGCAGTGTCCAGGGCGCCGTCGGCCTTCGTCGCGAGCACGACGAGCTCGGCTCCCCGCACCGCATCCTCGTTCGCCGCGCCCCGCGCCGCCCCGACCTCCTGCGCCTTCTCCTGCGCGCGCCGGGCGTCGCGCGATCCGATCACGACCTCGTCGCCCGCCTCGACGAGCCGGGCCGCGAGCGCCAGCCCGAAGTCGCCGGTTCCGCCGAGGATCGCGATCCTCATGCCGGCACGGCTCCCAGGGCGACCTCGGCGAGCCGGCGGCGTGCGTCGGCGTCGCTCATCAGGGTGCGCGTCACGATCGGGCGCACTTCTCCGAGTCCGTCGAGGTCGTCCGCGTCGGCCTCGTCGACGACGAGCGCGTCGATCAGGCCGGGGTAGCAGCTCGCGACGTGCCGGGGTGAGGTGCCGCCGGCGAGCCGAAGCAGCATCCGGTCGGCGGGCCCCTTCACCGCGCGGCCGCCGATGAGCGGGCTCACGGCGACGCAGGGAACGCGCCGTTGCGCGAGGGCGCCGCGCAGCTCGCGCACCGCGAGGATCGGGCCGACCGAGACGTACGGATTGCTCGGCGCGAGCAGGATCAGATCCGCATCGGCCAGCGCCTCGAGCACGCCCGGCCCGGGCCGGGCACCCACCTCCCCCTCGAAGCGCACGGCGTCGACCTCGTCCCGGTGGCGGCGGGCGACGAACCACTCCTGGAACGGGAACGTCCCGGCAGGGGTGTCGAGCCACGTTCGCAGCCGGTCGTCGGTGGCCGGCAGCAGGCGCGTCCCGACGCCGAGAGCCGCCGCCAGCCGGGCGGTGACGGCGGAGAGCGGCTCCCCGTCTCGCAGGGCGGCCGTCCGCACCAGATGAAGCCCGAGATCGCGGTCGCCCAGCGCGAACCAGCTCTCGCCGCCGAGGACGCCGGCGGTCTCGAGCGCGTGCCACGTCTCGTCGCTGCGGCCCCAGCCGCGCCGCTCGTCTGCCAGGCCCGCGAGCGCGTAGAGGATCGAGTCGAGGTCGGGCGAGACGTGCAGCCCGAGCACCTCGACATCGTCGCCGACGTTCCCGACCACCGTCGTCGCGCCGGCGCCGGCAGTGTCGACCACACCGCAGACGAAGCGCGCACCGCCGACTCCACCGGAGAGGACGGCGACGTTCAGACCGGGCTCCCCTCGAGCTGCGCGAGACAAGCCTGCGTGCGGGGGCCGGCGCGGAGCTGCAGCCGCGTCAGGTCGTCCATCGTGTCTACGTCGTCGGCGAGGTTCGGCAGCGCGACATCCACGGCCTCGAGGCCGAGTGACGCGGCGTGCGCGCGGAAACGGTCGGAGCTGCTGGGGCCGTAGAGCGGTGCGAACGCCTCGGCCGACGGGAGGCTGAGCGCGTTCGTCGTCCCGTCGAGCGCCTCGACGAGCGCGAAGCAGCCTGCGGGCGTGGCGGCGAGCAGCGAGCGAAGGTCGTGCGGCACGACGCACGGGACGTCGGCGTTGACGACGAGGATGCCGCCGGGCTCCACGTCCGCGAGGCCGGCCTGCACCGCCGGGCCCTGGCCGCCGCCGGGGTCGGCGACCGCCTCCGCGCCGGCGGCGAGGGCGGCCGCCGCGGCTTCCTCGTCCGGCGTCACGACGCGCGTGCGGCCGACCGGGACGGACGCAGCGAGGACGTCGCAGAGCATCGCCTGCGCGAGCGCCGAGCGGATCCGGCGCGAGGAATGGAGACGCGTCTTCCCCTCCGCGCCCGCGAACGGGATCACCACGGTGGCCACGGGGGAGACACTAGCCCGGTGGACAACGCCGACATCGCCCGCACCCTCGACGCCTACGCTGCGCTGCTCGACCTCGCCGGCGCCGCGCACTGGAGCGTTCGCGCTTATCGTCGCGCCGCCGACCTCATCCGCGCGACTCCGGCACCGGTGGAGGAGCTCGTGCAGAGCGGACGGGCACGTGAGTTGCGCGGCATCGGCCCGGGCATCGAGCGGCGCCTCCGCGAGCTCGTCGAGACGGGGCGGATCGCCGAGCTCGAGGAGCTGGAGCGTGAGGTCGAGCCGGAGCTCGTCGCGCTCGGGCGCTACCTCGGGCTCGGCCCGCGCCGGCTCGTCGCCCTCGGCCGTTCCCTCGGGATCCGGTCGGCGGACGAGCTCCGCGCCGCCGCGGAGGCCGGACGGCTGCGCGACGCACCGGGCATCGGCCCGGCGACCGAGGCGAAGGTGCTCGCCGGCCTCTCCCGGGGGCCGCGGCCGGAGCGCCGGGGCTTGACCCGCAACCGCGCCTTCGCCCTGGCCGATGCGCTCGCGACGCCGCTCGACGCCGCTCCCGCGGGGGAGCTGCGACGCGGCTGCGAGCTGGTGCACCGGCTCGTCCTCGTCTCGTCGGCGCCCGACGCGCTCGAGCGGTTCGTGACGCAGCCCGAGGTCGTCGCCGTCCTCGAGCGCGACGAGCGCAGTGTCGTCGGGGTCAGCGTGGAAGGGATCCCGGTCGAGCTGGTGGCGACGCAGCCTGGGAGCTTCGGCACGGAGGTCCTTCGCGCGACCGGCTCGGAGACCTACGTCGCTGCGCTCGAGCCGCTGCCTGCCGCGCCCACGGAGGAGGAGGTGTACGCGCGGCTCGGCGTCCCGTGGCTGCCGCCGGAGCTGCGGGAGACAGCGTTCCGCGGCGAACCGCCGCCGCTCGTCGAGACGGCGGACATTCGGGGCGACCTCCACTGCCACACAACCTGGTCGGACGGCAGGGCTTCGGTGCTCGAGATGGCGACGGCCGCACGGGACCGCGGCTACGAGTACCTGGCGATCTGCGACCACACGCCGAACGTCCGCGTCGTCCCGGGCCTCGACGCCGACGCGCTGCGGCGGCAGGCGGAGGAGATCGCCGCCGCGAACGAGGAGCTGGAGCCGTTCCGCGTCCTGCGCGGCGCCGAGTGCGACATCCGCGCCGACGGCAGCCTCGACCTGCCGGACGACGTCCTCGCCGAGCTCGAGTGGGTCCAGCTCTCGCTCCACGCTGGACAGCGCCTGCCGCGCGAGGAGCTGACCGCGCGAGTGACCGAGGCGATGCTGCATCCCGCGGTCCGCTGCCTCAGCCATCCCCGCGGGCGGATCCTCAACCACCGGCCGCCGAACGCACTCGACCTCGAGCGGACGATCGCGGTCGCGCTCGAGACGGGCGTCGCGCTCGAGACGAACGGCCTCCCGGACCGGCTCGACCTGCGCGACGAGGAGGTGCGTCTCGCCGTCGAGGCGGGCGTGCCGGTCGTGTGCTCGACGGACGCTCATTCCCTGCAAGGGCTGGACAACATGCGGCTGGCGGTGACGACCGCGCGACGGGGCTGGGCGACGGCGGCCGACGTTCTCAACACCCGGCCACTCGCGGAGATACTCAGGCGGTGAAGATCGTCGCGACGCAGACGCTCCCCGGGCCGGCGTGGGAGGAGCTGCCGGACGTCGAGCTGCTGGCTGGGTGGCCGCCGCCGGCGCCGCTGCCGGGCGTCGAGGTGCTCGTGGCGGTCGTCGCCCGGGTCGGCGCGGAGGAGCTCGACCTCCTGCCCGACCTGCGCCTCGTCGCGAACTACGGCGTCGGCTACGACACGGTCGACGTCGCCGCGTGCCGCGAGCGCGGGATCGCGGTGACGAACACCCCCGGCGTCCTCGACGCGGCTGTCGCCGACTTGACCCTCGCGCTGATCCTCGCCTGCCGCCGCCACCTCGTCGCGTCGGACCGGTTCGTGCGCGAGAAGCGGTGGCGGCGCGGCTGGGCGCGGCCCGAGCTGCCGGGGCACGATCTCGCCGGCTCGACCCTCGGCCTCGTCGGGATGGGGCGGATCGGCTCCGAGGTCGCGCGGCGGGCCGAGGCGTTCGGGATGCGCGTCGTGCACCATCGCCGGAGCGACGGGCTCCCGCTCGACGGGCTCCTGCGCGCGTCGGACGTCGTCTCGTTGCACGTGCCGCTGACGCCGGAGACGCAAGGCCTCGTGTCGCGGGAGCGACTCGCCCTGCTGCAGGACGGTGCGACGCTGATCAACACGGCCCGCGGAGCGATCGTGGACGAGGAGGCGCTCGTCGCCGAGCTCGTGTCGGGCCGGATCTCCGCGGGTCTCGACGTGTTCGCCGACGAGCCGCGCGTGCCGGAGCCCCTGCTCGACCTCCCGAACGTCGTGCTGACCCCGCACATCGCGAGCGCGACGGCGGAGACGCGGGCCGCGATGACGCGCGTCCTCGTCGACAACGTGCTCGCCTTCGCCCGAGGCGAGCCGCTCCCGAGCCCCGTCGACCGTTAGAGCGCGCCCGGCCTACCCGCTGTGACCCAGTCGCGGACTTCGAACCAGTGGCTCGAGCGGAGGGCGTCGGCGACCTTCGGCTCCGTGTGCTCGGCCCAGAACACGTGCCGCTCGAGGTCGCAGCAGATCGCGACGTCCGAGAGCAGAACCTCGGGGATGTGCATGAGCGCGTCCGCCGGCAGCCTCGCCTCCGCGACGGTGTAGTGCTTGAACTGGAGCTCCGGCGCGATCTCCATCAGCTCCGGCCAGTCGGGACAGGTGCGCGAGCTCACGCGACTGACGGTACCGACAGCACCCGTTTCACAATCCCCGCCAATGTCCGGACGAACTGCGGATCGGCGTTCGGCATCTCGATCCGCTCGAGCTTCAGCCCGAGCTCGGCCGCCTTCTCCTGCGCCTCCACGTCGAGATCCCAGCGGATCTCGAGGTGATCCGAGACGAAGCCGACGGGACAGGCGAGGACGTGCTCGACCCCCTGGCGGCGCAGCGACTCGAGGTGGTCGAGGATGTCCGGCCCGAGCCACGGCTCACCGGTCGGCGACTCGCTCTGGAAGCAGAAGCTCCACTCGCGCAGCCCGGCGGAGTCCGCGACGAGACGGCTCGTCTCGAGCAGCTGTTTCCTGTACGGATCCCCGCGCTCGAGGATCCGGGTCGGCAGCGAGTGCGCGGTGAAGACGACGTGCGCGTCCGTGCCGCGGACGCGCTCCGCGAGCAGGTCGACGAAGCCGGGCTCGTCGTGCCAGCTCTCCACGAACCGCAGCTTCGCCCGGCGGTGGACGCCGCGCTCGAGCTGCTCGCGGTAGCCGGCGATCGAGAGCTCCGAGAAGTGCGGCGCGAGGACGAGGCCGACGATCTCGCCGGCGCCCGAGGCGAGCGCCGACTCGGCGGCGTCCGCGATGCGCGGCGTCCAGTGCTTCATCCCCGTCAAGACCGGGAGGCCGAGCTCGGCCTCGAGCGCCGCGCGCGTCTGCTCGGTGATCGCGTTGAGCGGCGAGGAGTCCTCGATCCCGAGCCGCCGGTAGCGCTCGACGAGGTCGGCGAGGTGCTCGGGCGCGACCGGGCGGCCGCCGCGGATGTCGGCGTAGTAGGCCGGGACGTCCGACAGCCGCTCCGGCGAGCCGTACGCCATGAGCACGACCGCGGCTTTCACGGCGTCTGACCGGAGCTGCGCACCAGCTCCGTGAGCCGTGAGAGCACGTCGGGGTCGGTCTGCGGCAGGACGCCGTGCCCGAGGTTGAAGACGTGGCCAGGCCGCCCACCGGCCCGGCGCAGGACGTCGAGCGCGGCCCACTCCGCCCGTTCCCAGGGACCGAGCAGCACGGCCGGCTCGAGATTCCCCTGGATCCCTCGCTCCTCTCCCACGACCGTCCAGGCGTCGTCGAGCGAGATGCGCCAGTCGACGCCGACCGCGCTCCCGCCCGCCACCGCCATCTCGGCGAGCAGCTGTGTCGTCATGCCCGTGCCGAAGTGGATCGTCGGCACTCCGGCGGCCTCGAGCACGCGGGCCGAGTAGGGGGCCACGAACTCGCGGTAGTCGGTCACCGAGAGCACACCCACCCAGGAGTCGAAGAGCTGGATCGCGTCGGCGCCGGCGGCGGCGGTCGCGGCGACGTAGCGCGCGAACTGCTCCGTGAGCCGGTCCAGCAGCGCGTGCCACGTCGCGGGCTCGCGGTACATCAGGGACTTGGTGCGGACGAAGTCGCGGCTCGGGCGGCCCTCGACGAGGTAGCCGGCGACGGTGAACGGCCCGCCGCAGAAGCCGACCAGCGCCCGCTCGGGCTCGAGCTCGCTCCGCACGAGCCGCACCGCCTCGAGGATTGGCGACGCCCACTCCTCGGGTGCGACTACCTGAAGCCGCTCGACGGCGGCGGCCGAGTCGATCCGCTCGTCCACCACCGGCCCTACGCCTTCG
>DASXDE010000094.1:0-10933 GCA_036490825.1 Gaiellaceae bacterium
GTTTCCGGCCCCTCGGGACTCCGCCCGAGTACGCTCGCCGCGTGCAGCGGCAAGCGCTGACCGTCCTCTTCGCCGTGCTCGCGACCGCGCTCGCCGCCGTCAGCGCGTACGCGTTCGAGGGAGGGACGAGCGCCCGCCGCGTCCTCGTCGGCAGCGCGGCCGCCGCGGTCGCGGCATGGCTGACCACGCTTTCGGCGAGCGCGTTCCGTCGCGGCAGGCGCTGAGAGGAATGAGGAGTTCGCCGGAAAACGCCGTATTCTCTCGGGCGTGGCGCGGGCGGACGAGACGCAGGAGCTATGGCTCGACTTTCGGCGGACCGGCGACCAGAAGATCCGCGACCGCCTCATCCTCACGTACGCGCCGCTCGTCAAGTACGTCGCCGGCAGGCTCGGCTCCGGCTTGCCCGCCCACGTCGACGAGGGGGACCTCGTCTCGTACGGCCTGCTCGGGCTGATCGGCGCGATCGAGCGCTACGACCCGGGCCGCGACGTGAAGTTCGAGACGTACGCGATGGCCCGGATCAAGGGCCAGATCATCGACGAGCTGCGATCGATGGACTGGGTGCCGCGCTCCGTCCGCGCGCGCGCCCGGCAGATCGAACGGGCGATCGGCGAGCTCGAGGCCCGGCTCGGCCGCGCGCCGACCGACGAGGAGATCTCGAAGAAGCTCGGGATCACCGGCGAGGAGCTCGAGGAGAGCCTCGGCGAGATCGCCCGTTCCTCGATCGCGGCGCTCGACGAGCTCTGGACCGTCTCGGGCTCGGGCGGCGACCAGGTGGCGCTGATCGACACGATCGAGGACGAGGCAGCCCCCGACCCGCAGGGCACGCTCTCCGTGACCGAGCAGAAGGAGGCTCTCGCCGACGCGATCGCGCGCCTGCCCGAGCGGGAGAAGCTCGTCGTCACGCTCTACTACTACGAGGAGCTGACCCTGCGCGAGATCGGCGAGGTGCTCGGCGTCACCGAGTCGCGCGTCTCGCAGCTCCACACGAAGGCGATCCTCCGGCTGAAGGCGCACATCGCGTCGGCCGGCGCCGCCGCCGCGATGTAGCGCGGAGCCGCGAAACGCGGCGCGCGGTCAGGGATACGATGCGGCTCGAAGCGACCGAGGAGGAAACGCCGCCGATGCCTGCCACCGAGCCCACGAAGATCCGCAACATCGCCGTCGCCGGTCACCGCGGTGTCGGGAAGACGTCCCTCGTCGAGGCGCTTCTCTTCGAAGCCGGGAAGACGAACCGGCTCGGCAGCATCGACCAGGGGACGACGGTCTCGGACTGGGACGAGCACGAGCAGAAGCGGGCCATGTCCCTCTCGGGCTCGCTCTGCCACCTCGAGTGGAAGGACCGGAAGATCAACATCGTCGACACGCCGGGCGACGCCGGATTCCAGGCGGACACCTACGCGGCGCTGCGGGTCGTCGAGGGAGTCGTCGTCGTCCTCAGCGGGGTGATGGGCGTCGAGGTCAACACCGGGCGCGTGTGGCAGCGCGCCGAGGAGCAGGAGCTTTCGCGCGTCCTCTTCGTCAACATGCTCGACCGCGAGCGCGCAGACTTCTTCCGGGTGCTCGAGGCGGCACGGCAGCAGCTCTCCGACCGCTGCGTGGCGATCCAGCTCCCGATCGGCAGCGAGCACGAGCTGACGGGAATCGTCGACCTCCTCCACATGTGCGCCTACATGGATCCGTCGGGCGGGCGCGAGGGCGGACCGCAGCCGATCCCCGACTCCATGACCGACGTCGTGCAGGAGCACCGCGAAAAGCTTCTCGACGCGGTCGTCGAGACGGACGAGGAGCTGATGGGGCGTTACCTCGAGGGGGAGGAGCTCGAGGCGGCGGCCGTCGCCGACGCGCTCAAGCAGGCGGTGACGCGCGACGAGCTCTACCCGGTCGCGTGCGGAGTCGCGACGAAGAACCTCGGCACCACTGCGCTCCTCGACCTGCTCGTCGAGGGCGTCCCGTCGCCCGCCAAGAAGGGGACGACGATCGAGTTCGGCGACGCGAAGCAGGCCGTGTTCGTCTTCAAGACGATCGCCGACCCGTTCACCGGCCGCATCAGCTGCTTCCGCGTGCTCGCCGGCCCGGTCTCGGGCGACACGACGCTCGTCGACCCCCGCACCCACACCAAGGAGCGGATGGGCCAGGTGCTTCTCGTGCAAGGCAAGGACTCCGAGCCCGTCGACGCGCTCGGCATCGGCGACCTCGGCGCCGTGGCGAAGCTGAAGGACGTCGTCACCGGCGACGTGCTCGTCGACCACGAGGTCGCCGTCGAGCCGCCGCACATCGACTTCCCCGAGCCGGTCATGAGCTTCGCCGTCACGCCGAAGGCGAAGGGCGACGAAGAGAAGATGGCGACCGGGCTCCGCCGCCTCCACGAGGAGGATCCGACCCTCCTCCTCCGCCGCGACCCGCAGACCGGCGAGCAGCTGCTCTCCGGCCTCTCGCAGATGCAGGTCGAGGTCGCGGTCGACCGGCTCAGCTCCCGCTTTCATGTCGACGTCGAGCTCCACCCGCCGCGCGTCCCCTACAAGGAGACGATCCGCAAGGAGGCGCGCGCGCGGCACCGCTACAAGAAGCAGACGGGCGGTCGCGGCCAGTTCGGCGACTGCGCGATCGTGCTCGAGCCGCTGCCGGCGGAGGACGGCGAGCTGGGTTACGAGTTCGTCGACAAGATCGTCGGCGGCGTCATCTCGCAGAGCTACCGGCCCGCGGTGGACAAGGGCGTGCGCGAGGCGATGGAGCATGGCGAGCTCGCGGGTGCGCCCGTACAGGGTGTCCGCGTCCTGCTCGTCGACGGCATGGAGCACAACGTCGACTCCTCGGAGATGGCCTTCAAGATCGCCGGCTCGATGGCGTTCAAGGAGGCGTACCAGCAGGCGGATCCCGTACTGCTCGAGCCGATCATGGAGCTCGAGGTGACGGTGCCCGACGACAACGTCGGGGCCGTGAACGGAGACCTCAACGCGCGGCGTGGCCGCCTCCAGGGGATGGAGCCGGCCGGCGGCATGACGACGATCAAGGCCGAGGTGCCGATGGCCGAGATCCTCACGTACTCGCAGGCGCTGACGTCGATGACGGGCGGGCGCGGCGACTACTCGATGCACTTCCTCCGCTACGAGGAAGTCCCGACCCACGTCGCGCAGAAGATCATCGAGCAGACGAAGCGCGAGCGCGAGGAGGCGAAGGTCTAGCCCTCGCCTCCCCCGAGGCTCCGGTTCATACCTGCTGTTGGGGCTGGCCCTCGTCGCGGTCGCGCAGATGCGCGATCACGTCGGCGACGTCGGCGAGCTGCTGCTCGAGATCGCGCTGAAACGACTCCAGCCGCTCGAGCATCTCTTGCCGGCTCGGGAAGCCGCCGCGGAAGAACATCCGCGCGCCGCGGCCCCTGCCATGGTGGTGGTGATGCATGTTCACCTCCTCTCCTCGTACCGTGCGAGAAAGCGGCCGGTCCGCTCCTGCGAGCGCCGCAGGGCCTCGGCCCAGTGGTCGAGCAGTTGCTCGCCGGCGGGCGTGATGGCGTAGCGGCGCTTCGCGGGGCCGGGGGAGGAGTCGTCCCACTCGGACGAGACGAGCTCCTCCTCCTCGAGCGCGCGCAAGAGGCGGTAGAGGTTGCCCATCTCGACACGCGCCTCGCCAGTCAGCTCCGGCAGGCGCTCGAGCAGGTCGTAGCCGTGCGCGGGGCGCTCCCGCAAGAGCAGCAGGAGAGCGGGCTCCGCGAAGCGCTCGACGCGCGCGAGCACGCGCCAGCGGCCGTGGTGGTGGCGGCGTGAGCGCGGCCCTCTCATCGCACTACTGGTGAAAGACACATGTAAGAGACACTACCCGTTGTGGAAGACTCTGGGCAACCCTGGCTACACTCGGAAGCCGGATGAGGGTCACAAACGTCGCAACGACGCGGTCGTGCGCCGTCTGCGAGCGGACGCTGCTCATGGGCGAGCGCGCGGCGAGCTTCTCTCCGTCGGAGGGCGCGGAGCTCGTCGACGTCTGCCCGCTCTGCCAGGAGCTGGCGAGCGAGGCGGGCTGGATCAAGGAGGGCGCGCCGACCACGCCGACGCTCGACGGTGGCCGCCGCCGCCGGCGGCGGAAGCGTAATCTCGTCGAGCTTCTCGGTCTCACCCGCTCTTCCGACGAGGGTGCCCTGGCGCAGCAGGAGCCGATCCTGCGCCGGCTGACCGACGGCGAGGTCGCGCTGCTCGAGGCCGCCGACCTCTTCAACGGCAGCGCCTACCGGCGCACCGTCGGCGGCATCGCGAAGAGCCTCGGCCGGCCGCACGCGAGCATCGTCCCGCTGTCCGGCACGTCGGGAGAGCTCGCGGTGACGGTCGCCTGGGAGCTCTCGTGGTACCAGTACCGCGTCAGCCCCGAGTCCGCCCAGCCCGTGCGGCTCGAACGCCGCGGGCACGAGCTCGCCGAGCTCGAGTCCGGGTTCAAGGACTGGAACACGGACGTCGAGGACGAGGGCAGGCTCGTCCCCGAGATCGCCCGGATCTGATCTAGCGGCTCCCGGGGAACGTGCCGAGCGTGAGGTGCAGCGTCTTGTGCTGCCCGCGCTGCGTCACGATCCCCACCTCGACGGTCGTCCCGGGCTTGAGCTCGGACGCGACGCTCGTCAGGTCGTCGACCGTGAGCGTCGAGCGGCCGTTCAGCGACTTGATCACGTCGCCCGCGACGAGCCCCGCCTTCGCCGCGGGGCCGCCCGGCGTGACGCTCTGGACGAAGACGCCGAGGCCGTTCGTGTCGCCGATCGAGACGCCGAGGTAGGCGCGATGCGAGTTGACGACGTGGCCGTTCCGGATGATCTGGGTCGCGATGTCCTTGACGAGATTGCTCGGGATTGCGAAGCCGATGCCCGGCGCCGCCGCGCCGCCGAGCTCCGGGTCGGTCGCCGCGAGCGTCGGGATCCCGATCACGCGGCCCTGGAGGTCGGCGAGCGCCCCGCCCGAGTTGCCCGGGTTGATCGCGGCGCTCGTCTGGATCATGGTCGGCAGCGCGACCCCGTTTCCCTCGGAGACGCCCTGCCGGAAGGCGCTGACGATCCCCTCGGTCACGCTCGAGCGCAGTCCGAGCGGATTGCCGATCGCGATCGCGATGTCCCCGACCTCGAGCGCGCTCGAGTCGGCGAACGCGGCGGGTGTCAGGTGCGCGCCGGAGACGCGCACCACGGCCAGGTCGTCGGGCGCGAAGCGGCCCACGAGCGACGCGCCGAAGGAGCGCGCTCCGGCCGTGACGGTGAACGGGCCAGCGCTGCCGTTGCCCACCACGTGGTTGTTCGTGACGATGTCGCCGTTCGAGTCGAAGACGATGCCCGAGCCGAGCCCCGTCGGGGTCTGGATCTGGACGACGGACGGCGAGAGCTCGTGCACGACGGCCGTGATCGCGTGCTGAAAGGCGAGCGCCGCCGCCGCCGGCTTGAGGCTCGCCTGACCCGTCCGCGGCGAGTTTTTCGAGGACGAGCCGCCGCCGAGCGAGACGGCCGCGACGATTCCCCCCGCGACAGCGGCCCCGGCGAGCGGCGCGAGCCACCAGAGGTGCCGTCGCAGCATGTGGTCCTTATACCGGCACCGGGGGCGATATCCGCCGACTTCAGCCCTACAATCAGCGGGCGATGATCTATTGCGTCATTCCTCGCGAGCTCGCCGACGAGCTCTACGACAAGATGGTCGACTACTACAAGGACAACCCGAACGTGACCGTCATCGTCGACCGCCGCGAGGGGAAGGAGCGCCGCAAGCAGTCGGAGGAGCGGCTCGAGGACAAGGAGAAGCGGACGGTGCGCGACCGCCGCCGGGCCCACCCGGGCAGGTTCCCCGGCACCGGAGCGCCGGACGAGTAGCTCCCGCTAGTCTCGCCTCGATGGCGACGACGGCGGCACAGACCTTCAAGAACTTCATCGGCGGCGAGTGGGTGGACGCCGCCTCCGGCGAGACGTTCGAGAGCACGAGCCCGGCCAACGGCGAGACGATCGGGGTCTTCCCGCGTTCGGGCGTGGAGGACGTCGACCGCGCGGTCGCCGTCGCGAAGGAGGCGTACGCGGACTGGCGGCTCATGCCGGCGCCGAAGCGCGGCGAGATCCTCTTCCGCCTCGCGCGCCTGCTGGAGCAGGAGAAGCCGGCGCTCACCGACCTGATGACGCACGAGATGGGGAAGGTGAAGGCCGAGGCGGGCGGCGACGTCCAGGAGGCGATCGACATCACGTACTACATGGCCGGCGAGGGCAGGCGCCTGTTCGGACACACGACACCCTCCGAGCTCCGCGACAAGTGGAACATGAGCGTCCGGCAGCCGATCGGCGTCGTCGGCGCGATCACGCCGTGGAACTTCCCGGTCGCGATCCCCTCCTGGAAGCTGATCCCGGCGCTGGTGTGCGGCAACACGGTCGTCCTCAAGCCAGCGACCGACACGCCTGCGCTCGCCGAGCGGTTCGTCGAGCTGCTCGCCGAGTCGGGGATCCCGAGCGGCGTCGTCAACATCGTCCACGGCGGCGGCAGCACGGTCGGCGAGCGGCTCGTCCGCCATCCCGACGTGCGCGTGATCACGCTCACCGGCTCCCGCGAGACCGGCGTCGAGGTGCTGAAGTCGGCGGCCGAGACGCTCACGCACGTCCACCTCGAGCTCGGCGGCAAGAACGCGATCGTCGTCCTCGACGACGCTGACCTCGAGCTCGCCGTGGACGGGATCCTCTGGTCGGCGTTCGGCACCTCGGGCCAGCGCTGCACCGCCGCCTCGCGCGTGATCGTGCAGCGCGGCGCGTACGACTCGCTCCAGTCCAAGCTCGTCGAGCGCGTCGAGCAGCTGCGGCTCGGGCCCGGCTGGGAGGACGACACCGATATCGGCCCGGTCATCAACCGCGCCGCGCTCGAGAAGATCGACTCGTACACGGGGATCGGCAAGGACGAGGGCGCGAAGCTCCTGACCGGCGGCGAGATCGCGGCCGACGGCGACCTCGGCAAGGGCTTCTACTACCGGCCGACCGTGTTCGCGGACGTCGATCCGCAGATGCGGATCGCGCAGGAGGAGATCTTCGGCCCCACCACGGCGCTCATCCCGGTGGGCGATCTCGACGAGGCGATCAAGGTCTCGAACGGGATCAAGTACGGACTCTCGTCCTCGATCTTCACGCAGGACGTCAACGCCGCGTTCCGCGCGATGCGGGACCTCGAGGCCGGGATCACGTACGTCAATGCCGGCACGATCGGCGCCGAGGTGCACCTCCCGTTCGGCGGCACGAAGGACACCGGCAACGGCCACCGCGAGGCCGGCCAGGCCGCGCTCGACGTGTTCACCGAGTGGAAGTCGATCTACGTCGACTACTCGGGCCGCCTGCAGCGCGCGCAGATCGACACCGAGCCGTAGTGGAATACCGCACGCTCGGCGACAGCGACCTCCGTGTCTCGGAGATCTGCCTCGGGACGTGGACGACCTTCGGCGAGTCGGTCGCCGACGACGCCGCGGTGACGATCGTCGACGCGGCGTTCGACGCCGGGATCAACTTCTTCGACACCGCCAACGTCTACGGGGTTCCGGCCGGCCGTTCCGAGGAGGCGCTCGGCAGGGCGCTCGCCGGGCGGCCGCGCGACTCGTTCGTCGTCGCGACGAAGGTCTGCGGGCTGATGCCGAACGGCGACCGGGGGCTCTCGCGTACGCAGGTGCTGAAGCAGATCGACGACTCGCTCCGGCGGCTGCAGCTCGACTACGTCGACCTCTATCAGTGCCACCGCTACGACGAGGACGTGCCGCTCGAGGAGAGCCTGGGCGCGCTGACCGAGCTCGTGGACGCGGGAAAGGTCCGGTTCGTCGGCGTCTCGAACTGGACGGGCGACCAGATCCGTCGCGCCGTCGCGCTCGCGCGCAAGCACGGCTTCGCGAAGATCGTCTCCTCACAGCCCCAGTACTCGCTTCTGCATCGCGATCCCGAGCAGGACGTGATTCCCGCCTCTCGCGAGAGCGGCGTCTCCCAGATCCCCTGGTCGCCGCTCGCGCAGGGCGTCCTGAGCGGCAAGTACCGGCCCGGCGATTCATGGGAAGAGGAGACCCGTGCCGCGGCTCGCGGGGACGGCTTCATGTCGCAGTACCTGTCGGAGGACGTGCTCGAGCGCGTCGAGCGGCTGCGGCCGATCGCGGACGGGCTCGGGGTCACGATGGCCCAGCTCGCCTTGGCGTGGCTTCTGCACGACCCGAACGTCGCCAGCCCGATCGTCGGCGCCTCGCGTCCCGAGCAGGTGCGGGACAACGCGGCCGCGTCGGGCGTCGAGCTCGACGACGAGACGGTGCGTGCGATCGAGGGCGCGCTCGCCTGAACGCCGCTAGGCGTACTCGCGGGCCAGCGTGCGGTTCAGCGCGAGCAGGTCGACGACGACCAGGCTGATCGAGGCGCCGAGGATCTGGCGGAGCTCGTCGCAGGCGCCGACGTCGGTCGGGTTGGCGACGCCGACGAGCAGTCGGCCGTCCTCCAGGAAGCGGATCGGGATCGCTCCACGGTTGCGTGCTTCCCGGGCCGGCAGGCGCGCGGCGGCCGCGGAATCGATCTCCACCGCGTCGAGGTCGACGAAGTCCATCTCGTACTGCTCGGCCAGCGCACGCGACACCGCGGCGGACTCGACCCATCCCCACGTGACGAGCAGCTCGCCGAGGCGCAACCCCGTCGCCTGCTGGTCGCTCAGGGCGAGCTCCAGTTGCTCGGGTGTGATCAACCCCTCCCGAACGAGTAGCGTGCCCAGCGGGAGCCAGGCGGGCTTGGGTGCAGGCAGCATCTCCAGCTCTATCGGCCACGAGTGACGTTCTCTTGACGCCAGGCGAAGCGAGATGAACCGGAAGCTGATCGTGTTCGTGCCGCGCGAGGCGCTCGACGACGTGCGCGCCGCGTTGTTCGAGGCGGGTGCGGGCCGGATCGGCGATTACGAGCGCTGCTCGTGGTACACCGAAGGAACCGGCACGTTCCTCGGCGGAGAGGGAACGTCGCCGAGCGTCGGTCGGGCCGGCCGCGAGGAACGCGTGGCGGAGCTGCGGCTCGAGACGGTCTTCCCTGCGGAGCGGCAGGAGGAGGTGCTTGCCGCGCTGCGGCGCGCGCATCCGTACGAGGAGCCGGCCTTCGACGTCTACGAGCTGCTGTCATGAAGGCGCGCCTCTTCACGGACGGCGGCGCCCGCGGCAACCCGGGGCCGGCGGCGTTCGCCTACGTGCTCGAGGCGGAGGACGGAACGGTGCTCGCGGCGCACGGCGAGGCGATCGGGGTCGCGACGAACAACGTGGCGGAGTACCGCGCGCTCGTCGCCGGGCTCGAGCGAGCGGCCGAGCTCCAGGTCGGCGAGATCGAGGTGATCTCCGACTCCGAGCTGCTCGTGAAGCAGATGAACGGCGAGTACCGCGTCAAGAACGAGGCGCTCCGGCGGCTCTCGCTCGAGGCCGCGAGGCACGCGCGACAGGTCGGAAAGGTGCGCTACACCGCCGTTCGGAGGGAGCAGAACGAGCTCGCCGACCGGCTGGTGAACGAGGCCCTGGACGCGGCCGACCTCGGCTAGAATGCGGCTCCGCGCGGATGTAGCTCAGTTGGCTAGAGCGTCTGCTTGCCATGCAGAAGGTCGTGGGTTCGAGTCCCATCATCCGCTCTAAGGCACCTCGGCTCCGGGTCGGTGAACGTCTTGGCGGAGTGGAGCGTCACCGGCTGGTCTCCGGTTGATGGTTGCGATGGGCAGTCGACGCCCAGAGTCCTGTGACCGTGCATTGACTACTGTCCAGCCAGGTTCGATACTGGCGGGCGATGGATCAGGTTGAGGATCAGGTTGAGTTCGTCTACGAGCCAGATCCGTCCGGCGGCGGACTCGGCGAGTGCCTCATCGTCCACGACCCGTTCCAGCATCTTCCCTCTGCAGGTGAGATCGACCTCGCCGCGCTCGACGCGTACGTGGCCAAGCTGAACGAAGGGGAGCCGATCGCGCTCGAGGTCGAGACGCTGACCAAGGCAGATGTCGAGAGCATCCGAGGGCTTGCCAGGACGCACAGGCGGGCAGTCATCGTGCGTCGCTCCCCGAGGTAGTCGGCGCGGCAGCGGTGTCGAGGCTGCTCGCGATCCTCCGGCTCATAGCGGGCTCGAAGAAGCCGGCAGCAGCTCCGACCGAGCAGGCGAAGCCGGCGCCCTCCGCACCGGCGGCGGATCCGGTGCAGGCAAGTGCGGAGCAGGTGCGTCAGGCGGCCAAGTGGCTCCTGGCGGCGCTCGGGGCAGTGGCGACAGTCCTTGTCGCGGGGCTCCAGTTCGCGTCCATCGGCAGCGTGCCATCCGGCTGGCGGACGGCCGCGGCGATCGGCGGGGCAGCGACAGCGATCGTCGGGGTCGTCGTCCTGATCGGCCTCGTCTTTCAGGTGCTCCGCCCCAGCACGACCTCGATCACCGACCTCGCCGCCGGCAAGGCGCCGCGGCGGGTGCGCAAGTTCGTAGCCCGCAACGAGTGGCTACTCCAGGGGTGGCCCTCCGCGCAGGCGCTCGCAGCCGACTATCAGGACGCCCTGAAGGCCTCGAGGCAGGCGATGGACGCCTATCAGGCCGAGATGAAACGCCTCAAGACCACGAAGGCGCCGGCGCTCGGTCCGTTCGAGGGCGAGGCCGAGGCGACGGGCGCCCGACGCGCCTATATCGACCGGCAGATCGGCTTCATCACGAAGCAGCTCGCGCTCGAGCAGCTCCGCGGACGGCTGTCGCTCGGCCGTCAGCTCGTCGCCTTCGTCGCCGCTCTCGCCATCGGCGCCGGCATCGGCGCCTACGCCTGGGGGACGAATGCGCCGAAGGCCGCGACCGGCGCCGGGAAGGCCCCCGAGCTCCGCGGCGCGACGCTCACCGGCGTCGATCTGAGCCGCGTCTCGCTCGCCGGCGCCGACCTGGCAGGCTCATCGCTCGCCGGCTCGAAGCTGACCGGCGCCGACCTGACCGGCGCCGACCTGACCGGAG
>DASXDE010000095.1:0-1721 GCA_036490825.1 Gaiellaceae bacterium
GCGAGCTGTACGCCGCCTCGCTGGACGGCGCTCTCTACCGGCTCCGCTGACGGACCCAGGCCTGGAGAGGCAAGGTCCGGGGGCCGGTTACGCCGGGCGGCGGCGGCGCACCTGCGGGGCCTGCTGTCCGAGCGCGGCGTAGGCGAGCGCCTGCAGCGACTCGTTCAGCGTCGCGAGCTCGCGCGCGATGCGGAGGAAGTTCTCGTCGTTGTCGAGGCGCTTGTTCGTCTTCGCGAGCTCGTCGGCGATCCGGTCGAGCCGCTCGAGGATCAGGTCGAAGCGCCGGTCGGAGAGGTTCTGCTCCACCCGCTCATCGTAGTCCTGCCAGCTCCTCACGCGACCTCACGACGACGACGTCGTCGCCCAGCACCGCTCGCACCTCGGCGAGCGTTCCGACCACCTCCACGAGCCGGGAGGCGCCGGCATGGGCGAGCGTGAGCTGCGCGAGCTCGCGCGGCGCGTCGCTGAAGACGCCGATCCGCGCCCCCGCCGCGGCGAGCCGGCGCAACGCCGCGTTCGTGTCGGGACGGGGACGGATCCAGAGCGGCGCCCGGTCGGCGGCGAACCGCGCCAGCAACGGGCGCCAGTCCCCGAGCGCCTCGTCCAGCACCCCCGCGGCCGCCTCGCGATCCTCGGGCACGTCCAGCTCGACGCGTGCCCGCCGGGCCGCGTCCTCGAGCCACGCGTCCCACAACGTCCGCGTGTCGGCGAACACGCCGTCGAGGTCGAGCGCGATCGCGGGGCCGCCGGTCACCGGCCCCGATGCTAGATTCCCGCCACAAACCGGCGAGCGGTGAGGGAACTCCGGTGCAAGTCCGGGACGGTCCCGCCGCTGTAAGGGGAGACGCTCTCCCGCCACGACGCCACTGGGTCGCGAGATCCGGGAAGGCGGCGGGGGAGGGAGCCCCGAGTCAGAAGACCTGCTGCCCGCCGCAACCCCGAACCCCTCGCGGAAGGAGGATTCGTGCTTCGCCGTCCCATCGCTCTCGTCGCGGCCCTTGCCGCCGCGCTCGCCGTCGTCTCCCTCTCGGCGGCCGCCCACCAGCGGGCTCGCGCAACGCACCGCTATCCGCACCGGATCGTCTCGCTCTCCCCGACGGTGACCGAGGACCTGTTCGCGCTCGGCGCCGGCAAGCAGGTGATCGCGGTCGACCAGGACTCGAACTACCCGCACCGCGCGCCGCGCACCAAGCTCTCCGGCTTCACGCCGAACGTCGAGGCGATCGCCAAGTACCACCCCGACCTCGTCCTCATCTCGTACAACCCCGGCAGCTTCGCGTCGCAACTCCGGAAGCTGGGGATCAAGGTCGTGAACGAGCACGCGGCGAACGACCTGCCCCAGGCGTACGGAGAGATCCTCGGCCTCGGCCGTCTCACCGGGCACGCGGCCGGTGCGGCGGCGGTCGTCCACTCGATGAAGACGAGCCTCGCGGCGATCGTGCGGAGCGTGCCGGGCTCGCGCCGCCACCTCCGCGTCTACCACGAGCTCGACCCGACCTACTACACCGCCACGTCGAAAACGTTCATCGGCAGTGTCTACCGGCTCTTCGGCTTCCAGGACATCGCGGACGCCGCGGACGCGACCGGCGGCGGTTACCCGCAGCTCTCCGCCGAGTACATCATCGCCCAGAACCCGCAGCTGATCGTCCTCGCCGACACGAAGTGCTGCCAGCAGACAGACGCGACGGTGGCCGCACGGCCGGGCTGGAGCACGATCGCCG
>DASXDE010000096.1:0-26554 GCA_036490825.1 Gaiellaceae bacterium
CTCGGCAGCGCGGCGTGCCTGTTCCTCGGCCTCCGCAACACGACGCACCTCAAACTCGGCAGCCTCACGCTCACGCTCGCGCTCCGCCTCGGCAGCGCGGCGTGCCTGTTCCTCGGCCTCCGCAACACGACGCGCCTCCAACTCGGCAGCCTCACGCTCACGCTCCGCCTCGGCAGCGCGACGTGCCTGCTCCTCCGCCTCCGCGACACGACGCGCCTCCAACTCGGCAGCCCTGCGCTCGCGCTCCGCCTCGGCGGCGCGGCGGACCCGCTCCTCAGCCTCCGCAGCACGGCGCGCCTCTTCCTCGGCGGCCCTCCGCTCGAGCTCCGCCTCGGCAACGCGGCGCTCGCGCTCCTCGGCCTCCCTCGCGGCGGCCTCGGCCATGAGCTGCTCGCGCCTTTGCGCCTCGGCAGCGTCAATGGTGTAGCGCTCGGCTAGAGCCTTCCGCTCCTCCGCCAGCTGCTGGATGCCGCCCGTCGATTGCCGTTTCCACATCATCGTCCGAGGGCTGGATTATCTCCCAGAACGCTCGAAAGAGAAGCCCCCGAAGTGGCTTGATCTCACTATGCGAATGGAGACTCCAAACCAGGAGTGCCTCGACCGTTCACGTGGGCATCGCGGGCGGCTGGGAGGGGTCGACGTCGTCGTCGACCGGGCTCGGTGCCGCTCCCGCGGATGAAGCGGCGATCTTCTCGTTGAGCGTGCGGACCTTCGCCGCCGGGGCCTCGAGCCTCGCGTTCGAGATCTCGCCGCTCTCGAGCAGCTCGAATGCCGTCTTGCCGAGCTCGTTGTAGGCCTGGCTCAGCTCGCGCTTCTGCTGGACGTCCTCGACGCCCTCCCGTGCCCTGGCTGCGGCCTGCTCGGCCGCCTGCTTCGCCTTGTTGAAGAGACTCACGCTGATTACCTCCCTATTCGAGGAGCTTGCCCACGAGACCCGAGACGCCGGACTCGCCCTGGCCGCCGCCGGCGGCCGCGAGCACGCGCCGCGCGGTGCGGGTGAAGGGCAGAGTCTGCAGGGTCGCATGCCCGGGGCCGGTCATGTGGACGAGGAACAGGCCCTCGCCGCCGAACAGGCTCTTCGCCACCCCGCCCTGGAGCTTCACCTCGTACTTCACCGTCGGCTCGATCATGACCATGCAACCCGTGTCCACGATCAGCCGCTGGCCCGCGGCGAGGTCGAAGTCGAGGAAGTCTCCGCCGCCGTGCAGCCAGACGGTGCCCTTCCCCTGCAGCCGCTGCAGGAAGAACCCCTCGCCGCCGCCGTGGAATCCCATGCCGAGCTTCTGCGCGAACGCGCTCTCGATCGCGACATCGCCGAAGTGGCCGAGGTACGCATGCTTCTCGCAGATGATCTCGCCCTCCAGCTCGTGCTGGCGGATCGAGCCCGGGAACGGCCCCGTGAGGCCGACCGAGCCCGCGCCGTTCGCGGTGTAGTGGGTCACGAAGAGACTCTCGCCGGCGAGCAGCTTGCGCTTCAGCCCGCCGCCGAGGCCGCCCGGCATCTCCACCTCCATGGCGATGTCGCCCGAGACGAACGTCATCGCCCCCGCCTCGGAGGTGAGCCGCTCGCCCGCCTGCAGCGAGACGATCACCGCAGGCGCCTGCCCCTCGCGGATCTGCGCTTCCACGGCTAGCCGGTCGGGGCTGCCGCCGGCGCCGTCGCTTCCTCCCTACTCTTGCGCGTGGTCCACGCGTAGTGGGCGAGGCGTCCGGAGAGGCCGAGCAGGAGGATCGCGTTCACCGGGTGGAACATGCCGACCCACTTGTGGTGGAAGTCCGCCAGGACCGGCTGGAAGAAGGCGAGCACCGCGAGGAGGATCCACATCCCGAGGAGCTTGCGAGGCGTCGGCCACGCGAGCAGAGCGAGGACGAGAAACAGGATGGCGCCCAGGTCGGCCAGGATGAAGCCGAAGCCCCGGTGGGCGTCGAGCGAATTCGCGTTGTCGATCGTGTTGCCGTCCTTCATCCCGAAGAGGCCGTAGCCCACGAGAAAGAACTGCACGATCACTCCGAGGAAGAAGGCCAAGGTCACGTACCGCAACGCCACCCACGCTCCACGCCTAACCGCCGCCATTCGCTGACTCCTTTGTCCTCGCTTGCACGACGAGGGGAGGCTACAACGGCCGCTGGCTGCTTACTAGGCTCCTGCGATGCCTGACACGATCGTCGTCGGCTCCGGGCCGAACGGGCTCGCCGCGGCGATCGAGCTGGCGCGAGCGGGACTCTCCGTGCGCGTGCTCGAGGCGGCCGACACCGTCGGCGGAGGCGTGCGCTCGGCCGAGCTGACGCTGCCGGGCTTCGTGCACGACGTCTGCTCGGCGATCCATCCGCTGGGGGTGGCGTCGCCGTTCTTCCGCACGCTGCCGCTCGCCGAGCACGGCCTCGAGTGGATCGACCCGCCTGCGGCACTCGCGCACCCGTTCGACGACGGCACGGCCGTCCTGCTCGAGCGATCGGCGGAGGCTGCGGTGCACGGGCTCGGAGAGGACAGCGGGAGCTGGCGGAAGCTCTTCGCGCCACTTGCCCGCGGCGCCGAGCCGCTGCTCGAGGACGTGCTCGCCCCGCTGCACGTCCCGTCGCACCCGTTCCTGCTGGGCCGCTTCGGAGCGCGCGCCGCGCTGCCGGCGGCGACGGTCGCACGGCTCTCCTTCGGCGGCGTGCGTGCGCGCGCCCTCTTCGCGGGGCTGGCGGCCCACTCGATGCTCCCGCTCGAGCGCCCGCCCAGCGCGGCGTTCGGCCTCGTGCTCGGCCTGCTCGCGCACGCCGCCGGCTGGCCGTTCCCGCGTGGCGGCTCGCAGTCGCTGGCCGACGCGCTCGCCTCGTACCTGCGCTCGCTCGGCGGCGAGATCGAGACGGGACGGCGGGTCGAGTCCCTGGCCGAGCTCGGCGACGCGCGCGCCGTGCTCCTCGACGTGACTCCTCGCGGCTTCCTCACCCTGGCGGGTGGCCGGCTTCCGTCCCGCTATCGCCGCCGCCTGCAGCGGTACCGCTACGGGCCCGGCGTCTTCAAGCTCGACTGGGCGCTGGAGGAGCCGATCCCGTGGAGCGCCGGTGAGTGCCGGCGCGCCGCGACCGTCCATCTCGGCGCCACGCTGGAGGAGATCGCGGCCTCGGAGCGCGGCGGGATCCCGGAGCGGCCCTACGTCCTCCTCGCGCAGCAGAGCCTGTTCGACCCCACCCGCGCCCCGGACGGCCGGCACACGGCCTGGGCGTACTGCCACGTCCCGAACGGATCGGGCGTCGACATGACCGAGCGGATCGAGAAGCAGGTCGAGCGTTTCGCGCCGGGCTTCCGGGAGCGGATCCTCGCGCGCTCGGCGCTCGGGCCGGCGGAGCTCGAGGGTCGCAACCCGAACTACGTCGGCGGCGACATCAACGGCGGGGCGGCGACCCTGTCCCAGCTCTTCACCCGCCCGGTCGCCCGTCTCTCGCCGTACACGACGCCGCTGCCCGGCGTCTTCCTGTGCTCGGCCTCCACGCCTCCGGGCGGCGGCGTGCACGGCATGTGCGGCTACCACGCCGCGCAGGCGGCCCTACGGTTCCTGCGACTGCCAGGCGAGCTGGCCTGACGGCTCGGGCGGAGCCCCCTCGGCCGCTCGGGCGACCGTGGTACGGAGCGGCACCTCCTTGAGGAACCAGGACAGGACGAACGGCACGATCGTCAGCGCGACGCCGAAGAGGAAGACGCCGTGGAGCGAGTGTGCGAAGGCGGTGAGGAAGTCGGCGTGCACGCGCGGCGCCAGGTGCTTGATCTGCGCCGGATTGAGGTGGACGCCGCCGCCGAGCCTCGCGGTCACGCTCCGCGGCAGGTGCGCCAGCCGATGCGAGAGGCGGGTGGCGAAGATCAGCCCGAACAGCGCCACCCCGAAGGCCCCGCCGACCGAGCGGAAGAACGTCGCGGTCGAGGTGGCGACGCCGATCTCCTGCGGCCGCGCGTCGTTCTGGACGACGAGCACGAGCACCTGCATGACGAGCCCGAGCCCGACGCCGACCACGAGCATGTAGACGGAGGCGAGCCACGACGCCGTGCCCGCGCCGAGCAGCGAGAGCAGGTACATCCCGACCGCGAGCACCGCCGTGCCGGCGATCGGGAACGCCTTGTAGCGGCCGATGCGGCTGATCGCGCGGCCGGAGAGGATCGAGGCGACGAGGAGCCCGGCCATGAGCGGGATCGTGCGCAGGCCGGAGCTCGTCGGGCTCGCCCCGTACACGATCTGCAGGAAGAGCGGGATGAAGATGATCGCCCCGAACATCGCCATCCCGATCGCAAAGCCCATCGCGCTCGCGACGCTGAAGACGGACGAGCGGAAGAGGTGGAGCGGCAGGATCGGCTCGACCGCCCGGCGCTCCCACCAGACGAAGGCCGCGAGCACGGCGACCCCGGCGATGCCGAGCCCGACGATCATGCTCGAGCTCCACGCGTACTCGACGCCACCCCAGGTCGCGAGCAGGATCAGCGCGCCGACGCCGCCGGCGAGGAGCGCGGTGCCGAGGTAGTCGATGCGGTGCCGCATGTGTGGCGTGTGCAGGTGGAGGCGCGTGACGACGATCAGCACCGCGAGGGCGCCGACCGGCATGTTGACGTAGAAGACCCAGCGCCACGAGAGGTTGTCGACGAGGAAGCCGCCGAGCAACGGACCGGCGACCGAGGCGACCGCGAAGACCGAGCCGATCAGTCCCATGTAGCGGCCGCGCTCCCGCGGCGGGACGATGTCGGCGATGATCGCCTGCGCGCCGACGATCAGCCCGCCGGCGCCGATCCCCTGCAGGGCGCGGAAGCCGATCAGCTGCACCATGGACTGTGAGAGGCCGGCGAGCATCGAGCCGCCGAGGAAGATCAGGATCGCCGCGAGGAAGACGGGCTTGCGCCCGTACATGTCGCCGAGCTTCCCGTAGACCGGCGTGGAGACGGTCGAGGCGAGCAGGTACGAGGTCACGACCCAGGAGAGGTGGTTGAGCCCGCCGAGGTCGCCGACGATGGTCGGCAGCGCGGTGGAGACGATCGTCTGGTCGAGCGCAGCGAGGAACATGCCGAGCATGAGCGCGATGAACACCGTGCGCAGCGCGGCGCCCGTCAGCCTCGCATCGTCCTGCACCTTCCGAGGATACTCCGCGACCCGATGCTCTCCGCCTCGACATCGGCGACCCGACCAGTTAGCTTCCCGATGCTTCATGTTGTCATCGTCCAGCAAGGAGGCGTGATGAGTAGGCGCTATCTCTGCGGCGCCATCGTGGGGGTCCTCGCCACCGCAGTTGCACTGTCGGCAACCGCCGGCGGAGCAGCCACGGCAGTGCGGCACGGCCCGGACCACAAGATCAGCAACTCGACGAGCACGAACTGGTCGGGGTATGCGGTGACCGGCAACCGCTTCACGAGCGTCTCGGCCTCGTGGACGGAGCCCACGGTCTCGTGTTCCGGCACGGCCTATTCGAGCTTCTGGGTCGGGCTCGACGGAGACACGTCGAACACGGTCGAGCAGACAGGCACCGACGCCGACTGCTCGGGCTCGACGCCGCAGTACTACGCCTGGTACGAGATGTATCCGAAGTTCCCGGTCAACCTCAGGGGGACGGTCCGGCCGGGAGACCACCTGTCCGCGTCGGTCACGACCGACGGCCGCGGCGGCTTCACGCTGACGATCTCCGACAGCACCCAGGGGTGGACGAACACCACGACGGCGAGGCTCAAGAGCGCGAAGCTCGCCTCGGCCGAGGTGATCGCCGAGGCACCGTCGAGCAGCGGCGGAGTCCTGCCTCTCGCGAACTTCGGCACGGTGGGCTTCAGCGGGGCGACTGCGAACGGCACTTCGCTCGACAAGCTCCCGAACCTCGATCCGATCACGATGCAGTCGGGCTCGACGGTCAAGGCGCAGCCCAGCTCGATCAGCTCGGGCGCCTTCTCCGTTACCTGGAAGCACTCCTGAGCTCGGCCGGTGGAGGATCCCGGGCCCAACGGGATCCTCCACCCCCTCGCGCGTCGTAGAGTTGTGGCGTGGACGTGACCGCGAACCTCCCCGCCGAGGCCGCGGCGCCCGCGCGTAGGAGCGCCAGGATCGGCCGCCTGCTGGGAGAGATCGAGGCGCTGATCGCGGACGACGAGGCGGCCGACCGCCAGATCACCGGCGGCTGGAAGACGTTCTCGGACATCCTCGCGGCCGCCCACAGCCACACGTGGGACGCCTACAGCGTCGACCTCTCCACCGACGCCGAGAGCTTTCGCCGCCTCTCGCGCCGCCGGCAGGAGGCTGTGAAGCGGGTCTTCGGCACGATCTACCGCGCCGAGGGGGTCGTCGACGACTGGATGGACCGGATCGTGGCGGCGGTGCCGCAGGAGCCGGAGTACGAGTCGATGCGGGCGGCGCTCATGACGCAGGAGCACGACGAGCGGATGCACCGCGGCAGCCTGCTGCGGGTCGCAACCGAGGTGCTCGGCATCCCGGCCGCCGACGCCGACCGCGTCGCGCGGAAGTACAACAACTTCGTCGCCGAGATCCTCTTCGACCAGTTCGAGGTCGAGATGCAGCACCTGCTGCGGCCGAACCGGCCGATCGAGGACGTGTACGCGGCGATCTTCATCTACGGCGTGATCAGCGAGGACGTCGTCGCGAACAGCGACGTCGTGATCCGCCGGGCGAAGGGCAACGCGCTGTACGAGGTGTACGACCTGCCCGGGATGAAGGAGGGGCAGACGAACGTCCGCCGCGACGAGGGCCGGCACGTCCGCATCGCCGTGCTCGCCACGCATCGTTTCCTCGAGGAGTTCGAGGGCGCAGCCGAGCGGCTCCTCACCATCTGCACGGACTACATGGATCTCGCCGACCGGATGGTGCGGCGCGCCAAGGCGTCTCACGGCCTCATCGACGCGCACCTCGCCGAGTCGTACGGCCCCGACGTCGACTCGCTCTACTACTACGTGATGAACATGAAGCGACTCGCGGTACGGCTCGACGAGCTCGGGCTCCGCGAGGGCGTGCTCGAGGTGAAGCGCCGCGTCGACGCCTCGATCGCCGAGCTGAGCGGGGACGACGGCGAGCCGATCGTCGAGACGCCGAGCCGGCTGCTGCGCCTCGTCGGGCCGCGGATGCTGCGTCTGGCCGGCGCCTCCCGCCTAGCGGGCTAGGACGCCTTCGTAGCAGTCCGCGAGCCTCCGGGCGAGCAGCGGCCAGGCATAGGTGCTCGCCGCGAGGTCGCGCGCGGCGCGGCCCATCTCCGCCCGGGCGGGCTCGTCGGCGAGCAGCCTCGCGACCGTGTCGGCGAGCGCGTCCGCGTCACCGGGCGGAGTCAGCGCGCCCGTCGCGGGCGTCACGACCTCGCGATAGCCCGGGATGTCCGAGGCGACGACCGGCGCCCCGGACGCGAAGGCGCGCGTGATGGTCATCCCGAAGCTCTCGTTGCCGAGCGACGGGGCAAGCAGGAGCTTCGCCGCCGCGAGCTCCTCCGTGAGCGTCTCGTCGTCGACGAAGCCGAGCACGTCGATCCCCTCCTCCGACACGCGCAGTCGTGCGAGCAGCAAGCGCACCGCGAGCGGATCGGCGCCGAGCACGCGGAGGCGGATCCCGAGACGGCGAAGACGCGGCCACGCTCGGATGAGCACCGGCAGGCCCTTGCGTGGGTCGTGGCGCCCGGCGTAGACGATGCGGTCGGCGCGGTCGCCGGAGTCGATGCCCGACGGCATGTCGACGCCGTTCGGGATCACCTCGTAGTGGGCGGGCGCGAACGGGGCGGCCGCGAGGCGCGCCTGCTCCGACACGGCTACCCGCAGGTCGATCCTGTCGAGGAGGAAGCCCCACAAAGGCTCGGCGAAGCGTCGCCAGGAGGAGTCCCCTGCCGCGTGGAACGTCGCGACCGTCGGTCCGTCCCAGAGCGCGAGCGCGGCCGGGCTCAGCATCGGCGCCAGCGGCTCGTGCACGTGAATGAGGTCGAACCGCTCCCGCGTGAGCGCACGACGAAGCTGCGGCAGCGCATGCGGGCTCAGCACGAGGTTCGAGAGCGCCCCGTTCCCGGGGACGATCACCGACCGCCCGAGAGGGATCACGCGGGACGGCAGCGGACCCGGTCGGCCGTACCGCGGGTGGAGGATGCGGCTGAAGGAGCCGGGTGGGTCGTGTCCGATCAGGAGCCGCGTCTCGATCCCGAGCGCTTCGAGCGCGCGCGCCTGCGCCTCGGCGTGGTCGACGACACCGCCGCCGAACGACCACGAGTACGGGACGACGATCCCGACCTTCATCGGGCCGAGGCTACCGCCGCCGCGCGAGCAGGACGCCGACGAGCGCACCCGCGAGCAGGAGCTGCGCCTCCGCCGTGACGCCGGCGCCGTGACGGCCACCGCCGCGATGGAAGAGCTTCTCGCCGCCCGGCCGGAGCCAGGGCACGATGTGCTCGAGATCGGGCATCGCCGCCGCCGCGCCGCCGAGCACGGCGGGGTCGAACGGGCCACGCCGCGCGACGAGCAACCCGAGGGCGACGAGGCCGCTGCCGATCTCGAAGCTCCGGTCGGGAATGTCCTCGTGCGGCACCCGGTCGCCGGCGACGTGCAGCGGCGGGCCGAGCAGGAGCGCGAGCGGGCGCGAGCGGACGAGGGCGCCGAGGGCGCCGCCGGTCGCCACGTGCAGCGAGACGATCACGACCGGATGATCGCTTATGCTCTCTTGCGATGGGCTTTCTCGACCGGCTGCGGGCCCTGCTCTCGGGCCCGCCCCACATCGACGACTCGAGCGGCGACGAGCCGGGGGCGGTCGCCGCAGACATGCACGAGGAGTACGGCGCTCCCGACGAGGGCGCCGCCGACCTGAAGCGGATGGAGAGCACGCTCGGCGGCGCGGTGATGCCCGGGGCCGCCGGCGCGGCGGCTGCCGAGACCGCCGAGGCCGACCTCGAGAGCGAAGAAGCTCCGCCCGACCCCCACCCTTAGAGCTGCTGCGCTAGCGTTTCCGGCGGTGTGCCGGGAAGGCTGGTCGGCGTCAGCCGATGACGCCCGCAGCCGCCATCCCCCTCTTCCTCGTCTCCATCGGCGTGATGCTCGCCGCGTCGGCGGTGTTCGCCGGGCGACTCGACCACATCGGCCTCAGGCTCGGCCTGCCGGAGACGCTTCTCGGCCTGCTCACGGCGCTCGCCGCCGACGCGCCGGAGCTCTCCTCGGCCGTGACCGCCCTGGTCGAGAACCGGCATTCGGTCGCCGTGGGAGTCGCGGTCGGGGCGAGCGCGTTCAACATCGCGGCGATGCTCGGGTTGAGCGCGGTCGTGACCGCCACGATCCGCGCGCGCCACGAGGCGCTCGAGCTGGAGGCGTTCGTCGGCCTGTGGATGATCGCAGTGGCCACCGCAGTCGCCGCCGGCGCCCTCGGCGGAACGGTGGGGATCGTGCTCGCCGGCGTCGTCGCCGTCCCCTATGTCGCGCTCCTCGCAACCGGGCCGCGGCTCGTCCGCCGGCTGCGGCTCGGCGCCGAAGAGTCGCGCTTCGTGCAGCGGAGCCTCGGTGAGGAGCACCGCCCGCTGCAGCCGCTCGACTCCCACCGCGAGGCCGCACGGATCGTCCTCGTCCTGGCCGCCGCGCTCTGCTTGATCGTGGCCGGAAGCGTGGGCGCCGTGCGGGCCGCAACGTCCCTCTCGGACCGGTGGTCGGTGCCGCAGACGCTCGTCGGCGCGATCGTCCTCGCGATGCTGACCGCCCTGCCGAACGCGTGGACCGGGATCCGCTTCGGTCTCCAGCAGCGCGGCTCGGCGCTGATGAGCGAGACGCTGAACTCGAACTCGATCAACGTCCTCGCCGGGATCGCGCTGCCCGCCGCGCTCGGCAGCCTTTCCGCGTTCTCGCGCCTCGACGTCTTCGACCTCGCGTGGCTGTTCGGGATGACCGCCGCGGCGCTCGTCCTGTTCGGGAAGCGCAGGGGCGCGGGCCGACGCGCCGGCGCCTTCCTCATCCTCCTCTACGGAGTCTTCGTCGTCGTGCAGATCGCGGCCAGCGTCTAGGCCGGACCGCGTCGGTTGACGCATGCGGCCGCCGTGGGGTTTAGTGCGCCATGGCCGAGTTCACCGCCGCAGTCGAGAACTACGACCGCTTCATGGGCCGCTATGCGACCGGGCTGGCGCCGAAGCTCGCCGCCGCCGCCGGCGTGCGCGCGGGCATGCGGGTCCTCGACGTCGGCTGCGGCCCGGGCGCGCTCGCCGTCGAGCTCGCCGGACGCGTCGGGAGAAGAACGTCGCCGCGATCGACCCCGCCCCGCAGTTCGCCGCTGCCTGCCGGGCACGCATCCCGGCCGCGGACGTGCGCGAGGGCGTCGCCGAGTCGCTGCCCTGGGACGACAGGACCTTCGACGCGGCGATGTGCTCGCTGGTCGTCGCCTGGATGAGCGACGCCGACCAGGGCATCGCGGAGATGGCGCGCGTCACGAAGTCCGGCGGCACCGTCGCCGCCGCGATGTGGGACATCCCCGGCGGCGGGCTGCCGATGGTCTCGCACTTCTGGCGCGCCGCCCGTGAGATCGACCCGGGCGTCGCCGACGAGCAGCCGCGCGCCGGCGTGCGCGAGGGCGACCTCGTCGAGCGGTTCGGCCGCGCAGGCCTGCAGGGCGTCACCGGCGGCACGCTCGAGACGAGCGTCGACTACGCCGACTTCGACGACTACTGGAAGCCGTTCACCGGCGCCGCCGGTCCCGCCACCGGCGCCTTCTACGCCTCGCTCGACGACGCCGGCAAGGCGACCCTGCGCGACACCGTGCGCGCCTCCCTGCCCGAGGGCCCGTTCACGCTGCCGGCCCGCGCCTGGCTCGCGCTGGGAACCGTCCGCGTCAGCGCTTCTTAGTCGACGATCTGCTCCGCCGCAGCCTGCTCGGGCGCGACGGCCCGGCCGCCGCGCGACCACGAGGCGAGCGCCGCGACGAGGCAGGCCGCGATCGCGAACGCGAACGCCTCGCGCAGGCCGGTGCGGAACGGGGCCGCGATCAGATGCGGGAAGAAGCCGCGCCCGCGGATCGTGGCCGCGTCGTGCGCGGGAAGGCGCGAGAGCACGTGCGGCCCGACCAGCTCCTTCGCCGGGTTGTAGCCGAGGAAGGCTGCGAACAGCACCGAGACCGGCGGCAGGTGGCTGACGCGCGCCGCGACTCCGGCGGACACGCCGTGCGCGCGCAGGCCCGTCGCGAGCGAGTGCGGCAGCGTCGCCGACAGCCCGACGATCATCAGCGTGAAGAAGATCCCGATCGACAGCACCTGGGCGGAGTTCTGGAACGTCTGGTTCATACCGCCGCCCGCACCCCGGTGTTGCGCGGGCAGGCTGTTCATCACGCCGGCCCGGTTCGGCGCCGCGAACGCGCCCATCGACACGCCCATCAGGAGGAGGATCGCGCCGAAGAACGGGTAGGAGAAGTCGACCGGCAGCATCTCGAGCAGGACGAAGCTGAGCGCCGACACGAGCATCCCGCCCGTCGCGAACGGCCGCGAGCCGTAGCGGTCGGAGAGGATGCCCGCGAGCGGCCCGGCGAGCAGGAAGCCGATCGTCAGCGGCAGCATCCGGATCCCGGCCCACAGCGGCGTCGAGGCGAAGTCGTAGCCGTGCTCCGGCAGCCAGATCCCCTGCAGCCAGATGATCAGCATGAACATCAGGCCGCCGCGCGAGACCGCAGAGAGGAAGCTGGAGAGGACGCCGAAGGTGAACGCGCGGATGCGGAAGAGACCGAGCCGGAACATCGGCGCCGGAGAACGCACCTCGACGAGGGCGAACAGGGCGAGCAGCGCCGCGCCGGCCGCGAGGCAGGCGTCGACGAACGGTGACGTCCAGCCCATCGGGTGGCTCCCGTAGGGCCGAATCCCGTACGTGATCCCGATCATCACGAGCACGAGCCCGGCCGCGAAGGTGAGGTTGCCCGGCCAGTCGACGGGGTCGCGGGTGCGGACGCCGATCTCGCGCAGGCTGCGGTACGACCAGATCGTCCCGGCGATGCCGGTCGGCACCGAGACGAGGAAGACGAGCCGCCAGTTGATCGGCGCGAGCACGCCGCCGAGCACGAGCCCGATGAACATGCCGCTGATGCCCACCACGTTGTTGATCCCGAGCGCGAGGCCGCGCTGGTTCGCCGGGAACGCGTCGGTGAGGATCGCGACCGAGTTGGCGACGAGGAAGGCGGCGCCGACCCCCTGCACGATCCGGAAGCCGATCAGCCAGTCGGCGCCCGCGCGGCCGTGGAGCCAGTCGATCGTGAGCAGCAGCGAGGCGACGGTGTAGACGACGAAGCCGACGTTGTACATCCGCACGCGCCCGAACTGGTCGCCGAGCCGGCCGAGGCTGACGACGAGGACGCTCGAGACGACGAGGAAGCCGAGGATCATCCACAGCAGGTAGAAGCTGTTGCCGGGGCGCAGCGGGTCGAGCTGGATGCCCCGGAAGATGTCCGGCATCGCGATCAGCACGATCGAGCCGTCGATCGTCGCGAGCAGCACCCCGAGCGTCGTGTTCGAGAGCGCGACCCACTTGTAGCCGGCCGGTCCGCGCTTAACAGGCAACCTGTGCAGGTTACCTGTCTACAATTCGGCCATGCCGCACCCGTCCGCGCAGGTCGTGAAGGGAGCGAGCGAGCTGCGACTCGTGCTCGGCCAGCTCGTGAGGAGGCTCCGGGCCGAGTACTCCTTCCCCGTCGCGCAGGCCAGCGTCCTCAGCCGCCTCGACCGCGAGGGCCCGCTGACGACGAGCGCGCTGGCCACCGCCGAGCGCGTCCGGCCCCAGTCGATGGCGCAGACGCTCGCCGAGCTCGAGACGGCCGGACTGGTCGCCAGACGGCCCGATCCGGCGGACCGCCGGCGGATTCACCTCGAGCTCACCGCGCAGGGCCGCCAGCGGGTGCTGGAGGAGCGCGGGAAGCGCGAGGACTGGCTCGCGGCCGCGATCGCGGCGGAGCTGACTGCGGAGGAGCAGCGCACCTTGCTGGCGGCGGTGCCGCTCCTACGACGGCTGTCGGGACACTGAGAGGAGAACGAGATGCGCATCCGTTGGTACGGCCAGTCCGCCTTCCTGCTCACCGCCGACGAGCACCGGGTGTTCATCGACCCGTTCGGCGACGTATCCGGCGCGAGGCGGGGCGACAGCGGCTGGAGCTGGCCGTTCCCGCTGATCGATGGCGTCGAGGCCGACCTGCTGCTCGTCACGCACGACCATCTCGACCACAACGGCGTCGAGGCGGTCGGCGGGGATCCAGCGGTTCTGGCCAAGCCCGGGACCCACGAGTCGCCGATCGGCGAGGTGGTCGGGATCGCCTCCGAGCACGACGCGGTCGCCGGAACCCAGCGCGGCCCGAACACGATCTTCCGTTTCGCGCTCGACGGTGCGACCGTGGCCCATCTCGGCGACCTCGGGCAGCCGGCGCTGAGGCCGGAGCAGCGCGAAGCGCTCGGCGACGTCGACGTCCTCTTCCTCCCCATCGGCGGCGGCCCGACGATCGCTGCGGACGACGCGGCGTCGCTCGTGCGCGAGCTGCGGCCCGCGCTCGTCGTGGGGATGCACTACCGGACGCCCGGCGGCCTGGCCTTTCTCGACCCGCCGGACGCGTTCCTCGAGGCCCTCGGAGCGCGAGTCGAGCGCCTCGAGACGAGCGAGGCGGAGATCGCACCGCTGCTCGGCACCCGGGAGGAGCCCGTCGTGGCGCTGTTTGCCGCGCCTACGGCTTGGTCTTGATGACCTTGCCGGAGGGCGAGAGGACGTACCAGAGGCCGCCGCTGTTGTTCACCGCCTGCCCGGTCGCCTGGCCGGGCTTGTGGTCGGTGATGTACGTGTAGAGCGGCCACTTGTTGTAGGTGACGACGTTCCCGTCGAGGCCGAGTAACGCCTTCTTGGCCGCTCCGCCCGCGGTGGGCCTCGTCCCCTTCTTCACCTTCAGCGGCGGCCAGATGACGGCGCACGAGCCCTTGCACGTGACCCGCCTCTGCTTGTCGGGGACGAACATGTAGAGCGTTCGGCCGGCGCCGTTGACGAGGATGACGCCGAGCTTCCCGACCTTCCGCGTCGTCACGGTCGGAGTCTTCGTCACGTGACGTGTCGCCGCGACGCCGGAGCTGGCGACACCTGCCAGAGAGAACGCCGCCGCTGCCGCGAGAACGGCAACCACGCAAATCCGGAGCGATCTCCTCGGCGTACCCATTGCCGTTCACTCTAGACAAGGAGGAGCAGGTGCGCAGGATCCTTCTCTCGGCCCTCGTGCTCTTTGCGGCAACGGTCGCCATCGCGGCGGCCTCGACCGGCGGGCTGCCGAACATCGGCAAGCCGTCGATGAAAGCGGAGCCGGTCTACCGGGGCTACTACGACCATCACATCGACACCTACCTCATCACGGACGTCTCGTCGAAGTCGCAGGCGCAGGCGATGCACGTGAACTACTCCGCCGAGCTGAAGGGAGTCAAGGGGCTGCCGGAGCAGTACTTCGTGCGCGGCCGCGCCGCCAAGGGACAGCTGACCATCTTCGGGTCGGAGCCGGGCAAGTCCGACTACAACCCGCTCTGGGAAGAGGTCTGGGTGACCTGGAAGAAGGGCGTCAAGCCCGTCCTCATTGGCCAGGACGACCAGATCGACGCCCTCGAGAAGCAGGGGAAAATGACGGAGAAGGACGCGCACATCGTCCTCAACGCGCCCATCCTCAAGGTCGGCAAAGGCGGGTGACACCACGACGTTTGCGGCCGGCTGCGGAGCCCTCGTTTCAGATCCCCCAAAAGGGGGAGGCCTCAGAGGACGACTGCGCGAGATGATCGTCTTGACTCCCGCTCGGGGCTGACGGCAACAACTCTGCGGCGGAGTTTGAGAAGCGGCGGGTGACCCCCGCCGCTTCGGCCTTTTCGGGAGGGTTTCAGGCCGTACGGGAGGACGGAACGAGCGAAAGCTGCGGCTTCTGCACCGACTCCTGCGCGCGGAGCAGCCGTTCGGCCTCGTCCGCCGGCGCGGGCCGCCCGAAGAGGTAGCCCTGGCCGAGGCGGCAGCCGAGTTGCCGCAGGCGCTCTGCCTGCGCCGGATGCTCGATTCCCTCGGCAACCGCCGAGAGGCCGAGCGAGTCGCCGAGCCGCAAGATCGCGTCGACGAACGCCTCGTCCGCATCCGCTCCGACGAGCTTGTCGACGAACGGCTTCGGGATCTTGAGCGACTCGATCGGGAACTCGGCAAGCCGACTGAGCGACGAGTAGCCGGTGCCGAAGTCGTCGATCGCGAGACCGACGCCGAGCTCGCGCAGCCGGCGCATCGCGACGAGCGCACCGTCGCTTCCCTGGATGACACCCGACTCCGTGATCTCGACCACGAGCCGGCTCGGGTCGACGGCGTATCCCTTCAGCGCTTCGGCGAGGGTGTCGACGAGCCGTTCGTTCGCGAGCTCCGCCGGCGAGAGGTTGAGCCAGATGCTCTGCTTCTCCGGCCAGCGGCGCGCCGCCTCGAGAGCCTGGTGGAGCACGAGCCGCCCGAGCTCGACCGTCAGCCCCGTCTCTTCCGCGGCCGGCAGGAAGTCGGCGGCGGTGAGCAGGCCGCGGGTCGGGTGCGGCCACCGAGCGAGCACCTCGAAGCCCTCGATCACGCCGTCCTCCAGGCGCACGACCGGCTGGTAGTGGACGACGATCTCGCGCCGCTCGAGCGCAGCCTCGAGGTCGAGCCCGAGCTGCCGCTGCGCGCGAAGCTCCTCGTGCAGCTCCGCCTCGTACAGCGTGTACGCGCGGTCGGAGCGCTTGACGCTGTACATCGCGATGTCGGCGTTGCGAATCAGGTCCTCGCCGCTCGTCTCGCCCGCCACGCCGACCGCGACGCCGACGCTCACGTGGCATGCGACGTCGCCGCAGCCCAGCACGTACGTCCCGTCGAGGGCCGCCAGCATGCGCCGCGCGGCGGCGACCGCGACCTCCGGGCCGGCATCCCGGACGAGCACGGCGAACTCGTCGCCGCCGAGCCGCGCCGCGAGATCCCCGGTCCGAATCGCGCCCGAGAGGCGCCGCGAGAACTCCGAGAGCAACTCGTCGCCGGCGCTGTGGCCCCACGTGTCGTTGACGCTCTTGAAGCGGTCGAGATCGAGGTAGAGGACCGCCGTGGCGTCGGCCCCGGCCGCGAGCGCCTCGTCCACCGCCTCCAGCAGATGGAGGCGGTTCGGCAGACCGGTGAGGGCATCGTGGTACGCCTGGTGGCGGAGCTGCTCCTTGAGCTGCGTGACCTGAGCGAGCGAGTGCTCGAGCCGGCCGTTCTCGAGCAGGATGCTCGCGTGGCCGGCGAAGGTCCCCATCAGCTCCACATCGGCCTCGGCGAACGTGCTGACATCGCCGAGACGCTCGCCGACCACGAGCAACCCGAACGTGCGGTCCTCACCGCGAAGCGGCGCGACGATCGCGTCCTCGAGCCCCCGCGAACGCAGGAAGCCGTCGAAGGCGTGGGTCGTCCGGCGTCGCGCGAGCAACATCGCCGAGCCGATGGAGGCGAGCTCCGAGAACGCGGCGGCATCCTCCGGCGAGAACCGCTCCTCGGGATGCATGAGCAGCTCGCCCTCCGCGCCGCTGACGCTCCGTAGCGGGCCTTCGTCGTCGGAAGCCGGCAGGAGGAGGATCTCGGCGCACTCGGCACGGAGCAACCGGCGTGCCGCCACGAGCAGCTGCCCGACCGCCAGACCGAACTCCGGCGCTCCTTGCGTCGCTCGCATCGACTCGTAGAGGAACTCGACGTGCTCCCGCTGCTCCCGCTGCTCCATGTAGCCGCGGAAGGCCGCGACGCAGGCGAGAGCGGGGATGACGAGCAGCAAGACGGCGAGCGGCCGGATCTCGAGGAGCTCGACGATGGCGAGCCCGAGCGATGCGGTCGCGAGCGCGCCGAGCGTCGAGGTGACGAGCGTCTGGCCGAGCTGGGGCGCTTGGAAGCGCTCTTCGGCAATCGCGATCACCGCCGAGACGAGCAGGATGCCGACGATGTGAGCGACGGCACAGGCCACGAGGACGAGCACCCAGAGGTGCGGAGCCGAGTCGGCCGGCGAGGCAAGCGCGCGGAACACGAGCAATGCGATACCGCTGCAGAGCGGCAGCTCCGCGAGGTTGAAGGCGAACTTGGCGAGCTGGCGGAGCTGGCTCCTGCGCCTGTTGACGACCAGCGCGACCAGCGTGCCCAGGAGCTGTCCGATGAGAATGGCCGAAGGAGCCCCGAGCAGCAGGCCGAGTGTGAGGCCGATCTCCGTCAGCGAGAGCGTGTGCGCCTGCTTCCGGAACTGGAGATGGACGACGAGGACTTCGGCGAGGTAGAAGGCGAGAGCGAGCCACCACCAGGACAGGTGTGGGCCGGTGACGAACCCGGGGCTGTCGAAGCCCCTGACCGCGACCGCCCACACGAGCGCGCAGGCGAGCGCGAGGACGGCGTTGAATGCCCAGACGCGGCGTGGCGCGCGCAGCGCCTCACGCATGCCGGAGCCGAGCGGGCTCAGGAGCTCGCTCGGCGCGCGGCGCGAATGGGTGAGAGGCCGACGGCGGATCACCGGCCCCTTCCCCTAGAGATCAGCCCCAGCTTGCTCCGAGCCATGCCCCACCCGACCAGCTGCTGCCGCTCCAGCTCGAGCCGCTCCAGGAGCTGCCAGACCAGGAGCTGCCAGACCAGGAGCTACCTGACCAGGAGCTGCCTGACCAGCTCGAGCCGCTCCACGAGCTGCCGGCCAAGGTGAGACCGCTCCAGCTCGAGCCGCTCCACGAGCTGCCCGACCAGCTCGAGCCACTCCACGAGCTACCCGTCCAGACGGATCCGTTCCAGATCCCACCCGACCAGCTCGAGCCGGCGGCTTCGAGCGCCGCCATCGCGGCGGAGAGGAACGGCTTCCCGAAGATGTCCTGCTCGCCCTGGAGCATGACGCCGTTGCTCGAGATGTGGTCGCTGCCGCGCGACGCCTCGATGAGGCCTGTGCCGGTCGAGGGAGCGTTGTACTGCTGCGACGAGAACACCGAGGGGACCGAAGCGGTGAGAAGCTTGCTCAGGTCGAGCTCGCCGCACCCCTGCTGCTTCCAGTTGTAGGAGGACAGCTTGTCGCAGCTCGAGATGAGCATGGCCTTTACCTCGTCCGGCTTGAGCTGCGGGTAGCGCTGCAGCAAATCGGCAGCCGCCCCGGAGACGAAGGCCGTCGCCTCGGAGGTCCCGCTGCCGCGGAAGTAGCGGTCGCTCAGGACACCACCCGGATTGTTCTGATCGATGTACGAGCCGGCAACGCGGAGACCCTGCATGTGCGTTCCCGGGGCGATCAGGTCGGGGGCGCGGCAGCCGTTGTTACAGCCCGCCGCGTTCGCCGAATAGGAGGCGACCTGGTCGTCCCAGGGCGTTGACGTCCCGCTCGTGTCCGCTCCACCCACCGCGAGTACCTGCGGGTCGTAGGCGGGATCTGCGAGGGGTTGTGAGCCTGCCCCCTTCTGGTAGCCGGAGTTGCCCGCCGCCGCGACGACGACGATCCCCGCCTTCCAGGCCTGCTCCACTGCATAGGCGAGCGGGTCGATGGCGTACGACTGCGTCGAGTTCGTGCCGTACGAGAGGTTGATGACGCGGATGTTCATCCCGTTGTCGTTCCGGTGCTGGACGACCCAGTCGATCGCGGCGATCACCTGGCTCACGTCGACGCCACCGTCCGTGACCCCGACTTTCACCGAGACGATGCGGGCGTCGGGGGCAACACCGCGATACCCGCCCGGCTGGCCGTCGTTGCCGGCGATCAGGCCGGCCATGAACGTTCCGTGGCCGTTCGTGTCGAGGTGCTGAAAGGCTGGATTCTGTGAGTCGAGGGAGAGGTCCGGCCCGTTGATCACCTTGCCCGACCCTTCGAGCCCGGCCACGGGAGTGACGCCCGTGTCGATCACCGCCACGTCGACGCCCTTGCCGGTGAAGCCGGCGTTCCACCACGCCTGCGCCCCGTCGCCCGCCGTGACGTTCTGCATCGAGTAGGAGTCGGTCGCCGGGTCGTACGCGGTGGAGCCCCACGAGGCGCCCGAGCGGATCAACCCGCACGCCAGCGCCAGGAGAAGTGTCAACAGCCCCGCCTGCCATGCCTTGAACCGAAAACCGTCGCGCATGGAGAGGTCCGCCCCCACAATTACCTCCTTGATGCGGACCCGCCCTGTGCCGCAGAACGTGCCGCAGTAGCCGCCAATTGAGTGTCCGCAACGTAGGTGGGGATCGGAAAGCGATCCTCCCGCGAAAGGGGGAGGCGATTCGCTCGGACGAGGGATTTTTGAACGCCTACGATCTTCCGAGTGAGCTCCGTCCTCGAATCGGCGCCGCCCCGCTTCAGCGCGGAAGAGGCCGCGGCGATCGCGGCGGAGCTGTTCGGCGTGCACGGCGACGCCTCCGACCTCGGCAGCGAGCGCGACCAGGCGTTCCGCCTCGAGGGCGGAGTGCTCAAGATCTCGAACAGCGGCGAGGACCCGGCGGCGCTCGACCTCGAGGAGGCCGCGATCGCCCATGTCGCGGCGGTGGACCCGGCGCTTCCCGTGGCCCGTCCGCTTGCGCCGCGCGCGACGTTCGACGGCCACCACGTACGTCTCTTCGAGCTCGGTCACGGTCACAAGGCCGGCCCGGAGCTCCCCGATAGCGCGGTGCAGTCGGTCGCCGAGGTGCACGCCCGGCTCTGCCTGGCGCTGCGGTCGTTCTTCCATCCCGCCGCGGGCCGGGAGCTGCTGTGGAACGTCCATGCGACGCCGCAGCTGCGGCCGCTGCTCGAGGAGATCGCCGACCAGGGCCGGCGCCGGCTCGTGACGCGGACGATCGACCGGTTCGAGGCGCGCGTCCTGCCCGAGTGGCAGCGCCTGCGCGGCCAGGTCGTCCACGGCGACTTCAACCTCGACAACCTCCTGCTCGACGAGCACGGGCGCGTCGCGGCGATCCTCGACTTCGGCGACTGCTGCCACACCGCCCTGGCCGCGGACGTGGCCGTCGCCCTGGCCTCGATCCTGCGCGGGCGACCGCTCGAGGACGCCTTCCGGGTCGCTCGGATCTCCCTGGACGGCTTCGCCGTCCGCTTCCCGCTCGAGCCGCTCGAGCTCGAGCTGCTGGGCGACCTCGTCGCCGCGCGGCTCGCGGCGATCGTCTCGATCAGCGCCTGGCGCACGCGCCGCTTCCCCGAGAACTCCGCCTACATCGAGGCGTGGGACGACGACTCCTGGCGGCTGCTCGAGCTGCTCGACGAGCTCGGCCCGGAAGAGGTCGCGCGCGAGCTCGGCGCGCAGAGGGGGCCGACTGCCGGCCAGGAGCTCGCGCAGCGCCGGCAGCAGACGCTCGGCGCCCTCCTCACGCCACTGACGTACGCACGCCCCGTCCACGCCGTCCGCGCGGAGGGCGTCTGGATCTACGAGCCGGAGGGGCGGCTCCTCGACGCCTACAACAACGTGCCGGTCGTCGGCCACTGCCACCCGCGCGTGACGGTGGCCGTGGTGCGCCAGACGCGGCTCGGCGCAACGAACGCGCGCTATCTCGCAGAGCCGCTCGTCGAGCTTGCCGAGCGCCTGCTCGCGACCTTCCCGCAGGAGGCGGGGCTCGACACGGTCCTGCTCGTCAACTCGGGCAGCGAGGCGAACGACCTCGCATGGCGGCTCGCCGCCGCGGCGACCGGCCACGGCGGCCGGCTCGTGACCGAGAACGCGTATCACGGCGTCACGGCTGCGACGACGGCCCTGTCGCCGGAGGACTGGCCGCCCGGAAGCCGGCCCAGTGGCGTCGCCCGCATCCCGCCGCCGGGGTGCGGAGCGGACCTCGCCGGCGCGCTCGACATGGCGCTCGGCGAGCTCGAGGGCGGTCTCGCAGCGACCTTCCTGGACGGCTCGCTGATGAGCGACGGGATCTTCACGCCGGAGGACACCGAGCTGCGCCTGCTCGTGGAGCGGACGCATGCGGCGGGAGGGCTCTACGTCGCGGACGAGGTGCAGGCGGGCCACGGCCGGCTCGGCGGCCCCGACCTCTGGTCGTTCGCCCGCCACGGCATCGCGCCGGATCTCGTCACGCTCGGCAAGCCGATGGGCAACGGCTATCCCGTCGCCGCGGTGGTCACGCGGCGTGACCTCGCCGCGCGGTTTCCCTACGCGGGCAGGACGTTCTCCACGTTCGGCGGCAACCCGGTCGCGGCGAGCGCCGCCCTTGCCGTCCTCGACGTCCTCCGCGACGAGCGCCTGCCCGAGCGGGCGGCGGAGGTCGGCGAGCGTCTGCGCGCTGCGATCGAGGGACTCGGCAATTCGAACGTCGTCGAGGTGCGCGGCAGAGGCCTGCTCGCCGGCGTCCAGCTCTCGAGCGCCGGGCTGGCCCGGCGGGTCGCCGACGCGCTCCGCGAGCGCGGGATCCTCGTGGGGCTGACCGGAAAGCACGACGACACGCTCAAGATCCGGCCGCCGCTCGTGTTCGCGGACGAGCACGCGGAGCTGCTCGTCGCGGCGCTCGACGGCATCCTCGGATGAACTGACGCGCACGAAGTCGTATCGTCCCCGCATAGCCGTAGAGGAGACCGATGCGCAGCTGGTCGCCCGTTGCCGAGCGGGTGAGGCCGACGCCTGGAACGAATTCGTGGAGCGCTTCTCGCGCTACGTGTACGCGATCTGCGGGCGCGGCTTCCGCCTGGCGCAGCACGACGCCGAGGACGTCTTCCAGGAGGTCTTCGCCCGGGCGTTCGAGCGGCTCTCGGAGCTGCGAAGCGACGAAGCGGTCCGGCCCTGGCTCGCGCAGCTGACGCGCAGGCTCTGCATCGACAAGTTGCGCCTGCTCGCGCGCGATACGCCGTCGGACGCCGAGCCGGACGAGCGAGAAGTCGACGACCTCCTCGCGACGCTGGACGAGGCGATGACCGTGCGCGCCGCGCTCGACAACGTGGGCGACCCATGCCGCGAGATCCTCGACCGCTTCTTCTGCCGCGACGAGAGCTACCGCACCATCGGCGACGTCCTCTCGATGCCGGCCGGCACGATCGCCAGCAGGATCTCGCGCTGCCTCGAAAAACTTCGTTCCGAATTCGATGGAAGGAATCAGGGCTCTCGCCCGTCATGAGTGAGATGAACGGATTCGACGAGGAACGGATCGGCCGGTTGCTACGCCTCCTTCCGCCCGCGCCCGAAGGCTGGGTGCGTGCGGCGCAGGAGCTTCCGGCTGCGCGCGCTGCGCTCGACGAGCTCGTCGTGCGGGCCGAGCAGGACGCCACGTTCCGGCTTCAGCTCCAAGCCGATCTCGAGCGTGCGGTCGCCGCCGCCGGTTACGAGCCTTCGCCGTTCATCGTCTCGCGGCTGCGCCAGCTTCTCAGGACGGACTGATACGCGCGGGACGTGCGCCGGTTGAGACACTGCCGCGGTGCTCACCGGCCATTCCCTCCCCGCGCTCCTCGAGGAGCTGGCCGCGCCGCGTGAGGTTCCCGGCGCCGGCTCAGCTCTCGCCGTGGCGCTCGCGACCGCCGCAGCCGTCGTACAGATGGCCGCTCGGCTCTCGCCGGACAGCTGGCCCGACGCCGCCGGCGTAGCGGCCCAGGCGGAATCGCTGCGCGACCGGGCGGCGAAGCTCGTCGACGAGGACGCCGAGGCATACCGGCGGGCGCTCGAGGCGCGGGCCACCGCCGACGAGTCCGAGAGACCGGAGCAACGCGACTTCTCGCTGGGGCGCGCCACCGCCGCGGCCGCCGAGCCGCCGCTCGCGCTGGCCCGGCTGGCCACCGACCTCGCCGAGCTCTGCGCCGCGGCAGGGCCGCGCGTCGAGCTGCGCGTCCACGCCGACGTCGCCGCCGCCGCCGCCCTCGCAGCCGCCGTTGCGCGCGGGGCGCGAGAACTCGTCGCGGTGAACCTGACGGCGCTTCCCGGCGACGTACGCGTCGAGGAGGCCGATCGCCTCGTCGCCGCCGCCGAGGATCGAGCGCGAGAGACCTTCGGTCGCGCCGGCTGAGACAATGCGAAGGCCCGGCGTGAGCCGGGCCTTCGCGTGACGGTCAGAACTTCTCTCTAGATGTGGCGGGGCGAGTCCATCCGCACGTTCGCCTTGCGGACGTGTGCCTCGACCTCATCGTCCTCGCCCTCGGTCGGCGGCTCGACGTTCGCCGCGTGCCTGGGGGAGGCGTGCCGGGGGGAATGCGCCTCGAAGTCGTCGCTCTCCTCGCCCTCGACGGGCGGCTCGGTGCTCGCCGCATGCCTGGGTGAGGCGTGCCGGGGCGAATGCGCCTCGACCTCAGCCTCTTCGTCCTTGAACTGCTCGTCCGACATTGCTCCTCCTTGGGAATCCTCTACGCCGGTTTCGGCGCTGTCATCTCTCCAGACGGGCGTCACACTCGAAATCTTCCACAGGCCGGCGGATCTGGCAATCCCCCGGACCAAAGGAAAGGCCCGGCCGATCGCCGGGCCTTTCCTCAGAAGCCTGTTGCCCCTAGATGTGCCGCGGGCTCGCCTTGCGCACGTGAGCCTCGACCTCGTCCTCGGTCTCGGTCTCTTCGGTGGTCGGCTCGTCGTTGGCCGCATGCCTGGGGGAGGCGTGGCGCGGCAGATGCGCCTCGACCTCGGTCTCCTCGTCCTTGCGCTGCTCGTCCGACATTGCTCCTCCTTCGGAATTCTCGACGCCGGTTTCGGCGCTGTCATCTCTCCAGACGTGCCCGGGAGGGTGAATCTTCCCATCGACCCTTCAAATTCGCAACCGAGCCTGCGATCCTCCCCCGCGTGAGTCGCTACGCCGCATCGCTGCGCGCTTTCGGCAAGGTCTTCGCGAACCCTCGGGTTCGCAGCGTCCAGCTCGCCGGAGTGGGCTCGATGCTCGGGACCTGGGCCTACGCGGTCGCGCTGCCCGTCTACGCCTACCACGCGGGCGGGGCGCGCGCCGTCGGGCTGCTGTTCTTCGCGCGGTTCGCCCTCGCCGCCCTCGCCGCGCCGTGGCTGGGAGTGCTCGTCGACCGAGGGTCCCGGCAGCGGCTGATGCTCAGCGGCGACCTCGTCCGCTGCGGGATCTTCGTGGCGATGACCGCGGCCGTGAGCGCCGGCGGCAGCGCGTACATCATCTACGCGCTCGCCATCACGTCGACGATCATCTCCGGCTCGTACTCGCCCGCGCAGGCGGCGCTCATGCCGTCGCTCGTCGATTCGCCCGAGGAGCTGACCGCGGCAAATCTGGTCGGCAACACGATCTCGAGCGTCGGCATGTTTCTCGGACCGGCGATCGGCGGCGTCCTCCTCGCGCTGAGCGGCCCCTCCGCAGTCTTCGGCCTCAATGCCGCGCTCTTCCTCTGGTCCGCGGCATTCGTCCTCCAGGTGCCGCGCGACGAGCGGCCGCAACGGGCCGAGCGGCCGAGGTTCCTGCCGGAGCTCACGGCCGGCTTCGCGGCCGTGCTCCGCACCCCGGCCCTCCGCGTGGTGATCGGCCTGACGACGGCGGAGGAGCTGGTGTACGGCGCGCTCGAGGTGCTGATGGTCGTGCTGGCGCTGCGGCTGATCGACGCCGGGAACGCCGGCTTCGGCTGGCTCAACACGGCGATGGGCGTGGGGAGCGTGCTCGGCGCCTTCGTGGTGGCCGCGATGGTGGCGCATCGACGGCTCGCAGGCGGGTTCGCCCTGGGGATCCTCCTCTGGGGTCTCGGCATCGGCGTCGCGGCAGCCGTCTCGGACCTGGCCCCGGCGCTCTTCCTGCTCGGCATCGTCGGAGCGGCCGCGATCCTCGTCCAGGTCAACAGCGTCACGCTGCTGCAGAGGTCGGCGGAGAACGAGGTGCTCGGCCGCGTCTTCGCAGTCCTCGAAAGCCTGATGCTCGCGGCGACCGCCGTCGGCGCACTCGTGGCGCCGGGTCTCGTCAGCTGGCTCGGGCCCCGGGGGGCGCTGGTGGCCGCGGGCGCCTTCCTCCCGGTCCTGCTCGTGCCGCTCTGGCCGAGCCTGCGGCGCATCGACGCCGAGGCGCGGATCGCGGAGGAGCCGCTCGAGCTGCTGCGCCGGATCGCGATCTTCGCCCAGCTGCCGGAGGCCGTGCTCGAGCGCCTCGCGGGCGCCGCAACGACGGTCTCCACCGCGCAGGAACAGGTCGTCGTCTCGCGGGGCGAGGCGGGGCGGCACTTCTACGTCATCGCGTCGGGGCGGGCCGTGGTCGAGCTGGACGACGGCTCGACGCGAGAGCTCGGGCCCGGCGACTTTTTCGGCGAGATCGCCCTCCTGCGCGACGTGCCGAGGACGGCGACGGTGCGGGCGCTCGACCCGCTCCGGCTCTACGCGGTGGAGCGAGACGACTTCCTGGCCGCCGTCACCGGCCACGCGCCGACGCTCGCAGCCACGGAGAACATCGTGGCGTCACGTCTTCCCATCGGGGCCCTCGGATAGCTCTCCGGGCGAAGAGCTGCGCTCTTCGCCCGCGTGAAGGAACTGCGCCCACGGGAGAGCGCGGTCTCCCGTGGGCTCCGTGCTGAAGGCACATTGGGCTCGTGTCGGTTCGAACGATGGTGCCGTCGCGGGCGAGCAGGCTCCGCGTGCACGCCCGCTACTCCGCGGCGGCGTAACGCGACGTTACGCCGCCGCCTCGGCGCCAAGAGGGCTCGAACGCGAAGCGGGCCGGGAACCGCACTTCGCGGCCCGCGCAGTTCGGCTCCCCAGCGAGCGAAGCGTCAGCTTCGCTCGCTCAGGAGGCGATCGAGGGCGCTAAGGAGCTCGAACGCCGCGTCGCGGTCGCCGTCCTCGAGCCGCGCCGCCACGCGGGCGAGCGGCGCTAGGCGGCCCTCGCCCGCGAGCGCCTCCCGCGCCCGACGCGCCCGTTGCAGCAGGTCGAGCGCGATCGCCGCCTGGTTCGCGAACAGGCCGAGCAGGTCGACCTCCTTCAGCTTCAGCTTCGACTCCGGCGGCCGGTCGAGCACCTGGAGCACGCCGAGCGCGCGCTCCTCGACGAGCAGGGGCACCGACATCAGGCTCTTCGGGACGTAGCCGGTCGACTCCGCCTGCGTGCGCGACCAGCGCGTGTCGGCGGTCAGGTCGTCGACGACGAGTGGCTGCCGCGTCGTGAGTACCCAGCCGGCAATGCCGTTGCCGGCGGGGAAGCGCATCCCGATCAGCTCGCCCTCCCCCTCGCCCGCCACCGCCTCGAAGACGAGCTCGTCCGCATCCTCGTCGAGCAGGAAGACGGACGCGGCCTTGGCGCCGAAGATCGCGCGGGCGACCTCGACCGTCGCCTGCAGGAGCGCACGGTGCGCCTCGTCGGCGCCGAGCACGCCGGTGGCAACCGCGGCTTCGAGGTCGCTCACGCCGTACCTCCCTGCGCGTTCGAGGCCGTCTGGTAGAGGACGCTCTTCAGCTGGAACGGCGTCAGGTCGGGATGCTTGCCGAGCACGAGCGCGCAGATGCCGGCGATGTGCGGCGTCGCGAAGCTGTTGCCGGTGCAGCGGAGCGTCCCGCCGCCGAGCCATGCGACGTCGAGATCGAGGCCGCGGCCGAAGAACTCCACCGGCGGCGAGGGGTTGTAGAAGAAGGTCAGCGGATCGGGCTCCTCGTGGCTCCCGACCGAGATGACGCTCGCGAAGCGCCACGGGAAGCTCTCGACCGGCATGTTGTGGGCCGAGGCGACGAGCAGGACGCGCTTGAAGTAGGCGCGGTCGGCGAGCTCGTGCAGCCGCTCCACGTACTTCGT
>DASXDE010000097.1:0-67117 GCA_036490825.1 Gaiellaceae bacterium
TGTGCCGAATCGCCTCGTAGTCGCCGGCCTGCTGCTTCCTGACGATCACCCGCTCATGCTCGCAGGCTCAGGCTCCTGCCTGGTCGGGCGGGCACGACGTCGATCGGGTAAGCCCTCGCCTGGGCCAGTGTTCCGGAATGACCCCTGAGCGTTAGCAGGGTTTTCCCCTAGCTTTCGGCGTTACGCGCCAGGCGTCGCCCGTTCAGGCGTCGTCGGAGAGACGGGTGTAGGTTGGGTGCAGACACCGGCCATGGTGCCGGTTACCGATGAGAGGAGCAGCGATGTATGTCGTTGCGATCCATGCCATCGACGATCCCAAGGCGTTTTGGGACGGCGCACAGGCGCTGGAGCTTCCGGAAGGTACGACTCTGCACAGCACGATCCCAAACGAGGACGGCACTCGTGCCGTTTGTTTGTGGGAGTCAGGATCGGTAGCCACGGTCGAAGGCATCGTCGAAGGCGCGGCTGGAACCATGAGCACCAACGAGTACTTCGGCGTGAACGAGCAGAACGCGATGGGACTTCCCGCCGTTCCGGCGGCAGCGAGTTAGTCGGAGGCCGCGAGGGCCCTGCTTCCGGCGGGGTCTTCGCTCCTGTGCCAGGCGTAGCTAGCCCCGACCATTCTCGGCTACCCGAACGCACGCATCTACGTCCTCTCCGACAGCGAGATCGTCGAGACGCCGTACGAAGAAACCGAGCGGGGCGAACTGACACGATGCTTCCTCGACGACTGCCGCCGCTTCGTGCACTACTACTCGCTGACGAGCAGACGCTCGCCTGGGCCAGTATTCCGGAATGACGCCTCGGATCACCGCGTACGCATCCTCCGCGCCATCAGCCGCATGGTCGTGGGCGACCGTCTCGGCTCCAGGCGGCAGTTCAATCTGATACAGGCCGAAGGCTTCGACACCAAGCGCCTGGCCGATGCCCTTGTCGTACGGGCTCGCCGCCGGATGCGGGCCTGGTGCTGCCTCGATAGTCGCGGCATCGAGCTTCAAGTACGAAGACACGGACGCGCCCGAAACTAACACCGGCGAAGGTACGCCCGCTCCGGAATGACCCCTGAGGGACGAGTCCTCAGCGGCCGGAGTTAGGCGCGAACGTCGTCGCGCTCGTCCAACTCCTCGGGCGTAGGCCCGCGTCCGGCGCCGAGGAACATGATGTTGCGCGCCAGTATCCGGAAGAACGTCCGAAGGAATTGCATTGCTCGACGCATCTTAGGCCGCTCCTGCGGACGAAAGGGCACTCTGAACGAAGGCTCTGGCTAAAGGGCGCCCGCATGGGCCAGTGTTCGGAAATGACCCTTGACGGACGGGCCAGGCGGCATCGACTGCGCGCTACCCGACTCCCTTCACCCGGCCCATCATGCAACGGACAAGGACGGTCCGCTTCCGAGACTTGCCTGGCAGACACCCTCGTGCCTGTGCGTCAGATGCGTGGTGGGCGTAGTACAGGGCGGCGCTGGTTCGTTGGGTGGTTCGTTGCGTTCTGACCACGCGGCTTGACCCACCGCAACCAGCAAGCGCAACGAGTGTGGCCACGACCACGGCACTCGCGACTAGCCGCCACCACGGCGGCGACATCTTCCAGGAGGGCCACCGCTTCACTGGTCGGGAGCCTACGCACTCGCCTGGGCCAGTGTTCCGGAATGACGCCTGAGCGACGCACTACGGCCGCGTCAACCAGCCGGGCGCGGTCGCGTTACGCGGGTGCTTGTTCGACCAGGAGGACGAGCGTCTCGGCGAGTACGCCGTCGTGTGCCATCGCGTCTGCAGCCTCCTGCGTCTGCATGTAGCTCATCATGGCATCCATGTCGGGAATGTCCATCAGGACAGCGACCCTATTCGGGTCGTCAGGGCTGACGAACGTGCGGATGTTGGTGACCCCGAGCGGGCCGAAAATCTCTTCGCGTTTCGGCGAGGCAAGCCAGTGCTCGGTATCCGTCACGTCGTGATGCCCGATCACAGTCGGCATCCCGTCTCCTCTCCTTCACGGTGCCGCGGTAATCCGCCGCACCTGAGGGCGCGAGCATACGCCCGTTCCCCGACCCGCACACGCCATGCGTAAGGAGTCTGGCCTGGGCCAGTGTTCCGGAATGACCCCTGAACGAACGTTCTGTCTGAGCGGTCTAACCGGACTGCTCGGTTAAGGACGAGATCGCTTCATGCACGCGGCTGGCCGGGGTCGTGGCGAGTATCAATACGTTTGCGACCCGCGCAGTGGTGACGGGATTGTTTGAGGTCATCCAGTGTGCGAGCGGTTCGGTACGTACTGCGGCTTCGGCGTTCGAGGATGAGTCGAAGACGTAAGCAATTTCGCTTCTGAATGTGACCGGATTAGTGGCGATGAGGAAGGCGGTGACGTGCTTGGCATAGGGTTGTGCGCGCCGCGGTAGGAGGATCGATTGTGGCCGCGAGGCGCGCAAGTATGGATTGGTTGGGGTTCGATCCTGCTCGCTGGCGAATGGAATCCCAGCCCGCGAGAACGCCCGCTCCACTTGACGGGCGGTGAGCCCGTGAGAACTACCGCAGCCTGCGACAGCGCCGAGCACGACGACCGCAGTCGAAGCAGCGACCACCGCGCGGAGCGTGAGACTCATCGCCAGCCGATCCTAGATGCGTCATAGACGCAGAACAAGACCGCGCTGGCACAAGCACTTTGGCCTGGGCCAGCGTTCCGGAATGACCCTTGAGCGGTCGCGCTTGACGTGAGGTCTGGTGCTAGCGATACTAGTGCTATGGAATCGCGCGCACCCCGCCTGAGCTTCTCGCTTGACGCACTGATTGCGGAGGCGAAGCGCCGAGCGCGGCAGCGACGTGTTCTCGTGTTGCTGCTGCTCGTCGCTGTTGTCGCCGTCGTCGCAGGAGTGACCTTCGGCTCGTCAGGCGGCGGTTCACGCGAGAGCGGCGTCCCCGGGCAGACCGGTGGCCGCTCTGATGGATCCCAGTCCGTACAGATCGGCCCCTTCGCCGTCAGAGTGCCGCGAGGTTTCCACTGGGCGGGGCCGCTGCCACGTCCCAACACGCAAAGCCTCACGATTTCGAATGTCATTAATCCGCTTGCCCCGAACCGCGTGGAGCTCGACATCGGGTACGTCGCCTCGGCAAACAGTCCGCTGTTCAGGACGTCACAGCTGCCATTGGACATCGACAAGCTTCACGCCGGGGAGAGCGGCCGGCTGTGGAGCGGGCTCGTGTCCGGGGGTGGCTCCATCTATTCGGTGCATCTTTTCTTTGGGAGCAAAGCCCCTGCTGCTGCCCGCGCGTCCGTACTTCGCGCCCTTAGCTCGATCCACCGCGCGCGCTAACTCGGGGAACACACACTCCGGCCGCTGCGGATACTGGCCTGGGCCAGTGTTCCGGAATGACCCCTGAAACTCAATGCGCGGTCGAATCGAGCTACTCGACCGCTCCAGAAAAGGGACGTGGTAAAGCGCCTGAAGGGCGAAGGCCCGGCTAACCCCGGCAGATCGGCACGAGCGAAGTGCTCACCCCGTTCCACCATGGGCCGTTCCGGTTGACGTACACGATGGCGTAGCCAAACCGGAACAACTTCCCGCCGTTGAGTCGTTGTGGCAGTCCGAAGACGACTTTGCCGAGCCAACGGCTCCGATAGACCGCGCAGTATCCGTCGTAGGGTTTGACCAACTGTGCGTCGCTCGGGAGTTCCTGTCCGGTGAGGCGCGCAAGCAGCGCCGATGTGCTGCGCTTCGGCGGCGAGCCGACGACCACGTGGTAGTCAGAGACGCGCCCCGGCGAGCCCCTCACTATGTGGTGGTAGACGACGTCCCCCTTCCGAGTTTCGTCAACCCGGTAATAGGTCTTTCCGGCCGGAGGCATTCCGACTCCGTGGGGGTTCGCGGCATAGAAGCGGGCGGTCGTTGCCCCGAGGCCGCCGTACGCGGCCGTCCCAGCCTGCAGCGGCGCAGCGACGAACGCGGCGGTTGAAGCCACCAGTGCGGCGATCCCAGCGACGAAATAGAGCAGTTGCTTCACGAATCCCTCCGCCTAGAGCATCTACATACACCGTCCCTCCTATTTGCGGCCGATTCAAGGGTGCTAGCCTCCCCTCGCCGCCCCCGCCGGTAGCGCGCCTGAGATCTGGGCTGCCGCGCGGGCGAGAGGATCCCTCGGCTGGGCCAGTGTTACGGAATGACCCCTGAGCGGCGGTGACGATTCGCCTTGCCGTGCCGTATCTTGATCGTGATGAAGCGTGTTGGCGCGTGCGTGTTAGTCGCGGGCTTCGTTGTGGCCGGGACGGGCTGCGGAGCCTCTGGCACGGTGAGCGCACAGCACTCTGCTCAGCAGCAGGCGACTAGCGGGACGCGTCCGATCAGCTACCGGCCGTTCGGCGTGGCGTTAGCAGCGCCGCCAACGAACTTCTCGCCTCGTCTCGGCCCCAAGGACTTGTCGAAGCTCTACAGAAGCCGCTTCGGTGCGTTCGGAGGCTCCCGGAGGCCTGTCGTTGCACTCCGCCTCGTGAGCTTCCGCGGTAGACGGTTTCCCGCGTGGGTCGTGACGCTGCATCACACCTCGCCTATCTCGTATGGGCCAGGGACTGTGCCCTCCACTCCGGTTTGCGACTCGGTCGCGGTGTTCGATCTGCACAGATCAGCCTGGGCGACCCGCTTCCAGGCATGCCCGAATCCTTAGCTCGGGTCAAAGGACGCACGGCTGGGCCAGCGCCCTTACGCCTGACGGACTTCTAGCGATGCGCGACCCAGATCCCGGTGCCGGCCGCCGCGACTGCTGCGGCCGCGCCCAGTAGCGTCCAGCCGAGCCCGTGGTTCGGTCCCACTGCGGACAGGGAGACGACGAGCGCGGCCACCGCGAGCCCGGCGAGTCCGAGCGTCGCCACCGCCGCTCCTCTCCGCAAGGCCAGCGCCGGGGCGGCCTGGATCTCGAGCCGCGCGTCGAGCGACCAGGCCGTCAGCTCGCCGCAGAGGAGGAGCAACACGGCCACGAGCGGTGCGCTCGCGTCGGTTGCGGCTCCGGCGGCTGCCACTGCGGCGACGTACGTCGCGCCGGCGAGGAAGAGCGCCGCGCCGAGGCCGCGACCGTCGAAGACGAGCGCGACGAGGAACAGCAACGCGCCGAGCACGAGGCCCGGCACGAACGCGACCACCGGAGACGGTGCGCGGACGAGCGCGTCCACGACGACTCCGGCGTACGCGGCCGCGGCTCCAGCGGCCAGCGCTACGCGGGCCTGGCGAGGTGCCTGAATGCGTTCACCTCCTCGATCGGTACGGCGAGCGGCTCGCCATCGCGCCACGTCACGACGGGGACGCCGACCTGCTCGTAGCGCCAGCGAAGCGCGCCCCGGGAGAGGCGCCACAGACGGTGGGCCAGCTCGAGCGACGAGCCGGGCTCCGGCGTCACGAGCTCGAGGGGGGACACTTCCACCACGATCAGGTCGTAGCCGCGGGCGCGCAAGTCGAGCAGCGCGGCGGCGGTGCGGTTGTCGAGCAGCGGGGTGATCGCCAGCACGAGCGCCTTCGGCGGCAGCGTCCGCGGCGGCAGCACGTCGACGCCGCGCAGGGCATAGCTGTGTACGACCTCGCTGGTGAGCAGCGCCTCGACGATCGCGTACAGCTGCCGCATGCCCGTCGTCGGCACCAGCCACGAGAGGAACCCGCCGAAGCCGACGAGCCCCACACGATCCTTTCGCTGCAGATAGATGTGGGCGAGCGTCGCGGCGGCGCGCACGGCGCGATCGTTCGTGCTCCGCCCGTCGGCGCGCACCTCGGCGAACGTGTCGAGGAAGAGGACGACGTCGGTGTTCCGCTCCGGGTTCTGCTCGTTCACCCAGAGCGTGCGGCGAAGCGCGGTCGCGCGCCAGTTGACGCGCCGCAGCCGGTCCCCCGGCTGCCACTCGCGCAGGTCGGCGAACTCGATTCCCTCGCCGCGGGTGCGCGCGACCTGGTTGCCGGCGAAGACCTGCGTCTCGAGCGGAGCGACCAGTGAGCGAAGCGTCTCCTCGCGCGGGAAGACGCGCAGCGGTTGCGCCTCGCCCGCTTCGCCTTCCCACGAGCGCAGGCCGAGCATGTCGCGGGCGCGGAAGAGGACCTTTCCCACCCGGAAGACCCCCCAATGCTCGCAGCGCAGTTGGAGCTCCAGCGTCTGCTCCTCGCCCGCACGCAGCCGGATCGCCTGTGCCGGGCTCTCCAACCCGGGCGGCAGCGGAGCGAACAGCTCGAACCGGTCGGCGCCGCGGGTCGAGGTCAGCCAGATCGTGGCCGTGACCTCGTCGCCCTCGATCACCCGGTCACGGTCGAGCGACACCCGGACCGAGACCTCAGGCTCGTGCACGGCCAGGCCTGTGACGAGCGCGAGGAGGAAGGGAGCCGCGAGAGCGACCGGCTCCACGCGGCCGAGCGCGAGGCCTGCGACGAGTCCCACCGCTGCGAGTACGGCGTAGGCCGGCAGGCGGAAGGACGTGTAGCCGGTCACGCGCCCGCGGCGCGCAGCGTGTCCTCGGCGGGCGGCGTCGGCACCGTCTGCAGCGCGTCTTCCACGACGTCCTCGGCGCGGAGCCGCTGAACCCAGAGCTCGGGGCGCACCATCAACCTGTGCGCGAGCGCCGGCACGGCGATCGCCTTCACGTCCTCGGGAGTCACGAAGTCGCGCCCGGCGAGCGCAGCCTTCGCGCGCGAGAGCTTGACGAGGGCGATGCTGCCGCGCGGGCTCGCCCCGACCGCGAGCCGCTGCGAGTCGCGCGTCGCCGTGACGAGGTCGACGACATAGCCCTCGATCGCCTCTGAGACGTGCACCTCCTCGAGCGCGCGCTGCATCCCGAGGAGCGTCGGTGCGTCGACCACCGGCTCGAGCTCGACCTCGTCGACGCCCCGCTCGAGCCGCCGCTCGAGCATCTCGATCTCGTCCTCGCGCGCCGGATAGCCGATCGAGATGCGCACGAGGAACCGGTCGAGCTGCGCCTCGGGCAACGGATACGTCCCCTCGTACTCGATCGGGTTCTGGGTCGCGAGCACGAGGAACGGCGGCTCGAGCGCGTGCGTCGTGTTCTCGATCGTCACCTGTCGCTCCTGCATCGCCTCGAGGAGCGAGGCCTGCGTCTTCGGTGGCGCGCGGTTGATCTCGTCGGAGAGGAGGAGGTTGGCGAAGATGGGGCCGGGGCGGAAGACGAACTCGGTCGTCCGCTGGTCGAAGATCTGCGAGCCGGTCACGTCACCCGGCATCAGGTCGGGCGTGAACTGGATGCGCGCAAAACGGAGCGAGGTGGCCTGCGCGAACGAGCGCGCGATCAGGGTCTTGGCGAGTCCCGGGTAGTCCTCGAGCAGCACGTGGCCGTCGCTCAGCAGCGCGAGCAGGATCAGCTCCAACGGGCCGCGCTTGCCCACGATGGCCTTCTCGACCTCGGCGAGGATCGACTCCGCTCGCTCGCGCAGGTCGGCGAGCGCGCTCACAGCGACTCCACCCGCTCGATCACCGCGACGACGCGCTTGCGCGGCACGCCGGGCCCATGGCGGTCCTCGGGCGCCGGCAGATCGGGACGCAGCAGCTCCCACGCCTCCGCACCGAGCAGGGCCTCTGCATCCTCGGGCCGTCGTTCGAGCTCGAACCCGTGCCGGGCGGCGATGCGCGCAGCAGCCGTGGCCCGGAGGAGGGGCAGGAGCCGACGATGCGCGTGATCCGCGTCCGCGCTCCCGAGCACGAGCTCCCGCTCCATCTGAAGGAGCTCCACCGGCTCCGAGTCCGCAGCCTTCCTGCCGCGTAGCGCCTCCTCGAAGCGGCTGGCAGGCCGCGTCCACCTGATCTCGCGGCGATGCCGGATGATCGCGACGAGGACGAGTGCGGTCACGAGCACGACCCAGATCGCGAGGGCGCGCGCCGTCGAGAGGCTCGGGATCGCGAGCAGCACGATCAGCGCGACGAGCGCGGCTAGACCGGTCCTCACGACCCGCCCGGCAAGCCTCACGCCGGAGTCAGCTCCAGGCCCGAGGCGCGAAGCTCGTCGCGCACCGCGACGAGCGCGTCGACCGCGTCGTCCCTCATCGACGGCTCTGGCTCATGGTGGCTGAACCTAGCCCATTCGAACAGATCGGTGAGCCTGCGCACCGCTTCGGCGCTCGTGTCGAGGGAGAGGAGAGCCCGTTCGACGTACTCGAGCGGCGCCTCGGCAGGATGGCGGGGGATCCCGGCGGCGCCGAGGGCGGTCTCCATCCGCGCGTAGGCGGCGATGATCGCGCGGCGGAGGTCCGGATCGTTCCGCAGGTCGTCGAGCGACTCGTCGAGCGCTGCGGCGAGGACTTCGGGCGCGCTTTCGTGCGACGTCTCGCGATTCCGGCGCACGAGCCACGTGGCGATGGCTGCGCCGGTCGCGACGAGCAGACCGAGGATGATGAGGAGCTCGCCCCAGCGGAAGCGGACCGTGCGCGTCGAGGGGACGCCGTGGTGCGGCGTTCGAGGGTTGCCGGGCCTGCCGACGCCGTTCCCGGTCTCGGTGGCCGGGTGCTGGTGGAGATTGAGGTGCAGGTGCCTCAGGTGCTTCACGACGAGCAGCTCGAGACCGATGAAGACGGCCCAGGTGACCAGGGAGATGAGCAAGCTCTGCCAGTAACCGCGCTTCTTTCCCTGCTTGCGTCGGATGAGGGAGGCCGCGAACAGCCCGGCGAACAGGAGCGGGACGACGACGATGACGATCGTCGTGTACAGGTAGTCCCAGAACGAGCCGGGGAGCCCACCGTGCCCACCGCCCCCCGAGCCGAGAGGACGTCCGCGGGCCGCCACCGCGACGACCGCGAGCAGCAGCGTGACGGCGAGCGCGAGGGGGACGAGGCGGCTCCGGCTCACGGCGAGAGTGTCGCACCGCGACGCGTTCGGGCGTCCTCCGGGCTCGGCGTTATTCTCGACCTCCCGTGCCCGAAGCGCCCTTCGTCCATCTCCACGTCCACTCCGAGTACTCGATCCTCGACGGCGCCTGCCGGATCCCGGACCTGGCGAAGCGGGCGGCAGAGCTCGAGATGCCGGCCGTCTCGCTCACCGACCACGGCTCGCTCGCGGGCGCGGTGGACCTCTACAAGGCGGCCCGGGACGAAGGAGTCAAGCCCGTCCTCGGCTGCGAGGTCTACGTCACCGACGACCGGCACGCGCAGCAGAAGGGGCAGGCACATCTCACTCTGCTCGCCGAGACGAACGAGGGCTACGCGAACCTGATCAAGCTCTCCTCGCTCGGTTACCTCGAGGGCTACTACTACAAGCCGCGCGTCGACTGGGAGCTGCTCGAGCGCCACGGCGCCGGCCTGATCGCGCTCTCCGGCTGCCTCTCCGGCCGCGTCTGCAAGGCGCTCGAGGAGAGCCGCGAGACCGACGCCGAGGCGGAGCTCGACCGGCTCGAGCAGGTCTTCGGACGTGACTGCGTCTACGTCGAGCTGCAGAACGCGCACCTCGAGGTCCAGCAGCGGATCAACCCGCAGCTCGTCGCGCTCGCCGAGAAGCGAGGCCTGCCGACGGTGGCGACGGGCGACGTCCACTACCTGCGGCACGAGGACGCACGCGCCCACGAGGCGCTGCTCTGCATCCAGTCCGGCGACTCGCTCAAGAACCCGAACCGCTGGCGGTTCGAGACCGACCACTTCTACTTCAAGACACCCGAGGAGATGGCCGCCGACTTCCCCGGCCGCGACGACGCCCTGCGGCGCACGCTCGAGGTCGCCGGGCGCTGCAACGTCGAGATCGAGCTCGATCGGATCCTGCTGCCCCGCTTCGACACGCCCGAGGGCCGCGACTCCTTCGAGTACCTCGTCGAGCTCGTCGAGGCCGGCGCCGCGAAGCGCTACGGCACCGTCACGCCCGAGCTCCGAGAGCGTCTCAAGTTCGAGCTGAAGACGATCAAGGAGATGGGCTTCTCCGACTACTTCCTGATCGTCGCCGACTTCGTCGGTTTCGCGAAACGGAACGGGATCAGCGTCGGCCCGGGGCGCGGCTCGGCCGCCGGCAGCCTCGTCGCCTACTCGCTCGAGATCACCGACCTCGACCCGATGCGCTACGACCTGCTCTTCGAGCGGTTCCTCAACCCGGGCCGCAAGTCGATGCCGGACATGGACATCGACTTCGCCGTGGACGGCCGCGAGCGGGTCATCAACTACGTGCGCGAGAAGTACGGGCGGGACCGCGTCGCGCAGATCATCACCTTCGGCACGATGGCCGCGCGCGCCGCGGTCCGCGACGCGGGCCGCGTGCTCGAGCACCCCTACGGCGTTATCGACCGGATCGCGAAGCTCATCCCCGAGGGGCCGGGTCAGACGCTCGCGGACTGCCTCAAGCCGGGCGGCGAGCTGAAGCAGGCCTACGACTCCGACCCGGTGGCGAAGGAGGTCGTCGACCTCGCGCGGCCGCTCGAGGGCCTGACCCGCCAGGACGGGATCCACGCCGCCGCGGTTGTGATCGGCGCCGAGCCGCTCACGGAGATCGTCCCGGTGCAGCAGAAGGGCCGCGACGAGGAGGTCGTGACCCAGTTCTCCGGCACCGTGATCGAGTCGATCGGGCTACTCAAGGTCGATTTCCTCGGCCTCCGCAACCTAGACGTGATCGACAAGGCGGTCGCGCTCGTCCCCGGTCTCGACATCTCGACGATCCCGCTCGACGACCGCAAGACGTACGAGATGCTGGCGCGCGGCGAGGCGACGGGCGTCTTCCAGTTCGAGTCGTCGGGGATGCGCGACGCCCTGCGCCAGGTCAAGCCGACCGTGTTCGAGGACCTGATCGCGCTCGGGGCGCTCTACCGCCCCGGCCCGATGGGGTACATCCCCGTCTACGCCCGCCGCAAGAACGGCCAAGAGCGCGTCACGTATCCCGACCCGCGCCTCGAGCAGATCACCTCCCTCACCTACGGCATCTGCGTCTACCAGGAGCAGTACCTCGAGATCGCGAAGCGGATCGCGGGCTTCACGCCGGCCGAGGCCGACGACCTCCGCAAGGCGATCGGCAAGAAGATCCACTCCCTGATGGCGTCGCTGAAGAGCAAGTTCCTCGAGGGCTGCGCCTCGACCGGGACGACGCCGTCGGTCGCGAACCAGCTCTGGCAGGACATGGAGCAGTCCCAGGACTACTCCTTCAACAAGGCCCACGCCGCCTGCTACGCGCTCATCTCGTACCGCACCGCCTGGCTGCGCGCGAACCACCCGCGGGAGTACATGGCGGCGCTCATCTCCTCCGTGATGAACACGAAGGACAAGGTCCCGTTCTACGTCGCCGCCTGCGACGAGCTCGGGATCGAGGTGCTGCCGCCCGACGTGAACGAGTCGCAGGTCGACTTCGCCGTCGTCGACGGGAAGATCCGCTTCGGCCTCAACGCGGTCAAGAACGTCGGCGAGGCCACGTGCCGCGCGATCGTGGCGGCGCGTGAGGAGGGTGGCCCGTTCGCATCGATCTGGGACTTCACCGAGCGCGTCGATCCGTCCGTCGCGAACAAGCGCTCGCTCGAGTCGCTCGTCGCCTGCGGCGCCCTCGACTCGACCGGCGCCTCGCGCCAGGGGATGCTCCACGTCCTGGAGGACGCGCTCTCCTACGGGCAGAAGCAGCAGCAGGACCGGCTGCTCGGCCAGGCGTCGATCTTCGACCTCGGCGACTCGCCCGCCACGTCGTCACGCCATCACGCCTCGATCCCCGACGGGGAGTTCGAGAAGGCCGAGCTACTGCGGATGGAGAAGGAGAGCCTCGGCCTCTACGTCTCCGAGCACCCGCTCAGCGCGATCCGCGATCAGCTGCGGCGGCGCACCGACTGCACCCTGGTGGAGCTCGAGCGGCGGCGCGACGGCGAGACGGTGCTCGCGGGCGGCATGGTCGCCTCGCTGCGGAACACGACGACGAAGCGGGGCGAGCCGATGGCGTTCGTCCAGCTCGAGGACATGACCGGCTCGGTCGAGGTCGTCGTCTTCAACTCGACCTACGCGGCGGCGCGCGAGCTGCTCGTCGAGGACACCGTCCTCGTCGTCAAGGGGCGCATCGACCACAAGCAGCAGGGCGAGACGAAGCTCGTCGCGCTCGAGGTGTCGGCCTTCGCGGCGACGCCCGAGCGGCGCGAGGTCAGGCTCAAGGTCGACGCCCGCAGCGCGCCGGCCGGCGTGATCCGCGAGCTCGCGGGCTTGGTGCGCGACTTTCCCGGCGAGGCGCCGGTGTACGTGGACCTCGTCACCTCGCTCGGCCCCAGGTTGCTCGAGCTCGGTCCCGACTACCGCGTCGACCCGCAGCCGGACTTCTTCGCCTCGGTGCGCCACCTCCTCGGCGCGACTTCCGTCCAGTAGTACTGAGAAATCCCTCCGGAGGGGGAGATCCAATTGGCGGAAGTTCCCGAAAGTTAGGAACGGAAGAAACTGCGGATGGCTGCGGCACACGACATCATCGAGACGGAGCTCGACCGCGTGGAGCGCTGGCGGACTGCCGAGCTCATGCGGGTGGGGTTCCCCGGCGACGACGCCGTCGCGCTGGCGGCCCGGCTCGACATCGATCTCCACGACGCAATCGCGCTCGTCCAGCGCGGCTGCCCGCCGGAGCTCGCGATCCGGATCCTCCGCTAGCGCGCCGCTCGTCCCCTCGTCCGGGCACAATGCGTGTCCGTGACCGGCGTCGTCCTCGGCTACATCCCCTCGCCTTCCAGCGGCACGTTCAGCCTCGGGCCGCTGACGCTGCACATGTACGGCGTGATGCTCCTCCTGGGCATCGCCGCGTGCATCTGGCTGACCGGGCGCCGCTGGGTGAGCTGGGGAGGCGACTGGGATCTCGTGTTCCGCGTCGCCCTGTGGGGAGTGATCGCGGGCGTGGTGGGCGCCCGCGCCTACCACGACATCACGAGCTGGAACCAGGATCCCGCGATCCACCAGCACTGGTGGGGCTTCGCCGCGGTCTGGGACGGCGGCCTCGGCATCTGGGGCGCGATCCCGGCGGGCGTCCTGGCGGGCGCCGTCGTCGTGCGGCAGTCGGGGAACAGCGTCCGGCTGATGATGGACGCGGTCGCGCCCGGGCTCCTGCTCGCGCAGGGGATCGGCCGCTGGGGCAATTACTGGAACCAGGAGCTGTACGGGAGGCCGACCAGCCTGCCGTGGAAGCTGCGCATCGACCAGGTGCACCAGAACGGGATCCAGGCGCGTTACCGGTCGACGGGCGAGTTCGGCTATTACCACCCGACCTTCCTCTACGAGTTCACCTGGGATCTGATCGGCGTCGGCGTCCTGCTCTGGATCGACCGGCGCTTCACGTTGCGGCGGCCGGCGCTCTTCGCCCTCTACGTCGCGTGGTACACGACCTTCCGCACGTTCGAGGAGATCCTGCGGATCGACCCGTCCAACTACTTCCTCCACATGCGGGTCAACTTCTGGGTCTCGCTCGGCGTCTGGGTGCTGGCGGTCGGGTTCTTCGTCTGGTGGCAGTTCATTCGCGATCGCGAGCGGCCGGAGAGGCCGTCCGTCCAGAAGGCACGGCCGGTGCCGAAGGGGCCGCGCATGACCGTCCCCAAGAGCCGCGTCCGGTAACGGCACTAGGGTCCGGGACATGATCGTGCGGGAGCTCGAGCTCGACCTCGACGCGTTCGAGGGGCCGTTCGACCTGCTCCTGGCGCTCGTGCTCAAGGAGGAGCTAGACCTCGGCGACGTCGACCTTGCCGGCATCGTCACCGCCTTCCTCGAGCGCCTCGCCGAGAGGGAGGAGCTCGACCTCGAAGCCTGCGGCGAGTTCCTCGTCCTCATCGCCGCGCTGCTCGAGCTGAAGGCGCGCACGCTCTTCCCGGACGAGGAGGCGGAGCTCGCCGAGCTCGACCCGGAAGAGGCGGCGGAGGAGCTCGCGCGGCGGCTCGGCGAGTACCGGCGCGCCAAGGAGGCCGCGATCTGGCTGCGCGAGCGCCTCGCCACCGAGGGCGACCGCTACTTCCGCCACGGGCCGGCGCCGCTCGCGCCGAAGCTCTCCACGCCGCTCGCGCGGCAGGATCCCGAGGCGCTGGCGGCGGTGCTGCGGCTGCTCGCGGAGGACCCGCCCGAGGTCTCCCTCTCGCACATGGCTCTCCGCTTCCCGCCCGTGTCGCAGTTCCTCGAGCGGTTTCGCGCCGTGCTCGGCCGGCGCTCACGCTTCGACTTCGAGGCCGAGGTGCAGGAGCTGACGCGGCTCGAGCAGGCGTCGGCCTTCCTCGCGCTGCTCGAGCTGCGCCGCGCGGGCGAGCTCGCGATCGAGCAGGCCGCGCCGTTCGCGCCGATCCGCGTGAGCCGGCTCACGAAGGAGAACTCCGCCCAAGAAGAAAGGACCGCAGCATGGACCGTCCGCTCCGCCTGATCCCCACCGATCCGCTGGACACGCTCGCCCGGACGCTCGAGGCGCTGCTCGTTGTCGCCTCCGCGCCGCTCTCGATCGAGGAGCTCGCGGCGGCGGCGGACGACGCTCCGGAGCGGGTGGAGGACGCGCTACGGCTCGTCGGCGAGCGTTTCGCCGAGGAGCGGAGCGGCATCGTGCTCGAGCACGTGGCCGGCGGCTGGGCGTTCCGCGCGGGGCGCGGGCAGGCGGCAGCGTGCGCGCGCCTGTTCGAGCGGCCCGCGCAGCGGAACCTCTCCCAGGCGGCGCTCGAGACGCTCGCGATCGTGGCGTACCTCGGCCCGTGCTCGCGGCCGGACATCGCGCGGATCCGCGGCGTCGCCGCCGACTCCGCCGTCGCAAACCTCCTGGAGCGCGGCCTGATCGCGGAGGCGGGCCGCGACAACGCCGCCGGCGGCGCTGTCCGCTACCGCACGACGCCGCTCTTCGAGCGCGTCTTCGGCCTCGAGAGCCTCTCGGAGCTGCCGCGCCTCGACGACATCGGCACCGACGAGGCGGAGATCCGGGACCGCCTCCACGCGGTCGCCGAGAAACGCAGCGCCTAGCCCGTTACAGCTTCTTGATGATGTCTTCCGCCTCGTCGCGGGTGAACGCGCGGAGCGTCTCGGTCTGCTCGGCGCCGTGGTGGCTGAGCTTCGTCACGATCTCGAGGGCCACCTCGTCGTCGGGCGCCTCGAAGACCTCGACCACGTCGTAGCGGCCGAGCGTCACCCAGACGCCGACGAGCTTCCCGCCTGCTTCCTCGATCTCGCGCTCGCCGTCCTCGACCCGGTCGCGCCAGGCCGGGAGGCCCATGCGTCCCTGCGAGGTCCAGCGCATGAGCGAGATGTAGTGCGGCACCCCCGTATCTTCCCAGGATGCGATTGAACGCGTTCCTCGCCAGGGCGGGAGTCGCCTCGCGCAGGCGCGCCGACGAGCTGATCAAGGCCGGCCGCGTCACCGTCGACGGGGAGCCGGGTCAGCTCAACACCGTCGTCGGCGCGCATGCCCGGGTCGCGGTCGACGGCCGGGAGGTGGCGCGGCAGCGGCTCGCGTACGTCCTCCTGCACAAGCCGGCCGGCGTCGTCACGACGGCGCGCGACCCGCACGGACGGCCGACGGTCGTCGAGCTCGTCCCCTCCGAGCCGCGCGTCGTCCCGGTCGGAAGGCTGGACGCGGACACGACGGGAGCGCTTCTGCTCACGAACGACGGCGAGCTCGCGCACCGGCTCGCGCATCCCCGCTACGGCGTCGAGAAGACCTACGTCGCCGAGGTCGAAGGAGACCCGGTCGAAGACGCGCTGCAGCGGCTACGCGACGGGGTCGAGCTGGACGACGGCCGTACCGCGCCGGCCCGAGCCCGTCGGCTCGGCCCAGGCCAGGTCGAGCTCGTCCTTCACGAGGGGCGCAAGCACCAGGTCAAGCGGATGCTGGCCGCGGTGGGACACCCGGTGACAGGCCTCCACCGCAGCGTCTACGCGGGGCTGACGCTCGAGGGGCTCGAGCCCGGCCGGTGGCGCGAGCTCGAGCCCCGTGAGGTCGACCGGCTACGAGCCGGCTAGCGCGTCGGCTCGCTGGAGAAGGTCGCTCGCGAGGGCGAGACCCTCCTTCACCTCACCGAGCCTCAGCCCGCGGCTATGGGCGGCGACGCTGAGCTCGTGCTTGAGCTTGGCGACCACCTTGTCGCGGTCGTCGGCCAGTTCCCGGAGCGTCTGCTGCTCCGCCTGGTAGGCGCTGTCATCGGAGCTCGAGCCAGACGCGAGCGCCTTCGTGTCGGCGATGAGCGTGTCGGTCGCGAACTGCCCGACGCTCGACTCGATCTGGTCGTAGGCGGCGGCGAGCTCCTCCGTCGCGGCAAGCCCACGCGGCACGTCGGCCAGCGCCTGCGCGATCACGTGGCCGTCGGACTGGTAGTCGTCCTTCAGACCGAGCAGGTAGAGCATCGTCGGTCGGATGTCGGTCTCCTCGACCCACGTCCCGGCCTGGCTCGCCTGCGGGACCGTATGCGTCGACTCCGGGTCGCTCGGCTGGTTCCCATCTGCGGGATCCGGGCCGTCCACCCCCCTGACGGCCACGCCCTTGCCCGCCATCCCGACCCAGGTGACGTCGATGTTCGGGCTGTAGTAGCCGTGGTCGTAGGCGAAGCTGCTGTTGATGCTGACGTTCGGGCCCGAGGTCGAGAAGAAGTAGTCGGGCTTGGGGAAGAGCGTGTACGTCGGGAACCGCAGCGGGTCCGTGGTCTGCATGTGCAGCACCCGCTCTTCCAGCGCGCCCGCCTGGTAGTCGACGATCTTCTCGTTGTTCACGCCGGAGTACGGGTCGTGTGGGTTGGTCATGGCCGCCGTATCCCGCTCGAGCTGGCGGACGGTGGGATCGCTCGCCGCCGGATTTCCGTGCACGTAGATCGACGCGCCTTGCGGCTCGATGTCGAACGGCGTTCCGGCGCTCGGCGTGGTGGAGAGCAAGCCCTTGACGTTCGCCTGCAGCTCGCCGATCGTGCCCGACGGGTAGGTGCACGGCGTCGTGACGCCGTCACAGCCGGCCGGAGTCGGCTGGAGGCCCGCCCGGTTGGCGTTCGCGCCGGCGAACTGGTCGTTCTCCTCCGCGCTGATCACGAACAGCGTGTTCGCCGGCGTGATCCCGTCGGACTCGAGCCGCTGGAAGAACGTCTGGAACGCCTGATCGTAGTGCTGGGCGTTCGTGACGTAGCACGAGTCGCCGGGGCCGACCGGCCTGCCGGCGGTCGCGGAGTTCGCGGTCGTGGTGCAGCCTACGCGCGTGTCCGACTTCTTCTCGTGCAGGTCGGAGATGTAGCCGTAGGTGACCGGGATGCCGGCCTCCTGCATGTCCGCGAGCACGGCGAGGCTCTGCGCCGCCACCGGATTGAAGCCGGAGAAGCCCGGAGTGCCCGTGAACGGCTCTGCGATCGTGTTCCCGTTGAGGTCGACGAGGTTCCCGTTCGCGTCGGTGACGCGGTATCCGTTGTGGAAGACGTTCGGGCCGCCGCCGATGGCCGGAGCGATGTACTTCGCTCCGAACAACGCCTGGAACCCGTCGTAGCCCTTGGGCTCGGTCGGCAAGAGGTCGGGGACCGGACGTGAGGAGCTCGCGCAGATCGAGTCCCCCTGCGCGCAGTGGATCGCCTCGCCGACGTACTGCGCGACCTCGACATCCTTGAAGTTGTCGGGGTCGGTGGCGGTCTGCTGCGCCTCGGTCGAGTCCGCTCCGAACACGGTCGGGACGTCGACGGCCGGGTTCTCGAGCACCATGTTGGCGGTCGAGAAGTCGCCGACCGTGCAGCCCGCCCGCGTGAAGGGCACCCACGGCGCCGGCGTGACGCCGCCTCCGGCATACGCCATCGACGGCGTCGTGTCGACCGTGTTCGCTGTCGGTGGGCTGGTCTTGGTGTCGATGATCGGCGATGTCCAGTAGGTGAACGACGTCGCAGGATCGGTCGACCCATCCGGGTTGTACGTCTTGTACGAGTTCGTGAGCGGCTGACCGTGCCGGTCGCCGTACAGGCCCGTGTAGATCGCGAGGCTGTCGTCGGCCGTGTGAGCGATCAGCGGGGTGTGCGAGTTCGAGAAGACCGTGCCGTACTGCTTCAGGAAGCTGAGTAGGTGCGGCATCTGCTCGAGATCCGACGGCACGTTCGGGTTGTCCCGAGAGAAGTGGACGTTGTCGAACACGATGTTGATCACGTGCTGGACGCCGTTCCCGAGCTGACACCCGGCCCGCGGGTCGGCCGCCTTCTTCGGCGAGCCGGTGGCGCCGGCGACCTGAACAGCGACGAGCGCAGCCATTCCGACGGCTGCGAGCGCCGCCACGACCGTGAGCTTCTTCATCCGATTCCCCCTCCGTTTCGGTTTGACCTCGGGCCTCAGTCGGCGGGGCGAGCCTCGCCGCCGCGTGCCGGCGCATGGGCATCGCCGTGGTGACGCGGTCGAAACGAAGCTGTGAACCCGCTCGCCGGAGACTTACAAACCGCGCGGTCGCGCTGCGCCGAACAGCCGCCCGGCCTCGGCCTTGACGAACCCCATCCGCTCGTACATCGCCTCGAGCGTCGGCTCGCTCGCCCGTCGCGCCTTCTCCGCCCCGACCGCGAGCAGGCGCTGCAGCTCCCGCTCGTCGGCCCGTAGGTCGCGATAGCGCTCCTGGATCGGGGCCAGGAGCGCGACGACCGCCTCGCCGACCGCCTCCTTGAACTCGCCGTAGCCGCTGCCGTCGAAGCGGCGTTCGAGCTCCGCGACGGGCTCGCCCGTTGCGACGGACATGATCTCGAGCAGGTTCGAGATCCCCGGCTTCGCATCGGGCAGGCGCCGGATCTCCTTCTCGGAGTCCGTGACCGCCGTCTTGAACTTCTTCCGGATCACGTCCGGCTCGTCGACCATCCGGACGACGCCCTGCGGGGCGCCCCGCGTCGTCGACATGAGGCGCTCGGGCTCCTGGAGGTTCTTGATCCGGGCGCCCTCCTCGGGATAGACGCCGCGCGGGATCGTGAACGTCTCGCCGTAGCGCTGGTTGAAGCGCTCCGCGACGTCCCGGGTCAGCTCGAGGTGCTGACGCTGGTCGTCGCCGATCGGGACGATCTCGGTCTGGTAGAGCAGGATGTCGCCGGCCATCAGCACCGGATACGTGAAGAGCCCGGCTGAGACGAAGTCCTGGCCCTCGGATTTCTCCTTGAACTGCGTCATCCGACGTAGCTCACCGAAGCTCGTGGCCGCGCTCAGCAGCCAGGCTGCCTCGGCGTGGGCGACGACGTGGCTCTGCGCGAAGACGGTCGAGCGATCCGGGTCGAGGCCGGTCGCGAAGAGCATCGCCGCACCTGCGAGCGTGTACTCGCGCAGCTCCCCGGGCTCGATCGGAGTCGTGATCGAGTGCAGGTCGACGATGCAGAAGAACGCTTCGCCTTCCTCCTGCGTCGCCGCGTACTGCCGGTAGCCGCCGGAGTAGTTGCCGAGCGTCTTGTCGCCCGTCGCGCGGATGCCGGAGAAGACGCGCGGCTTGGCGGGCTCGGTTGCTGGCTGGGCATCGGCCATGGAGGGTGATTCTGCCTAAGCTGTTCCGATGGCGATCACCGGAGCCCCCGAGCTGCTGATCGTGATGGGCGCGAGCGCCACCCAGGAGCAGGTGGACGAGGTCGTCGCGCGGCTCGACGAGGCCGGCTGCTCCGCGCTCGTCACGCCCGGCCGCGAGGCGACGGTGATCGGCGCCATCGGCGAGCGCGAGCTGCTCGCGACGCTGCCGCTCGAGGGCTTCGCCGGGGTCGAGCAGGTGCTGCCGATCCTGAAGCCGTACAAGCTCGTCTCGCGCGAGCTGTCGCCCGATCCGACGGTGATCGAGGCGCGCGGACGCCGCATCGGGGACGGGTACTTCGGCTTCATCGCCGGCCCCTGCACGGTCGAGACGCGCGAGCAGACGCTCGAGACCGCGCACGCCGTCAACGCCGAGGGCGTGACCATGCTCCGCGGCGGCGCCTTCAAGCCCCGCACGTCGCCGTACGCCTTCCAGGGGCTCGGCGACGAGGCGCTCGAGATCCTCAAGGAGGCACGCGAGGAGACCGGGCTGCCGCTCGTGACGGAGCTGATGGACCCGCGCCACGTCGAGGCGGTCGTCGAGGCGGCGGACGTGATCCAGATCGGCGCTCGCAACATGTCGAACTTCTCGCTCCTCTCGGAGGTCGGCCGGGCCCCGAAGCCCGTGCTGCTCAAGCGCGGGCTCTCCTCGACGGTCGAGGACCTGCTGATGGCCGCGGAGTACATCGTCAAGGAGGGCAACTCCGAGGTGATCCTCTGCGAGCGCGGGATCAAGACCTTCGAGACGGCGACGCGCTTCACGCTCGACATCGGCGCGATCCCGGTGCTCAAGCAGGAGACGCACCTGCCCGTGATCGTCGACCCCTCGCATCCGGCGGGGCGGCGCGATCTCGTCCTGCCGCTCGCGCGGGCGGCCGTCGCGGCCGGCGCCGACGGGATCATCGTCGAGGTGCACCCGCGGCCGGAGGAGGCGCTGTGCGACGCCGCCCAGCAGATCCCGACCTCCGAGTTCCACGATTTCGCAGACGAGATCCGCGCGCTCGCGTCCCTCATGGGACGCACGATCGGCTGAGCGTGCGGGTCGAGCCCGCTGCCTCGATCGTGGGCCACGTCGTCGTGCCCGGCGACAAGTCCATCTCACACCGCGCCGTCCTGATCGGCGCGCTCGGGGAGGGGGAGACGCGTGTGCACGGCTTCGGGCGCTCCGGGGACACGCAGGCGACGGTGGACGCGGTGCGCGCGCTCGGCGTCGAGGTCGAGAACGTCGCCGACGACGAGCTCGTCGTGCACGGCGCCGGGCTGCGCGGGCTCCGCGCGGGCAGCGTCGACTGCCGCAACGCGGGGACGCTCATGCGCCTCCTCGCCGGCGTCGTGGCCGGGCAGGACGGCGATTTCACGCTCACCGGCGACGAGTCGCTGACGCCCCGGCCGATGGAGCGGATCGCCGCGCCGCTGCGGCGGATGGGGGCGACCGTCGAGACGACCGACGGCCATGCCCCGCTCGTGGTGCGCGGCTCGGATGCGCTTCGCGGCGTCGAGATCGAGCCGGAGGTGGCGAGCGCGCAGGTGAAGTCCGCGATCCTCCTGGCGGGCCTCAACGCCGACGGGCCGACGACGGTTCTCGAGCGGATCCCGACCCGCGACCACACCGAGCTCATGCTCGAAGCTGCGGGCGCGCGCCTGCGCCGCAACGCGACGAGCGTGACCGTCGAGCCGGCCGGCGCACTGCGGCTCGAGGACGTCGTCGTCCCAGGCGACTTCTCCTCTGCGGCGCCTCTGCTCGTCGCCGCAGCGCTCGTCCCCGGGAGCGACCTGACGATCCACGACCTCGGCGTCAACGCGCGCCGTACCGGCCTGCTCGCCGTGCTCGAGCGGATGGGCGCCCGCATCTCCGTCTTCGAACGCCGCCGGGCCGGCGGCGAGCCCGTCGCCTCCGTGCAGGTGCAGCCCGGCGAGCTCATCGCGACGGAGATCGGAGCCGACGAGGTACCGAGCCTCGTCGACGAGCTCCCGCTCGTCGCGCTCCTCGCCTCGCACGCGCGCGGCGAGACGCGGGTCTCCGGCGCCGGCGAGCTGCGCGTGAAGGAAACGGACCGCATCGAGGCGGTCACCGATGGCCTGCGGCCGCTCGGGGCGCGGATCCACTCGCGGGCGGACGGCTGGACGGTCACCGGCGTCCCGGCCCGGCTGCGCGGCGGTCGCGTCGACGCGCGCGGCGACCACCGGATCGCCATGCTCGGCGCCGTCGCGGGCCTTGCCTCCCGCGAGGGAGTGGCGATCGAGGGCGCCGACACCGCCGCTATAAGCTTCCCCGGCTTTTACGAGCTCCTGGACTCTGTGACGAGGCGATAACGCGATGGTGGTGGCGATCGACGGGCCCGCAGGCGCGGGGAAGAGCACGGTGGCGCGCGCGCTCGCGGAGCGGCTCGGCTTTCGCTATCTCGACACCGGCGCCATGTACCGCGCGCTGACGTGGCTCGCGATGCAGCGCGGGCTCGACCTCGGCGACGCGGAGGGACTGGCGCAGCTCGCGCGCGAGCATCCCGTGCTCTTCTCCGACGACGACCGCGTCTGGATCGCGGGCACCGACGTCACCTCCTCGATTCGCGGGACGCGCGTCGACCGGATGGTGCCGGTCGTGGCCCGCCACCACGCCGTGCGCGAGGTGATGCGCGACCGGCAGCGGCAACTCGGGCACGACGGCGACGTCGTGATCGAGGGGCGCGACATCGGCACCGTCGTGGCGCCGGACGCCGAGGTGAAGGTCTACCTCGTCGCCGACCGTGAGGAGCGCGCGAAGCGCCGCAGCGCCGAGCGGCCCGGGATCGGCGCCGACGCCTTGGCGACCGACCTCCGGCTCCGCGACGAGAGCGACGCCGCGCGGATGCAGCCGGCGCCGGACGCGACCGAGATCGACACCACGAGGCTCGAGGTCGAGGACGTCGTCGACCGGATCGAGGCGCTCGTACGCGAGCGGTCTCCCGCCGCATGAAGTCCGAGGACGTGGTGTGGAAGTTCGGCAAGCCGCTGCTGGGGTTCCCGGCGGCGGCCGCCACGCGGCTTCACTCGTACGGCGCGGAGCGGATGCCGAGGAGCGGCGGCGTCGTGCTGGCGATCAACCACTTCTCGTGGATCGACATCCCCTGCATCGGCTACGTCACTCCGCGCAACCTCTACTTCGTCGCCAAGGTCGAGGCGCATCGGGTCCCCGGGCTCGGACAGGTGATCCGCGGCTTCGGCACGCTGGCGGTGCGCCGGGGGGAGTCCGACCGCGAAGCGGTGCGCAGGATGCGGGAGGTCGTGCGCGACGGCAACGTCCTGGGCGTGTTCGTCGAGGGGACGCGGCAGCGCAGCGGCGTTCCCGGCCACGTGCAGCCGGGCGCCGCGATGGTCGCGATCCAGGAGGACGTCCCGGTGATCTGCGCCGCGATCCACGGCTCGCAGCGCTGGCGACTGGGCAACTTCGCGCCGGTCTCGATCGCCTGGGGAGAGCCGATGCGCCTGGAGGGCATGCCCCGTGGCGGCAAGGGCTACCGCGAGGGCTCGCAGCTGATCGAGGACGAGCTGAACCGGCTCTGGCGCTGGCTGTGCGACCTGCACGAGGCGGGGAGGCCGCGCGTCGCGGTCCCGCCGACGCGGGGGGATTCCGCACCCGTCACGCTCCCGAGTTAGTGAGCGACGTCGAGGACATCGATTCCGGCGAGCTTCCCGCTCCGCCGCCTCCGCCGCTGCTGGGCGCGGTTGCGATCGTCGGCTTCCCGAACGTCGGCAAGTCGACCCTCGTCAACCGGCTGACCGAGACCCGCGCGGCCGTCGTCCACGAGATGCGGGGCGTGACGCGCGACCGGAAGGAGCTGGTGTGCGAGTGGACGGGGAAGCGCTTCGTGCTCGTCGACACCGGCGGGGTCGACATCGGCGATCCTGCGCCACTGACGCGCGCGATCGCGCAGCAGGCGCGCGAGGCGGTCGACGAGGCGGATCTCGTGCTCTTCGTCGTGGACGCGCGCGCCGGCGTCACGCCCGGCGACGAGGAGGTGGCCCAGATCCTGCGTGAGTCGCACAAGCCGGTCCTCGTGCTCGCGAACAAGATCGACGATCCGGCCCAGGAGCCGCTCGCGCTGGAGCTGCACAGGCTGGGGCTCGGCGACCCGATCCCGATCTCCGGCCTGCACGGCACCGGCAGCGGCGACCTGCTCGATCGCGTGATCGCCGAGCTCGAGCGACTGGCGCCGGCCGGACGGCCTCCGCTGTCCGACGACGCGATCCGCGTCGCGATCCTCGGCCGCCCGAACGTCGGCAAGTCCAGCCTCGTCAACGCGCTCCTCGGCCGGGAGCGGTTGATCGTGAGCGAGATCCCGGGCACTACGCGCGATGCGGTCGACACCGTGCTCGAGCGCGGAGAGCGCACCTTCGTGCTGATCGACACCGCGGGTCTTCGGCGCAAGAGGAGGCACCGTCGGGGGGTCGAGTACTACTCGGAGCTACGCGCGCTCGAGGCGGCGGAGCGCGCCGACGTCGCGCTCGTCCTGGTCGACTCGGCGGAGGGGATCGTGGAGCAGGACATCGCGGTCGCCGACGTCGCCCGCCACGCGGACTGCTCGACGCTCGTAGTCCTCTCGAAGTGGGACGCGACGACGATCAACGTCGAGGACGCCCGCGGCGAGCTGCGCCGCCGCCTGCGCCAGCGGCCGCCGTTCGTCGCCGTCTCGGCGCAGACCGGGCGCGGCCTCGAGCGGCTGCTCGACGGGATCGCCGAGCTCTTCGACCGGCACGTGGCGCGGATCCCGACCCCCGAGCTGAACCGCGCGCTCGCCGAGCTGCGCGCGGCACGCCAGCCGCCGAGCGGCCCGCGCGGCCGCAGGCTCAACCTCCTCTACGGCACACAGATCCGCGTGCGGCCCCCGCGGTTCCGTTTCTTCGTCAGCGATCCCGGCCTCGTCACGCGGGACTACGGCTACTGGGTCGAGAACCGGCTGCGCGAGCGCTTCGGCCTGGACGGCGTGCCCGTCTCGATCGACTTCGTGAAACGATCCTGACGATGCGGTTCCTCGTCGCCGGAGCCGGCTCCTGGGGGACGGCGTTCACGCGCGTGCTCCTCGACCGCGGCCACGACGTGGTCCTCGCGTGCCACTCCCGCGAGCAGGCCGAGGCGATAGCCGGGACGGGCCGGAACCCGCGCTACCTGCAGGGCGTCGATCTCAGCGCCGCCGAGCCGGTTGCTCTCGCCGACGCTCCCGGTGACGCCGACGTCGTCGTGGCGGCCGTGCCGAGCAGCGTCTTCGCCGGGGTGGTGGAGGCGCTGCCCGGGGGCGCGCCGGTGCTGAGCCTCGCCAAGGGGCTCGATCCGGAGACCGGCGAGCGGCTGTCGAGGCGGGTCGGCGGCCGCGCGGTCGCCGTCCTCTCGGGCCCGAACATGGCGGAGGAGGTCGCGGAGGGGCTGCCGACCGCGGCGGTGATCGCGAGCGAGGACGGCGTCCTCGCCGGGCAGCTCCAGCACGCGCTCAACTCGAGCCTCTTCCGCATCTACGTCAATCCGGACCTGGTCGGCGTCGAGCTGTGTGCGGCGGCGAAGAACGTGATCGCGCTCGCCGCCGGTGGCGTCGACGGGCTCGGCCTCGGCGACAACGCGAAGGCGTCCCTCATCGCACGGGGCCTCGCGGAGATGGCGCGGCTGGGGGAAGCGGCGGGCGCGCGGGCGGAGACCTTCGCCGGCCTCGCCGGAATCGGCGACCTCGTCGTCACGTGTTGGAGCCGCCACGGCCGCAACCGGCACGCCGGCGAGCTGATCGCGCAAGGGCTGACGCCGGAGCGGGCGATGGCCGAGATCGGCCAGACGGTCGAGGGCCTGACGACGGCGCCGATCCTCCGCGACCTCTCTCACCGGCTCGGCGTCGAGCTCCCGATCACCGAAGGTGTCTGCGCGGTGCTCGGCGGCCAGAGCATCACCGACCTCGCGGCCGGCCTCATGGGCAGGGAACCCACCGAGGAATGAAGGGGCGTCGGCTAGCCTGCCGCCATGACAAGCCGCAGCTTCTCTTTCACCTCCGAGTCGGTCACAGAAGGTCATCCCGACAAGATGGCCGACCAGATCTCCGACTCCGTGCTCGACGCCGTCCTCACGGACGACCCCGAAGGCCGCGTCGCCTGCGAGACCTTCCTCACGACTGGCCTCGTCGTCGTCGGCGGCGAGATCACGACCTCGACCTACGTCGACATCCCAGGCCTCGTCCGCGAACAGATCCGCCAGATCGGCTACACGCGCGGCAAGTACGGGTTCGACGCCGACACGTGCGGCGTCACCGTCGCGATCGACAACCAGTCGCCCGACATCGCACAGGGAGTGGACAGCTCCTACGAGCAGCAGCACGGCGACGACGACCCGCTCGACCGCGTCGGCGCCGGCGACCAGGGGATGATGTTCGGCTACGCGACGAACGAGACCGAGGAGCTGATGCCGCTGCCGATCATGCTCGCGCACCGGCTCGCCAAGCGGCTCGCAGCCGTCCGCAAGTCGGATGTCCTTCCGTACCTGCGGCCGGACGGAAAGACGCAGGTGACGATCCGCTACGAGGAGACCGACGGCCGGCGGCGGCCCGTCGAGATCGAGCGCGTCGTCGTCTCGACCCAGCATCGCGAAGGCATCGACATCGAGTCCCTGATGAAGCCGGACATCGCGGAGGCCGTTCTCGAGCCGATCCTCCCGAAGGATCTCTACGACCCGAAGCGGCTCGAGGAGAAGGGGTTCTTCTACTGCAACCCGACGGGCAAGTTCGTCGTCGGCGGGCCGATGGGCGACGCCGGCCTGACCGGTCGCAAGATCATCGTCGACACGTATGGCGGCGCTGCCCCGCACGGCGGCGGCGCCTTCTCGGGCAAGGACCCGACGAAGGTCGACCGCTCGGCCGCCTATGCGGCGCGCTACGTGGCGAAGAACGTCGTCGCCGCCGGTCTTGCCGATCGCTGCCAGATCCAGGTCGCGTACGCGATCGGGGTCGCGCACCCGATGTCGGTCCTCGTCGACACGTTCGGGACCGAGAACGTAGCGGTCGCGACGATCGAGGAGCTCGTCCGCGAGCAATTCGACCTGCGCCCGGCCGCCATCCTCCGGGACCTCGACCTGCGTAGGCCCATCTATGCGAAGACCGCGGCGTACGGCCATTTCGGCCGTGACGACGGCGACTTCACGTGGGAGCGTACGGACAAGGCGGCGGCGCTGCGGGCCGCAGCGGGGTTCCAGGCTGCAAGCGTCGCCGGCTGAGCCGGCGACGCGCGGCCGAAACCCTGGCGGAGCCGGCGGCTACGAGCGTCTGACGAACAGCCCGGCGGCGGCCTTCTCGGAGATCGCGCGCTCGCCGACCTTCTCGATCGCGACCGTGAACTGATCCGCCGCCGGCTCGGCGGTGCGCACGAGGATGCTCGTCCCCGGCACGAGCCCCTGGTCGTAGAACCAGTGCAGGAGGTCGCCGTCGTGCTCCGCGAGGCGGACGATCGTCGCGCGCGTCCCGGCCGGCAGCGTCGCGAGCGGCGCGAGCTCGGCGTTCTCCGCCTGCTCCACCGAGGGGTCGACGGGCCAGCCGTGAGGACAGCGCTGCGGGTGGCCGAGCCTGTCGTCGATCCGCTCGACCATCTCGTCGGTGAAGGTGTCGCCGAGCACGTCGGCACGCTCGTGCGACTCGTAGCCGGTGTAGCCCATGAAGTCGGTGAGGAGCCGCTCGATGATCCGGTGCTTGCGCACCACGCGCTCGGCGCGCTCGCGGCCCGCCTCGGTCAGGAGCGCCTCCTTCTTCTTCCCGCGCTCGATCAGGCCCTCGGCCTCGAGCCGCTTCAGCATCTCGCCGGCCGAGGCCCGCGATACGTGCAGCATCTCGGCGACGCGAGACGCGAGCGGAGGTGCGCCGGCGCCGTGCGGCGTGTATTCGCCGATGGGGAAGGCGAGGAAATAGATCGTCTCCAGGTACTCGTCTACCGAATGGCCGGCTGCGGGCACGCAGCTATATTGCCCTGGCGCCTGCGTGTAAGGGCACCCTTACACGGGCAGTCAGGGGAAAATAAGAGCTTATGTCGACGGCACACATCCTTCTGCTCGGCGCGATCGCGGGCGCGACGATCTTCCTCGGCCTGCCGATCGGCCGCGTGAACACGTTCGCGCCGATCGTGCGCGCCTGCCTCTCCGCGCTAGCGACCGGGATCCTCCTCTTCCTCTTCTGGGACGTGCTGACGGGCGCGGTCGATCCGATCGACTCGGCGCTGCAGGCGCGGCACTGGGGGAGGTTCGCGTGGCTCTCGGGCCTCGGCGCGGCCGGATTCGCGCTCGGCCTGATGGGTCTCGTGCACTACGCGGTCTGGATGCGCCGCCGCTCGAGCCGGCGCGTGACGACGATGGTCGGCCCGGGCGCGGCCGCGGTCGACGAGTTCACGCACCGTCGCTGGATCGACGAGCTCACGCCGGGCAAGCAGCTCGCGCTCCTGATCGCGGTCGGGATCGGAGTCCACAACTTCGGCGAAGGGCTTGCGATCGGCCAGGCGGCTGCGGCGGGCTCGATCAGCCTCGCCGTGACGCTGATCGTCGGCTTCGGGCTGCACAACGCGACCGAGGGATTCGGGATCTGCGGACCGCTCGCCGGCGAGGGCACGAAGCCGAGCTGGGGCTTTCTGGGCGCGATGGGCCTGATCGGCGGGGGCCCCACCTTCCTCGGCACGGTGCTGGGACAGGCGTGGTCGAGCGAGGCGATGTCGGTCGTCTTCTTCGCCGTCGCCGCCGGCTCGATCCTCTACGTCGTGCAGGAGCTGATGGCGGTCAACCGGAGCTACGGGCGCACCGCCCTCGTGACGTGGCTCGTCCTCGCGGGGATCCTGCTCGGCTTCGCGACGGACTTCGTCGTCAGCGCCGCCGGCGTCTAGCGCACGACGTGGTGGAGCTCGTAGAAGCCGTCCCGGGTCGGCTCGGTGAAGTTGTCCGGGTTCGGAAACGCCTGCGGGCCCTGCTCGAGCAGCGGCTGGACGTGTTCGGCGAGGAACCGGTCGGCGTGCTCGCGGCTCTCCCACACGTCGAGGATCCGGAACACGCCGGCCTCGTCGTCGAACCCCGCCGTGTGCGCGATCAGGCCCTCGAAGGGGCCGTCGCCGATCTTGTCCGCGACGAAGTCGTAGTTCGTCGTCGTCCGATCGCCGATCGGGAACTCCTGGATGTACACGACTGCCACTACAACCTCCTTGACGTTTGGCCGATCATATGACGTTCGACGACCTCGGCCGCCTCTTCGCGGGGCCGCTCGAGCAGACCGGCGCCTGAGCGCCGACCAGCGCCGCGGCTAGGCTCGCTGCCCGTGTCGCGTCTCGCCTCCGTCTACCCGATCATCACGGCCCGCTCGCTCGCGCGGCTGTTCACGTACGAGATCGAGGACGAGGTGGAGAAGGGGGCCGTCCTCGCGATCCGCTTCGGCAACGCGCGGCGGCGCGGCGTCGTCGTCGACGCCGACGCGGAGGCGCCGCCCGACGTCGAGCCCGTCGCGGCGGAAGGCGTGCTGGAGACTCTGCCGCCGGCGCTCGTCGACCTTGCCCTCTGGCTCGCCGATTACTACGGCTCGACGCCGGCGCGTGCGCTCGCGCTGATCGCGCCGCACCAGCCAAAGCGGCGCGGCGAGCGGCGGGAGGTGACCGCGACGGCCGGCCTGGCCGCCGAGCCCGCGCCCGCCCGGCTCTCCGACTCGCAGGAACGCGCGCTGCAGCGCATCGAGGCGCTGCTCGCGAGCGGCGGCGGAAACGTCCTCCTCTCCGGCGCGACCGGCAGCGGCAAGACCGAGGTCTACATCCGCGCCTGCGAGGCCGCCCTCGCGGCGGGCCGCGGCGCAATCGTCCTCGTCCCGGAGATCGCGCTCACGCCGCAGACGCTCGGCCGCTTCATCGCGCGCTTCGGCGACCGGGTCGCGCTGCTCCACTCCGGCCTCACGGAGGCCGAGCGGCGGGACGAGCGCGAGCGGATCGCCGCCGGTGAGGCCCCGGTCGTGGTCGGCGCCCGCTCCGCCGTGTTCGCGCCGCTCCCGTCGCTCGGAGTGATCTGCGTCGACGAGGAGCACGACGCCTCCTACAAGCAGGAGTCCGACCCGCGCTACGACGCCCGCACCGTCGCTGCGAAGCGGGCCGCGCTCGAGGGGGCGGTGGCGATCTTCGGCTCGGCGACGCCGCGGCCGGAGTCCTGGCAGGCGCTCGAGCGGCTCGAGCTCGGCGGCCGGATCGCCGCCCCGATGCCGACCGTCCGTGTCGTCGACCTCCGCCGGGAGAGGGCCTACCCGCTCTCCGCGCCGTTGCTCGCCGAGCTCGGCAAGCTCGCCGAACGAGGCGGCAAGGCGATCCTGCTCCTCAACCGGCGCGGCGTCGCGCCCGCACTCCACTGCCGCGCCTGTGGCGCCACCCGCCGCTGCCCGAACTGCGACGTCGCCTTCACGCTGCACGGCGACGGAACGCTGCGCTGCCATCACTGCGCCGCCCGAGAGCCCGCCGGGGAGACCTGTCCGGCGTGCGGATCGCCCGAGCTCGCTCGGATCGGGGCGGGGACGCAGCGGCTCGAGCGCGAGCTGGAGAAGCACGTCCCCGAGCTCGAGCGGATCCGGCTCGACGCGGACGCGATCGCGAAGCCCGAGCAGCTGCGCGAGGCGCTCGAGCGCTTCGCCCGCGCCGAGCGCGCGGTCCTCGTCGGCACGCAGATGGTCGCGAAGGGACACCACTTCGCCGGTGTCGAGCTCGCCGCGGTCGTCGACGCCGACACCGGGCTCGGCCTGCCAGACTTCCGCGCCGAGGAGCGCACCTTCCAGCTCCTGACCCAGCTCGCAGGCCGCAGCGGCCGCGACGCGCCGGGGCGTGTCCTCATCCAGACGTTTCAGCCGGAGTCGCGCGCGGTCGAGCACGCGGCGCGCCACGACGTGGCCGGGTTCCTGGCCGGCGAGCTCGAGCGCCGCCGCGCGCTCGGCTACCCGCCCTTCCGGCACCTCGTCCGAGTCCTCGTCTCCGGCCCGGAGCCCGAGCCGACGCTCCGCGCGCTCGAGGAGCTGAAGGCGGGGCTGCCCGAGTTCGAGCTGCTCGGCCCCGCTCCGTTGCTACGGCTGCGCGGCCGCCATCGCGCCCAGCTCGTCGGCAAGACCGACCGGCCACGTGCGCTCGCCTCCCGCGCGGCGGCGCTCCTCTCGGCCGCCGCGCCGGCGATGCGCCGAGCCGGCCTCGCGGCCGTCGTCGACGTCGATCCGCAGAGCCTCTAGGCTCCCCGGCATGGAGGAGAGAACCCGCAGCGGCGGCTGCCTGTGCGGCGCGGTTCGCTACACCGTCCGCGGCGAGCCGTTCCACGTCGGACGCTGCCACTGCGCCGACTGCCGGAAGGAGTCCGGCAGCACGTACACGATCTACGGGCAGTGGCCGCTCGCTGCGTTCGAGTCGAGCGGCGAGTACGCGACGTATGACGGACGCAGCTTCTGTGCGCGCTGCGGCTCGAGCCTCTTCACCCTCGACGAGGAGGGCGCGGAGATCCGGCTCGGCTCGCTCGACGAGGCGCCGTTCGAGCTACGGCCGGAGGCGGAGGTCTGGATCAAGCGCCGGGAGCCGTGGCTGGACATAGTCGCGGGCGCGTCGCAGCACCAGGAGAACCGGCACTAGCCTCAGTCGTCCGCGATCCGCTGGAAGAGGAGGAAGTCCCGCCACTCGTCGTCGATGCGCAGGAACTTCCGGGCCAGCCCGATCCGGTCGAAGCCGTTCTTCTCGAGCACCCGCTGCGACGGGACGTTGTCGACGAGCGTCGCGGCCTCGACGCGGTGGAGCTCGAGGATGCCGAACGCGTAGGCCAGGATCTCGCCAGCCGCGGCCGTCGCGAGGCCGCGGCCGTTGCGCGTCGCGTCCACCCAGTAGCCGATCACGCCGCTCTGCAGGCTCTCCCGGACGATCCCGAACAGGTTGACCGTCCCGGCGATCGCATTGCCGTCGAGGATCACGAACGGATGGGTCTCGCCCTCGAGCTGCCGCTGGAGCCGCTCGCGCTGGCCCTCCGGGGTGAAGAACTCAGGCGGCCGGACCGGCTCGAACGGCGCGAGAAACTCGCGGTTCGCGGCGTAGAGCGCGGCGAGCTCCTCGCCGTCCTCCGGCTGCACCGCCCGGATCACGCATTCCCCGCTCCGGCGCCGTACGCGCCGGCGCCTGCGCCACCGGGCGGCTCCGTCGAGCCTACGCCGCCTGCAGCCGCGCGCTCGGGCGGGAAGCGGTCGAGGATCCACGGCGCGTCGAGCGGCTCCCGCAGGTACGAGCGTCCGTTGACGCGGACGAAGTCGCGGGTGCGGGGGTCCATCGCCAGTCGTGCCTCGGCCGGGAAGTTGCGGTTGTGGCGCTCGATTAGCCCGTTCACCTCGGCGAAGCTCCAGTTGCCGGCGAGCTCGCGCCAGGCGGCCGCGAAGTCCGCGGGCTCCTCGAGCTCCTCTGCGAGCGCCCGCCAGGCCCCCCTGAGCCGGCGCTCGTGCTGCTCGACGGCGTCCTCGATGGCCCGCAGCCTCCGCATCCAGACCGTCGGCCCGTCGAGCGCCCGCACCGCCGAGTCGGGGTCGGGGCGGAAGTTGCGGAGGCGCTGCCGGAGCGGCATTCCACGCACCGGGCTCGACTCGAGATCGGCCTCGAGCAGCTCACGCTCGCGCCGCTCCTGCGGAGTCTCGGGACGCGTCGCGCCCTGGCTCATGATCTCTTTCAACGTCCGTGGATCCACGTCCGCGAGGGTACAGTCCGGCCCAATGCCGGAGATCGAGGGACAGGTCAAGGACGAGCAGCTCGACCCGGAGCAGGAAGCCCGGCGGCGCGTGGCCCTTGCGCAGATCCGGCAGTACCCGGATGCCGCGCTGAAGATGGCCGCCCGCCCGGTCGAGGAGTTCGACGACGACCTGCGCCGCCTCGCCGACCGGATGAAGCAGCTGATGGTCGACGCCAGCGGGATCGGTCTCGCGGCGACCCAGGTCGGCGTCCTGCAGCGCATCTTCGTCTTCCAGGTCGCCGAGGACGAGACCGCCGTGATCGTGAACCCGGAGATCGTGGAGCTGAGCGAGGAGACGACGGTCGACGACGAGGGCTGCCTCTCGATCCAGGGCGTCCTCCTGCCGGTCGAGCGCCCGGCGACGATCGCGATCGAGGGCCGCGACGAGCACGGGGCCGAGGTGCGCTACGAGCTCGAGGAGCCGTACTCGCGCGTCGCCCAGCACGAGACGGATCACCTCGACGGCGTCCTGATCCTCGACCGCACGACGCCCGAGGCGAAGCGCGAGGCGCTCGCGAGCCTACGCCCGCGCATCGTCATCGGGTAGCCGCATGGCGCGCCGGATCGCGGTCGCCGCGACCGGGCCGTTCGGCGCCGATGTGCTCGAGCGGCTCGCGGGCGAGCACGACGTCGTCCAGCTCTTCACGCGTCCCGACAAGCCGCGGGGACGCGGCCGTCGCGTCGCCCCGCCGCCGGCAAAGGAGGTGGCCGAGCGGCTCGGGATCCCCGTCGAGCAGCCGGCGAAGCTCGATTCGTCCGTCGGGATCGCAGCCCACACCGTCGTCGTCTGTGCCTACGGCCTCCTCGTCCCGAATGCGCTGCTCGAGCGTGCGCTGTGGCTCAACGTCCACCCGTCGCTGCTCCCGCGGTGGCGCGGCGCGGCGCCGGTCGAGCGCTCGCTCATGGCCGGCGACGAGGAGACCGGCGTCACGATCCACCGCACCGTCGAGGCGCTCGACGCGGGGCCGATCGCGGCGCAGCGCGCGTTCGCCGTCCGGCCGGACGACGACGCCGGCGCCGTGTACGCGCGCGCGGCGGAAGTTGCGGCCGAGCTCCTCCGGGACGTGCTCGCACAGGACGAGCCGCAGTTCGAGCCGCAGCCGGAGGACGGCGCCAGCTACGCGGAGAAGATCGGCCCCGAGGATCGGGAGCTCGACTCCGCCGCGCCGCCGCAGGAGCTCGTGAACCGCGTCCGCGCGCTCTCGCCGCACATCGGCGCGCGGCTGGGCGACCTCATCGTCTGGCGGGCGAGGGTGGGCGAGGACGGCTCGTTCGAGCCGGTCGAGGTGCAGCCGGCCGGCGGCCGCCGGATGGCGTACGACGCGTACCTGCGAGGCCGCCGATGACCTGGTGGTACGCCGTCGTCGAGGCCGAGCACGAGATCCAGAACCCGACGAGTGAGGAGAAAATCCGACTGCTCGGCCGGCGGCTCGGGCTCGGGCCGGGCTCTCATGTGCTCGACGTCGCCTCCGGACGCGGCGGCCCGGCGCTCGTCCTCGCACGAGAGTTCGGCTGCCGGCTGACGTGCGTCGAGCGCGCGTCGGAGTTCGTCGCCGCCGCGCGCGAGCGGGTCGCGCACGCGGGCCTCGACGATCGGATCGAGCTCGTCGAGAGCGACGCCGCGCACTTCGAGCTCGGCCGTTACGACGCGGCACTCTGCCTCGGCGCCACGTTCGCCTACGGCGGTCTCGTGGCGACGCTCGATCGACTCTCCGTAGCCGCGCCCCAAGTCGCCGTCGGCGAGCCGTATTGGCGTGTCTGGCCACCGCCGCCGGAGGCCGAGCCGGAGGAGATCGTCGCCGGCGAGGACCTTCTCCCGCTGGCGGCGACCGTCGAGCGAGCCGAGTCGACCGGCGTGCGGGTCGTCTACCTCATCGTGTCCTCCGAGGACGACTGGGACCGCTACGACTCGCTGCACTGGCAGACGCTCGACCGCTGGCTCGAGGCGAACCCCCAGCATCCGCAGGCCGACGAGTTCCGAGCGCGCGGCCTCGCCTATCGCGACCGTTACCTGCGTTGGCAGCGTGACTCGCTCGGCTGGGCGATCCTCCTCTGCCGCTCGTGACCGTCTCGCCGGCCCGGCGTGCGGCCTACGAGGTGCTGCTGCGCGTCTTCGAGCAGGACGCCTACGCGGACCGCGCCTTTCGCAGCGCCGCGGAGGGCCTCGACGAGCGGGAGCGCGCCTTCGCGCAGCGGCTCGCCTACGGCTCCGTGCAGCGCGTGCGGACCCTCGACCACGCGATCGACACGCTCGGCCGGCGGCCGGTGCGGAAGCTCGACCCGCCGGTGCGGGCGGCGCTGCGGCTGGGCGCGTACCAGCTCGGCTACACCGACACCGCGCCGCACGCCGCTGCGAACGAGTCCGTCGAGCTCGTGCGCCGCGCCCGGCTCGAACGGGCCGTTCCGTTCGCGAACGCCGTGATGCGCCGGCTGTCCGAGGGGATCGGGCCGCTGCTCGAGTCGCTGCCGGAGGGTCCGTTGAAGGAGTCGTACCCCGACTGGATCCACGACGTGTTCCTGCGCGTGCTGGGCGAGCAGGGCGCGCTCGCGCTCATGCGCACGATGAACGAGCCGCTCGAGACTGTCGTCCGGCTCGTGCGGGGGGAGCCTCCCGCGGGCGCCGAGGAGACGGACGTGCCCGGCGCCTACCGCGTGGAGCGCGTGGACGAGGCGCTCGTCGTCGAGGGGAGGGTCTGGCCGCAGAGCCGGGGCTCGCAGCTCGCGGGCCTCTGCGTCGGCTCGGGGGAAGGCGAGCGCGTGCTCGATCTCTGCGCCGCGCCGGGCGGCAAGACGGGGCAGCTGCGGGGCGCGGTGACCGCGATCGAGATCGACCCGGCCCGCGCGCGCGAGCTGCGCGAGAACCTCGCGACCATGGGCCGTCCCGACGTCACCGTCGTGGAGGCGGACGGGACGGCGCTGCCGCCCGAGCTCGACAGCTTCGATCGCGCGCTCGTCGACGCGCCGTGCTCCGGGCTCGGCGTCCTCTCCCAGCGGCCCGACCTGCGCTGGCGCGCGACCGCGCTGCCGGAGCTCCAGCTCGCCCTTCTCCGCTCCGCCGCGGAACGCATCCGTCCCGGCGGCACGATCGTCTACTCGGTTTGCACGCTCAACCCCGAGGAATGCGAGGCGGTGGTCGACGCGAGCGGGCTGCGCGTCCTGCCGCTCGGGGAGGAGCGGCCGGCCTTCGTCCATCCGTCCCGGCCGGAGTTCCTCCTCACGCTGCCGCACGTCCATGAGACGAGCGGCTTCTTCGTCGCCCGCCTCGCCGTCGACTGACCCGTCGCCGGTCGAGGCATGGCTGTCGCCCGTCCGGACTGCGTACGATCGCGGCGCAATGGCCTGGCAGGAGTGGGTCCGGACGATCGAGGTCGAGCCGTCGCTCTACGCGGCGGACTTCGCGCGGCTCGGCGAGCAGATCGCAGAGCTTCTCGAGGCGGGGTGCCGCGTCTTCCACTTCGATGTCGGCGACGGCCACTTCGTCGAGCCCATCACGATCGGGCCGGTCGTCCTCGACTCGATCGCCCCGCTCGTGCACGATGCCGGCGGGGTGCTCGACTGCCACCTCATGGTCGACAACCCGCTGCGCCACTTTCCGCAGATCGCCCGGGCCGGCGGTGACAGCGCGACCTTCCACTACGAGGTCGTCGACGACGTGCCGGGCACGATCGCCGCCGCCCGCGGGCACGGCCTTCAGGTCGGCGTTGCCTTCAACCCCGAGAGCGAGCCGGAGGAGGTGGCGGCCGCCGCGGGGGACGCCGACCTCGTGCTGTGCATGAGCATCCATCCGGGCTACAGCGGCCAGCAGTTCAGGCCGGACGCGCCGGACCGGATCGGGCGGCTACGCGCAGCGTTGCCCGAGGGCGTCCACGTCCAGGTCGACGGCGGAATCGACCACGAGACGATCGGAGCCGCACGCGCGGCGGGGGCGTCACTGTTCGTCGCCGGCTCGGCGATCTTCGGCCGCGATGACCTGGCGCAGGCGTATCGGGGCCTCGTCCGGGACCTCGGGTGAGCCATTTCGAGCGCGCGCTCGAGCTCGCCGAGCGCGGGCGGGGCAAGACCGGCGACCATCCCCTCGTCGGCGCGGTGGTGGTGCGCGAGCGCGAGGTCGTGGGGGAGGGCTGGTACGAGTACGACGCTGTTCGCCACGCGGAGGTGATCGCTCTCGAGCAGGCCGCCGACCGAGCGCGGGGGGCGACCCTCTACGTGACGCTCGAACCGTGCTCCCACCACGGGCGGACGCCTCCCTGCGCGGATGCCGTCGTTGCCGCCGGAGTCGCGCGAGCCGTCGTCGGCGCTCGCGACCCGAACCCCGTCGTGGACGGTCGCGGGCTCGAGCGCCTCCGCGCCGCCGGAATCGAGGTCGAGCTGCTCGACGACATCGCCGCCCGCCGGCAGAACGAGGCGTGGCGCGCCTGGAAGTCCCTCGGCCGTCCCTTCGTGACGTACAAGGCGGCGATCACGCTCGACGGCCGCGTCGCCGTCCCGGGGCGCCGCTGGGTGTCCGGCGAGGAATCGAGACGGCGGGTGCACAATCTCCGTGCCGCCTCCGACGCGGTCGCGGTGGGGATGGGGACGGTGCGGGCCGACGCGCCGCGCCTCGACGCGCGCGACGTCGACGCCGACCGGCAGCCGCGGCGCCTCGCGTTCGGGCGTGGCCCGCTGCCCGAAGGGTCGGAGCTCGAGCTCCGCATGGGCTCGCTCGAGGAAGAGCTGCACGCACTCGCCGCCGACGGCGTCCAGTCGCTCCTGCTCGAAGGCGGGCCGACGCTGGCCGCGGCGTTCCTCGCCGCCGGTCTCGTCGACAAGCTTCTCTTCTTCGTCGCGCCCGTCCTTGCGGGCGACGGGCCGCGCGTGCTCGGCGACCTCGCCGCCCCGCTCGAGCTCCTCCACCTGAGCGCCGAGCCGTCCGGCGAGGACGTGCTCGTCCAGGCGTACTTGCGCGAGCCGTAACCTTTGTCGCATGTTCACGGGCATCGTCCGCGAGATCGGGAGAGTCGCCGCCTTCGACGGCTCGCGGCTGGTGCTCACGGCGCCCGACACGGCTGCGAGCGCGTCGGTCGGCGACTCGGTGGCGGTGGCCGGCGTCTGTCTCACCGTGGTGGAGAAGGAGGAGGCGCAGCTCGCGTTCGACGTCGTCCCGGAGACGCTGTCGCGGACGGCGCTCGGCCACCTCGAGCCGGGCGGCGCCGTCAACCTCGAGCCGTCGTTGCGCGTCGGCGACCCGCTCGGCGGCCACGTGGTGCAGGGCCATGTCGACGGCCTGGGCCGAGTCCGCTCGACGGCGCCCGAGGGAGACGGTCGCCGCATGTGGATCGATGCCCCGGAAGGGTTCGTTCGCTACTGCGTCCAGAAAGGCTCGATCACGGTCGACGGCGTCTCGCTGACGATCGCCTGCCTCGACGACGACGGCTTCGAGGTCGCGTTGATCCCGCACACGCTCGCCGTGACGACGCTCGGCCGGCTCGAGCCGGGCGACGAGGTGAACCTCGAGGCCGACGTGCTCTCGCGCGTCGTCGAGCGCCTCCTGGCGGCGAGGCTGCCGTGAGCTCCGCCGTCACTCCCTTCGCCTCGATCGACGAGGCCGTCGAGGACATCCGGAACGGGAAGATGGTCGTCGTCGTCGACGACCCCCAGCGCGAGAACGAGGGCGATCTCGTGATCGCCGCGCAGTTCTCGACGCCCGAGGCGGTCAACTTCATGGCGACGCACGCCCGCGGGCTGATCTGCCTCTGCCTCACGGGCGAGCGCTGCGAGCAGCTCGGCCTGCCGCCGATGACACAGCGGAACGAGGCGCGCCTCGGCACCGCGTTCACAGTCTCCGTCGAGGCCCGCGAGGGCGTAACGACCGGCATCTCCGCGGCCGACCGCGCGCACACCATCCAGGTCGCGATCGACCCCGCGTCCACGCCGCACGATCTCGTCCAGCCCGGGCACGTCTTCCCGCTGCGGGCACGCGACGGCGGCGTCCTGGTGCGCGCGGGCCAGACGGAGGCTGCGGTCGACCTCGCGCGGCTCGCCGGCCTCGTCCCGGCCGGCGTGGTGTGCGAGATCATGAACGAGGACGGGACGATGGCCCGCGTCCCGGATCTCGTGCCCTACTGCGAGCGGCACGGGCTGCGGATGATCACCGTCGCCGACCTGATCGAACACCGGCGCCGGACGGAGAAGCTCGTGGAGCGCGTGGTCACCGTGCAGCTGCCGACGGAGTACGGCCTCTTCACGGCGATCGCCTTCCGCGAGACGCTCTCCGGGCGCGACCACCTCGCCCTCGTGATGGGCGAGGTCGGCGAGGACGTGCTCGTCCGCGTCCATTCCGAGTGCCTGACAGGCGACGTCTTCCACTCGCTCCGCTGCGACTGCGGCGAGCAGCTCGAGGCCGCCCTTGCCGCGATCGCCGCCGAGGGCCGCGGCGTCCTCCTCTACATGGCCCAGGAGGGGCGGGGCATCGGCCTCCTCAACAAGCTCAGGGCCTATGAGCTGCAGGAGCAGGGGCTCGACACGGTCGACGCGAACCTCGCGCTCGGCTTCGCCGCCGACGAGCGGGAGTGGGGGATCGGCAACCAGATCCTGGCCGAGCTCGGGATCACGACGATGCGGCTGCTCACGAACAACCCGAAGAAGGTCTCCGGGGTCGAGGCCTACGGGTTGAGGGTGACGGAGCAGGTACCGATCGAGATGCCGCCCCATCCCGAGAACGTTCGCTATCTGGCCGCCAAGCGGGATAAGCTCGGACACAAGTTGCACCACCAGGATCTGAAGTTCGAGTCGGAGGGCGAATGAGTTCAGGAGGCTTTTGGCCGGGCGAGGCGCCGCCGGCTACCGAGCAGGAGGATGCGCCGAAGTCGGAGGCCGCTGTCGCCGAGCCGCTCGGGTGGCCGCAGTCGAGCCCGGAGGAGCCGGACGAGCAGGCGCAGGAGGATGCGAGGCCGGAGCCCGAAGCCGAGGTCGAGACCGAGGCGGCCCCGGTCGGCGAGCCGGAGCCGGAGGCAGAGGACGAGCCCGAGGCCGAGGAGGAGCCGAAGGCCGAAGAACCCGAGGTCGCCCCGGTGGGGCACCTCCCCGGCGAGCTCGACATCCCCGATGGCGTCGCGGTCCTCGAGGGATCTCCCTCCGGCGCGGATCGCACCGTCGGCATCGTCGTCTCCCGCTTCAACGGCGACATCTCGAACCGGCTCCTCGACTCGGCGCTCGCAGCCCTCCGGGCGGCCGGCGTCGCCGAGGAGCGGATCACCGTGATGCCGGTGCCCGGCGCGTTCGAGCTCCCGATCGGCGCGATGGCGCTCGCGAAGACGCGCCGCTACTCCTGCGTGGTCGCGCTCGGCTGCGTGGTGCGCGGCGAGACGGCGCACTTCGAGTACGTCGCGGGCGAAGCGGCTTCCGGCCTCCAGCTCGCCGGCCTCGAGACGGGGGTGCCCGTCGCGTTCGGCGTGCTCACGGTCGACACGGCAGACCAGGCGGAGGCACGGATCGACCGGGGCGCGGACGCCGCGCGCGCGGCGCTCGAGATGGCCGACCTCTTCTCCCAGGTACGCGACCAGGCCAAAGCCGGGTAGCCCGCCGGCCCAGGTGCCGTGCAGCCATTCGGCTACACTCCGCCGCCGATGTCCAAGGTCTGCGCAGTCTGTGGGAAGAAGCCCGGGTTCGGTAACCACCGGAGCCACTCCATGGTGGCGACGAAGCGGCGCTTCGAGCCCAACCTCCAGCGCGTTCGCGTCGCGATCGACGGCAAGGCGACGCGCGCGTACGTCTGTACGCGCTGCCTCAAGGCCGGCAAGGTCCAGAAGGCTCTCTAGCCGGAACGGCGCCCGAACCGGAGGGCGCGTCCAGTCCCGCGCGCGAGCGGGTCGGGGCGGACGTTCTCGGGCTCCTTGATCCCCACCCGGCCGCCGCCGTCGGCGTTGGGCTCGTCGTCGAAGCGCGGCACGACATGGAGATGCGCGTGCATCCGCACCACCGCCTCGTCGCTGCGCGGGAACGGGCTCCAGTAGAGGCCATACCCGTCCGGGGCCAGGCGGTCGTCCCAGACCGCCTTCGCCTGCAGGAGAAGGTCGTGCGTCGCCGCCCACTCCTCGACGCTGAAGTCGAACGGCGACGCTTTATGCGCGATCGTGACGATCACACCGCTGCCGGGGAGGACGTCGGCCGGGTCGCGCGGGTCCCGCGTCGAGGCATAGACGCAGTGCTCGTTCTCGAGATAGACCTCCGCCTCACCGCGGAGAAAGTCGCGGTCGCAGAAGACGCAGTCACTCACCGTCGGGCTTCGGGACGTCGTAGATGAGCCAGAGCCGCTCGCCGGTTTGCGAGCCGGTCGGCGCCTGCGCAGTGATCTGGCCCAGCTCCGGGTACTCGACGACCTCCGGCGCCTGCCCGGACGAGGCCATGAGGTAGCGACAGCTCCCTTCGCCGTCGATACGGAAGCCGTGTGCGCCCGCCGGGCCGACCGGGAAGATCACGACCTCGCCGCGCCGCACGATCCGCTCCCCGTCCTCCGTCTTCATCGTCATCTCGCCGTCGAGGACGACGAGCATCTCCTCCGAGGCGTGGTGGAAGTGGTAGACGACGAAGTTGCCCGGCCCGAGCTCGTACACCGTGGCGCCAAGCCGCTCCCCGCGAGGCAGCCGCTTCGCGTTGCCGCCTCCGCCCGACCAGTCCTCGCCCTCGTCCCACTCGGACGTCCAGATGTTGTCGTCGCTCATGCGGGGATTCTGCTCGCAACCGCATGCGGGGGTCGCCGGTCCAACCGAACGATGGAAGCGGGGCACGCGCTCTCCTCGCGCCTCGGGCGGATCACGATCTCGAGCGAGGCGATCGCGCAGATCGTCGCGGAGACGGCGCTCGAGTGCTACGGCGTGCTGGGGATGAAGGGCTCGCTGCGGGGGCAGCTCGCCCGAGCCCGAGGCCGCCCGCGCGGGATCGAGATCGGCCGGGACGGCGGGGAGGTGACCGTCGACGTCCACGTCGTCGTCGAGTACGGACTCAACCTCGCCGAGGTCGCCTCCAGCGTCGGCAACCGCGTCGCCTACGAGGTCGAGCGGCTGACGGGCCTGACGGTTCGCGCGGTGGAGGTGCACGTCGATGACGTGCGCATCGGCGGGAAGTGACCGCCGAGGGAGATCTCGAGCTCGTCCGCGGTCTCGTCGGCGCCGCTCTCGCCTCGCTGGAGGCAAGCCGAGGCCGGCTCGACGACCTCAACGTCTACCCGGTTCCCGACGGCGACACCGGCACGAACCTGATCCTGACCGTGCGAGCCGTCGCGGAGGCGGTCGCCTCGGCGGAGGCGGACCGCCCGGCGCTCGCCCAGACGGTCGCGCGCGCCGCGCTGATGGGAGCGCGCGGCAACTCCGGCGTCATCCTCTCCCAGATCGTGCGCGGCGTCGCCGAGGTCCTCGCCCGGTCGACGAACGGCATCGACCCGGCGCTCACGGCCCGCGCGCTGCGTGGAGCCTCCGACGCCGCCTACCGCGCCGTGCGGCGACCCGTGGAAGGGACGATGCTCTCCGTCATCCGCGGGCTCGCGGAGGAGGCGGAGCGGCACGAGGGCGAGGCCGGGCCGCTCGGCGACCTGCTCGTCGAGCTCGTGCGTCACGGGGAGGAGACAGTCGCCCGCACGCCCGAGCAGCTCGACGTCCTGCGCGAGGCGGGAGTCGTCGACGCAGGCGGCGCTGGCCTTGTCGAGCTGCTCCGCGGACTTGCCGGAGCGGTCAGCGGCGACGTGCCGCCCGCCGCGCCGGCGCCTGCGGCGTTCGCGAACATGCACGAGCAGCAGGAGCAGCGCGAGCGGCGACTCTCGCTGGTACCCGCCACGCGCGCGAAGAGCGGCGTCGTGGCCGTCGCCGCCGGGGAGGGGAACCGGCTGCTCTTCGAGACGCTCGCGGAGCCGGTCGGGACGATCCGGGTCGTCGCGGGCGGTCAGACCGCCGATCCCTCCACGGCCGAGCTTCTCGCGGCGGTCGAGGCGCTCGACGCGGATGAGGCGATCATCCTCCCGAACAACGCGAACGTGCGGCTCGCCGCCGAGCAGGCGGCCGATGAGGCGGAGCGGCCCGCCGCGATCGTCCCGACGGACTCGATCCCAGCCGGTCTTGCGGCGGTCCTCGTGTACGACGGGACGCGCGGGGCGGCCGAGAACGCCGCCGAGATGAGAGGCGCCGCCGCAGCGGTCGCCGCGGGGGAGGTCATGCGCGCCTCCCGTGACCTCGAGCTGAACGGCCTGGCGATCCGGCAGGGCGACTGGCTCGGGCTCGCGGAGGGGGAGCCGGTGGCGGGCGGAGACGACTTCGCGGAGGTCGCGTCCGGCGTTGTCGAGCAGCTGCTCGGGCGGCCCCGCACCGTCCTGACCCTCCTCACCGGCGCCGAGCCGCCGCCGCTCGACGGGCTCGTCAAACGGCTCACCGCGGCGCATCCCGAGCTCGAGGTCGAGGTGCACGAGGGCGGCCAGCCGCACTTTCCGCTTCTGCTCGGGGCGGAATAGGCTGGCAGGGATGCCGCCGGTCCGAATCGTGGTCGTCGAGGACAACGACGTCTTCCGCGAGGCTCTCGAGCTCCTCCTCGGGATGCGGGACGACGTCCAGGTCGTCGGCTCCGTCGGCGACGGGGCGGCCGCCGTCGCCGCTGCGATCGAGCACCGCCCGGACGTCGTGCTGATGGACTACCGGCTGCCCGGGCTCGACGGGATCCAGGCCACGGCGCAGGTGGTCGAGGCGGTCCCCGAGGTCGCAGTCGTCGCGCTGACCGCCTCGGCGGACGACGCGGAGCGCGAAGCGCTCGTCGAGGCGGGAGCGGTCATGTGCCTGAACAAGGACCAGGAGCTCGACGAGATCGTCGCCGCCATCCTGCAGGCCGCCGCCGCGGTCGGGTGAGGCTCTTTCGGCTCCGCGATGACCGCTAGCCGGATCTGGATCGGCGGGGGCACGGGGTCGGGGAAGTCGACCGCGGCCAGGGCGCTCGCCGTGCAGCACGGGCTCCGCCGGTTCCCGATCGACGCCTTCTGGTACGCCTACGACGCCCGCTGGGCGCACCCGCGCAAGTCGCCCGACGAGCAGTGGCTCGACACGCCGCCCGAGGTGCAGGCAGCCGAGTTCGAGGAGACGTCGCGACGGATGATGGGCTTTGCGCTCGACGACCTCGCCGTGCTCCCGGACGTGCCGACGGTCGTCGAGGGGCCGCAGATCCTCCCCGATCTGGTCCCGCCGGGCGAGCAGGCGGTCTTCCTCGACCCGACGCCGGAGTTCCAGCGCTGGGTGCTCGAGTCGCGCTCCATGCCCTCGAGCGACCCGGCTCGCGCGCTCCGGGCGCGCCTCGTGAAGGATCGGGGCTACGCCGACCGGGTTGCCGCGCTGGCGCGGGAGCACGGCTTTCCTGTGCTCGTGATGGACGGCGATCGCGACATCGCCGCCGAGGTCGAGTCCCTGTTCGAGATCCCGGAGGGCGTGGCCGATCTGCGGGCGATCCGCCGCTGGGAGAACGAGGCCGCGGCGGCGAACGTCCGGGCGTGGCTCGTCTCCCCGGAGGCGCCGGAGCGGGACGGCGGCTACCCGTTCGCGTGCGAGTGCGGTCGCCGGGGCTGCGACGAGCTCGTGCAGCTCACGATCGAGGAGTTCGACTCCGCGCCGCAGGTTCTTGTCCACGTCTGACGTCCGGTCCGCACGGGATACTCAGCGCGCCCGGTGCCGCCGACGATGACAAGCGCCCGTCGACAGACGGCCTTCCCAGGTCTGGACCCGCCCAGGGCCTGGCCGCCGACGCCGCGTGCCGCCAGGCCGGAGCGGCTCGAGCTCGGGCTCGACACGCTGCCCGGAGTCGCCGCGACGACGCAGCGGAAGCTGGGCAAGCTCGGCCTCGCGACGGTGCGCGACGTGCTCGAGCACCGGCCGCGACGCTACGAGACCGCCGCCGACGAGGTGGCCATCGCGGAGCTCCGCCAGGGCGAGGAAGTCGTCGTGACGGGCCACGTCCTCAACGTCGAGAAGCGCCCGATGCGCGGCCGCCGGCGTACGCGGGTCGTCGCACGCGTGGCGGACGGCACCGCCGCGGTGAGCGTGACGTGGTTCAACCAGCCGTGGCTCGCCGACCGGCTGCAGGTGGGAACGGAGGTCCGGCTGCGCGGGAAGCTCGGTCGCTTCGGCTTCGAGCCCCGCTCGTACGACATCGGCGATGAGGCACGCGCGACGGCCGACTTCGCTCCGGTCTATCCGGCCGCGGAGGAGATCGCCGCCGCGACCGTGCGGCGCGTGGTGGACACTGCGCTGCCGCTCGCCGAGCACATGCCCGACCCGCTGCCGGCGGAGCTCCGCGAGCGCGAGGGGCTGGCGCTGAAACGCGACGCGCTCGCCGTGGTGCACCGGCCGCGCGACCTCGAGGAGGCCGAGACGGGCCGAAAACGGCTCGCCTTCGAGGAGCTTCTCGTCCTCCAGATCGGCATCGCTCGGCGCGTGGCGAAGCGCGAGCAGACGCTCGCCCCGGGGCTCGGCGAGCCGGGGGACCTGATCCGCCGCTACCGCGAGGCGCTGCCGTTCGCGCTCACGCCGTACCAGGAGAAGGCGATCCGCGAGATCGACGGCGACCTCGGGCGCACCGTTCCGATGCAGCGGCTCCTGCAGGGCGACGTGGGCTCCGGCAAGACGGTCGTCGCGCTCCACGCGCTCCTGCGCGCGGTGGAGAGCGGGCGCCAGGGCGCGCTCATGGCGCCGACCGAGACGCTCGCGGAGCAGCATTTCCTGACGATCGCCGACCTCTGCCTCGAGCTCGGCGTGACCTGCGCGCTGCTCACGAGCTCGTCCGGGAAGCGGCAACGTGAGGCGGCGCTCGGCGCCGACGTCGTGGTGGGGACGCACGCGCTCATCCAGGAGGGCTTCGAGCTGCGCGACCTCGCGGTCGCCGTCGTCGACGAGCAGCACCGCTTCGGCGTCGAGCAGCGCTCGGCGCTCGTGGCGGGACGCACACCGCACGTCCTGCACATGACCGCCACCCCGATCCCGCGCACGCTCGCGCTCACGGTCTACGGCGACCTCGCAGTTTCCGAGATCGCCAAGCCGCCTGCGTCGCGGAAGCCCGTGATCACGAGCTGGATCACCGAGGAGCGCGCCTCCGAGGCCTACACGCGTCTCACCCGGCTGCTCCGGGAGGGGCGGCAGGCGTACGTCGTGTGCCCGCTCATCGAGGCCTCCGAGACCTCGCTCGCGCGCGCGGCGGAGGAGGAGGCCGAGCGGCTGCGGGGGGCGGAGCTGCGCGACTTCCGCGTCGGCTGCCTCCACGGACGGCTCAAAGCGGCGGACCGGCGCGACCTGATGGCGCGGTTCAAGGCGTGCGAGCTCGACGTGCTCGTGGCGACGACGGTGATCGAGGTCGGAGTCGACGTGGCGAACGCGACGGTGATGATCGTTCAGGAGGCCGACCGCTTCGGGCTCGCGCAGCTCCATCAGCTGCGCGGCCGGGTCGGGCGGGGCGCGGAGCAGTCGTACTGCCTGCTCGTCTCGCGCGCGAAGGAGGAGCTGACGGAGTCGGCACATGCCCGTTTGCAGGCACTTTGCGAGACGAACGACGGCTTCGAGCTGGCCGAGGTGGATCTCGAGCTGCGCGGCGGCGGCGCGCTGCTCGGCACGCGCCAGTCCGGGCTCTCCGACCTCCGTTTCGCCCATCTCCGCCGCGACCGCGATCTGCTCGAGCGGGCACGCGCCGCGGCGCCCGGCGTCGCCCCGGGCCCGCTGCAGGACACCGCCGCGGCGCTCTTCGCCGAGGTCGAGCCGGAGGCGCTCGCATGAGGCTCCTCGCGCGCCTCATCCGCCGCCTGCTCGGTCGCGGGCGGCCCAGGCCACACCCCGTGCCGCCGGCCGATCCCGAGCGGCTGCAGCGCATCTATCGCGACACGCACCGCCACGTGGAGGAGCTGCGCCGCGCCGCGTGATGTCACGATCTGCCGGTGCGCGTCATCGCCGGCAGCCGGAAGGGGCACAAGCTTGCCGCGCCGCGCGGGCTCGACACGCGGCCGACCTCCGACCGCGTCCGCGAGAACGTCTTCAACCTCGTCGGCCCGGTCGAGGGAGCGCGGGTGCTCGACCTCTTCGCGGGTTCCGGCGCACTCGGGATCGAGGCGCTCTCCCGCGGCGCCGCGAGCGCCGCCTTCGTCGAGCGGGACCCGGACGCCGTGCGGACGATCGAGCGCAACCTCGACCGATTGCGGCTGACCGGCGCGCGCGTCGTCCACGGCGACGTCCTCCGTACGATCGCGCAGGAGGCGACCGCCGGCGCGAAGTACGATCTCGTGCTGGTCGACCCTCCCTACGGCATGCTCACCGAGATCCAGCCACGCCTCGCGCGCTACCTGCCGCCGCTGCTCGCGGCGGACGGCCTGCTAGTCGTCGAGACGGGCGCGCGCTCGGAGCCGGAGCTGCCGCTGCCCGTCCGCACGAGCCGTAAGTACGGCCAGACGCGTGTCACCCTCTTCGAGGCGCCGGCGCAGTGATCACCGCCATCGCCCCCGGCTCCTACGACCCGGTCACGAACGGCCATGTCGACGTGATAGCACGGGCCGCGGGGATCTTCGACCGCGTCGTCGTCGGCGTCGTGGGGACGCCGCACCACAAGGAGCCGACCTTCGCAGTCGAGGAACGGGTCGAGTTCCTCCGCGGAGCGCTCGCCGACCTCGGCAACGTCGAGATCGACGTCTTCCGGGAGCTCGTGGTCGACTTCGCCCGCAGGTGGGACGCCAAGGCGATCGTCAAGGGGCTCCGCGTGATCTCGGACTTCGAGTGGGAGTTCCAGATGAACCAGCTGAACCGGACGCTCGCGCCGGAGGTGGAGACGGTGTACGTGATGGCGAGCCCGCAGGTGAGCTTCGTCTCCTCGAGCGGGGTGAAGGAGATCGCGGCCTTCGGCGGCGACGTGTCCGCGCTCGTGCCGCAGCCGGTGGCGCGCCGGCTCGCCGAGCTCTTCCCGAACGGGCGGCCCGGGACGCCGGAACGGCCCGACGAGTGACCGAGCTCGACGTCACCCTCCGCGACGGCCGGACGCTCCATGTCTACGACGACGGCGATCCCGACGGCCACGTCCTCGTCCAGCACCACGGGACGCCCGGGAGCGGCCTCGGCTACCCGCCGGACAACGAGCTCGGCGGCGAGCGCGGGCTGCGTGTCGTCCGCTACGACCGCGCCGGCTACGGCGGGTCGACGCCGAATCCCGGGCGCTCGGTCGTGGACGTCGTCGCGGACATCGAGGACGTGCTCGACGCGCTCGGTGTCGAGCGGTACGCGTCGCTCGGCGGCTCGGGCGGCTGCCCGCACTCGTTCGCCTGCGGCGCCCGCTCGGAGCGGTGCGTAGCCGCCGCGGCGATCGCGGCGCCGACGCCGTACCCCGCCGAGGGACTCGAGTGGCTTGCGGGCATGGGCCAGCAGAACGTCGACGAGTTCAACGCGGCGCTCGAGGGGCCGGAGAAGCTCGAGCCGTACCTCGAGCACGAGGCCGCGGAGCTGCAGGCGGCGACGCCCGAGCAGGTCAAGGAGGTGTGGGCCAGCGTCCTGCCGCCCGTCGACGCGGCCGTGCTGACAGGCGACCGCGCGGTGCACTGGAAGCGGAGCAACGACCGCGCCCTCGCCCAGGGGGTCGCCGGCTGGCGCGACGACGACCTCGCGTTCACCAGGCCGTGGGGCTTCGAGCTGAGCGAGATCCGCGTCCCCGCGCTCCTCTGGCAGGGCGTGCAGGACAAGATGGTTCCCGTCGCGCACGCACGCTGGCTCGCAGAGCGAATCCCCGGCGTCGAGGCCCACATCAGCGAGGAAGACGGGCATCTCTCCATCACCGTGGGCCGCCTCGGCGAGATCTACGACTGGCTCGCCGCCCGCTTCCGGCAGCCTTCCTGACCCCGGCCGAAAGGCGCTCCTCGACCGCGCCGACCGCTCAGGGGGCTACACTCCGAGGCCAATGGACGTCCTAGTTCTGATCGACAAGCTCGACGACCTCGTCCACAACGCCAAGGCCGTGCCCCTCACTGACCAGGTGCGGATCGACCGCGAGGAGATCTACGACATCCTCGACCAGATGCGCGCGACGATTCCGGAGGAGATCAAGCAGGCCCGCTGGATCGTCAAGGAGCGGCAGGAGATGCTGGCCGAGGCGAAGCGGGAGGTCGACCGGCTGCTCGCCGAGGCGCGGGAACAGGCGGTGCGCGAGGCGTCGCAGACCGAGATCGTCAAGATCGCGGAGCGGCAGGCCGACGAGATCGTGGACGACGCCCGGCGGGGCGCGCGCGAGATGAAGCTCGAGATGGAGGACTGGGCCGACAACCAGCTCGCCTCGCTCGAGGTCAATCTCGAGCGGTTCCTCACCGCAGTCCGGCGAGGCCGCGAGCGGTTGCACGAGCGCTCGCAGGAAACGGTCATCGCGGGCATCGGCGCCAACGGCGACATCGCCGACGACGAGCGCTTCTAGCCCGTAGCCGCCAGTTCCTGCGCGAGCTCGACGAAGGCCTGCGCGGCCTGCGAGCGATAGCGGTCCCGGTGCCAGGCGAGGACGATCGTCCGCGGCGGGATCCGCGAGCCGAAGGGGAGCGTCTTCACTCCGCGGTCGCGCGGATCGACCACGAGCCGCGGCTCGATCGCAGCGCCCAGGCCCTCCGCAACGAGCGCGCCGAGCGTGCCGTTGTCGTCCGTGCGGAAGACCACGTTCACCTCCGGCACTCGGCCGGCGAGGAACCGCTCGGGCTCATCGGTGGTGCGGCGGCCGATCAGCGGCAGCTTCGCGACCTCGCGCAGCGGCGGCGCGGCCTCGAGCGAGGCGAGCTCGGAGTCGGCGGAGACGAGCAGGACGTAGGGATCCTGGAGCAGCTCGGCCCACTCGAACGGGCCCTCCGGTAGCGGCAGGTCGGCGAACGTCAGGTCGAGCTCGCCGTGCTCGAGCAGCCGCAGCAGGTCGGCGGCGGCGCTCTCCTCCCGCACCCGCACGCCGACCAATGGCCACTGGGCGCGGAATCGCCGGACGAGGGCGGGGAGGAGACGGGCCCCGACGCTCTGGTAGATGCCGACCCTGAGCGTGCCGGCCTCGCCCTCGGCGAGCGCGGCCATGTCCGCGCGCGCAGCGTCGAGCCGCGCCACGATCGCGTCGGCATGGCCGAGGAGCAGGAGCCCGGCCTCCGTGGGCTCGACCCGTCGCGGTCCGCCGGGCCGGTGAAAGAGGCGCTGCCCGACGATCCGCTCGAGCTGCGCGATCTGCTGGCTGACGGCCGACTGCGTGTAGCCGAGCTCGCGGGCCGCCCGGCCGAACGAGCCGGTGCGCGAGACCGCTTCCAGAGCCGCGAGATGCCGCAGCTCGATCCCCAACCACTCATTAGACGCCATGATCAAAACGAACGATAACTCAACTTGCCCTGATCGACGGCGCTCGGCACCATGGAGCCATGAGGACGAAGATCGCCATCGCGCTCGGGATCGTGTATGTGGTCTGGGGCTCGACCTATCTCGCGATCGCCGTCGCCGACCGGTCGCTGCCTCCGCTGCTCATGCTCGCGGTCCGGTTCGCGCTCGCCGGCGGTCTGCTCTACGCCTGGTCCGCGTGGCGCGGCGACGTCGCAGCTGCGCGGCTCGGCCGGCGAGAGTGGACGGCCGCGGCGATCGTAGGAGGGCTGCTGCTGTTCGTCGACACCGGCGGCGTGGCCTGGGCCGAGCAGCGGGTCGCGTCGGGACTGACGGCTCTCCTTGTCGCGACCGTGCCGCTGTTCGCGGCCGTCCTCGACCGCACCTTCTTCGGAGTCCGGCTGTCGCTCGGCGCGCTCGCCGGAATCGCCACCGGTCTGCTCGGCGTGGCGCTGCTGGTGGGGCAGAGCGCGCACGTCGACCCGGTCGGCGCCGCGGTGATCCTCGGCGCCGCGCTCGCGTGGGCGGGCGGCTCCGCCTACGGGCGCGTCGCGCCGCTCCCGAAGGCGCCGTTCCTCTCGGCCTCGATGCAGATGCTCTCCGCCGCGGTGCTCCTGGCGATCACCGGAGCCGCGACGGGCGAGGTCGGGCGCGTCCATCCGGCCGCGATCACGCTCGGCTCGCTCGCCGCTTTCGCGTACCTGATCGTCTTCGGCTCGATCGTGGCGTTCACGGCCTACGGCTGGCTGTTGCGGAGCGGGGCGCCGAGCGTCGTCGTCACGACCTACGCGTACGTCAACCCCGCCGTCGCGGTGCTGCTCGGCTGGGCGCTCGCGGGCGAAGCGGTCGGCAGCCGCGAGCTCGCCGCCGGCGCGATCGTCGTCGCCTCGATCGGCATGCTCGTCCTCGCCCGGCACGCGCCGCACGAGGACGCCGAGCCGCTGCCCGAGACGGTCGGCCCGTACCTTCGCCGGAAGGAGGCGCAGGAGACGCGCCCTGCGCTCGTGCCGCGCCTCGCCGACCTCCGCCGCATGGCGCCCTGAGCGGCCCGCGACCGCCGCGCTACGGTGGCGGGGTGACCACCTTCGACCTCCGCAATCTTCGGCTCCGCTCCGGCGATCAGGCGCGCGAGCCCGTCGAGATCGAGATCGAGCCGCTCGTCCTCGGCGGGCAGACGTACGAGCCGCAGCCGGATCCGGCGCCCGCCGAGCTCGCCGTCACGCGCGCATCGAGCGGCACTGTGCTCGAGCTCTCGCTCGACGTCGCCCTCGAGGGGCCGTGCTTCCGCTGCCTGCAGGACGCCGACCTCCCGCTGCAGCTCCGCCTGCGCGAGTACGAGGCCGCGAAGCCGGAGGGAGAGGAGGAACGGACGGAGTACCTCGAGGATCACCGCCTCGACCTCTCTGCGTGGGCGCACGACGCCATCTCGCTGGCTTTGCCGGACAAGATCCTCTGTCGCCCCGACTGCGCCGGGCTCTGTCCGGTCTGCGGGAAGGACCTCAACGTCGAGCCTCACGAGCACGTCGAGGAGCGCCTCGACCCGCGCTGGGCCAAGCTCAGGGAGCTGCAGGAGAAGTAAGCATGAACGGCGTCGTCGTCGTGATCGGCACGAAGCCGAGGCGCTCGAGGATCGGGCGGCTCGTCGGCAGCGCGTCGGAGTAGAGCCAGCGATAGCCGCGCTCGCGGGCGAGCTCTGCGCGCTTGGCGACGGTCGCCCGGTACAGCCCGCGACCGCGGAACTCGGGCAGCGTGATCCCGCCGAACAGACCCGCGAACTCGACTCCGTCCTCGAAGTCGACGCGGCCGCCCGAGGCCGCCTCCCCCTCGACGACGGCGACGACCGCCACGGCCTTCTCCGGCAGCTCGAAGCGGCTGCCGAAGACGCGTGCCGCGAGCTCGACGAACTCCTCCGTCACGATGCGCAGCTCGACGTCCTCGGGCGGAGGCGGGATCGATTTGGTTTCGGCCACCACGACCGTCTCCTCGTCGTCGGGCTCGAGCCCCGCCGCGGCGAGACGCTCGCGCAGCTCCGCTCCGTCGTGGGAGTAGTACTTCCACTCGACGTGCCCCGGCAACTCGCGCATGCGCGCGACGAGCGGCTCGACGACGCCGTCGTCCGGGCGCCAGAGCACGGCGCTCCAGCCCTTGCCGACGAACAGCGAGTCCGGCGCCGCCCGGCGGCGCATCTGCTCGTCGAAGCGCGCGAGGATCTCGGTCGTGTCCACGAGCAGAGGCTATAGTGGCCCGCTGCGATGGCCGTCCCGAAGCGCAAAACCTCGAAGTCCCGCCGCGACAAGCGGCGCGCGACACACGCGATCAGCGCGCCGAAGGTCAACGTCTGTCCGACGTGCGGCCAGCCGAAGCGCCCGCATCGCGTCTGCCCGACCTGCGGCACGTACAAGGGCCGCGAGGTCGAGCCGCTCCGCGTCCAGGCTCCGTAAGCTCCAGCCATGATCCGGGTCGCCGTCGATGTGATGGGCAGCGACCGCGGCGCCGCTGCCGTGATCGACGGCGCGCAGCGGGCGGCGGCCGACGGCGTGGTTCCCGTCATCTTCGGCCCGGCGGGGCTCGACGCCGGCGGGCTCGCCCACGTCCCGACGACGCAGGTCGTCGGCATGGACGAGAAGCCCGCGGACGCCTTTCGCACCAAGGAGGACAGCTCGCTCGTCCGCGCGGTCAAGGCGGTCGCGGACGGGGAGGCCGACGCCGTCGTCTCCGCCGGGAACACCGGCGCCATGCTCGCCGCGGGCCTCGTCCTGCTCCGCCGCGTCCCCGGCGTGCGCCGTCCCGCCATTGCCGTGCCGATCCCGTCGCGGCAGGGCCCGTCCATCCTGATCGACGCCGGGGCGAACGCCGACTGCCGCCCCGAGCACCTGCTCCAGTTCGCGACGATGGGCGCGGTCTTCGCCGAGGAGATCCTCGGCGTCGCCCGGCCGCGCGTGCGCCTGCTCTCGATCGGCGAGGAGCCGGAGAAGGGGAACCAGCTCACGCTCGACGCGCATGAGCTGCTCGCCGCGTCGGACCTCGACTTCCGCGGCAACGCCGAGGGGCGCGACGTCCTCGAGGGCGCCGCCGAAGTCCTCGTCACCGACGGCTTCACCGGCAACGTCGTCCTCAAGGCGGTCGAAGGAACGGTCAGGACGCTGCTGGACTTGCTGCGCGAGGAGATCACCGCGAGCACGCCGGGAACCGTCGGCGGATTCCTCATCCGGCCCGCAGCGCGGCGCCTGCGAAAGCGCCTCGACCCCGACACCTACGGGGGCGCGTACCTCCTCGGCCTGCGCGGGCTCGTCGTAATCGCGCACGGCAACTCGTCGCCGACCGCGATCGCGAACGCGATCCGGCTCGCCGCCCGCGGCGTCGACCACGACGTCGTCGGCCGCCTCGCATCCCGCCTCTCCCAGCCGGAGCGGGCGGAGATTGTATGATCGGCGCGCTTTCCGGCCCCAACGACACAACGAGGTGACATGGCAGCGTCGCGCGAGGAAGTCTACGAGCGGGTCAAGGAGGTCCTCACCGAGCAGCTCGGCATCGAAGAGGCGGACATCACGGAGGAGGCATCCTTCCAGGAGGACCTCGACGCCGACTCCCTCGACCTCGTCGAGCTGATCATGGAGCTCGAGGACCAGTTCGGGATCAAGATCTCGGACGAGGACGCCCAGAAGATCCAGACCGTCGGCCAGGCCGTCGACTACGTCACTTCGCACCAGTAGCCGCGGATCCGGACCTCGCGCAGCTGATCGACGGGCTCTCGCCCGAGCTGGCGTCGCCCGTCTTCACCCACACCTCGTGGGCGAGCGAGCGTAGCTCCTCGTACGAGCGGCTCGAGTCCCTCGGCGACAGCGTCCTGGAGCTGGCCGTCGCGCATGCGCTGTACGCGCGCCATCCGGACTTCTCCGAGGGGAGGCTCGCGAAGGTACGCTCCCACGTCGTCTCTCGCGCGACCTGCGCCGTGGTCGCGCGGCAGCTCGAGCTCGGCAGGCGTCTGGTGGAGTGGGCGCCTGCCACGCAGACGACGGACGAGCTCGCGCGGCTCTCCCGGAACCGCAACGTGCTTGCGGCCGTGATCGAGGCGGCGCTGGGAGCGCTCTTCCTCCAGCATGGCTTCGCGGCGATCGAGGATGCCGTGGTCGACGCGTTCTCCGAGCAGATCGAGCACGCGCTCACGACGCGCGTCGACCAGAAGACCGACCTCCAGGAGCTGCTGGCGCGCACCGGCCGGCACGTGACGTACGTGGAGGTCTCCGTCGAGGGCCCGCCGCACGAGCGCAGGTTCACGTGCGCCGCGGTCATCGACGGCGAGGAGCTGGGCCGCGGCGAGGGGCAGACGAAGAAGGCCGCCGAGCAGGAGGCGGCCCGGGAGGCGCTCGCCAAGCTCGATTCCGACGAGCCCTCGTAGGTTTCTGGCATCCTGTCCGGCCTCGTGGCCGAACGTCGCCCGACCAACTCAGAGCTGCGCCTGCGGCGCCTCACGGCAGAGAAGCCGGACGCCGAGCCGCGCGGGATCCTCGAGCTCTTCTCCGACGCCGAGCCGGCGGACGAGGACGCTCCGCTCGCGCGCGACGACGAAGACACGCACGACCGGCAGTAGCGTCCTGTCGCCTCTTTAGGCTGCGGGCGGTGCACCTACGCGCCGTCAAGCTGCGTGGCTTCAAGTCGTTCCCCGACCCGGTCGAGATCCGTCTCGAGCCGGGCGTCGGCGTCATCGTCGGCCCGAACGGCTCCGGTAAGTCGAACGTCTCCGACGGGATCCGCTGGGCGGCCGGCTCGCTCAGCCCCACCGAGCTGCGGGCCGAGAAGCCCGACGATGTCCTCTTCGCCGGGGGCGGAGCACGCGGCGCCGCGGACTTCTGCGAGGTCGAGCTCCTCTTCGACAACGCCGACGGGGCGCTGCCCGTCGACTTCGCGGAGCTCTCGGTCGCGCGCCGCCTGCACCGCGGCGGCGAGGGCCAGTACCTCGTCAACCGGGCCGCGGTGCGGCGCCTCGACCTCGTCGAGCTGCTCGCCGACCTGGGGCTCGGGCAGGGGATGCACTCGATCATCAGCCAGGGGAAGGTCGAGGCGATCCTCGCTTCCCGCCCGGCCGAGCGGCGTGCGCTGATCGAGGAGGCGGCCGGCCTCGGCCGCTTCAAGGCCCGCCGTCACCGTGCCGAGCTCAAGCTCGCGCGCGTCGCGGTCGAGGTCGAGCGCGCCCGCGACGTCGAGGCCGAGGTCAAGAAGCGGCTCCGGCCGCTCGCGCTGCAGGCGACGGCGGCGGAGCGCGCGCAGAAGCTCGGGGTCGAGCTCGCGCGCCTGCGCGCGCGCGTCGCGCAGCTCGACCTCGCGGGGCTCGAGGAGCGGCTCGCGGAGCTCGCGACGCGCCGCAGCACGGCTGCGGGCGGACGCCGCGGGGTGGAGGAGAGGCTCGAGGCGCTGCTCGCCGAGCGCGGGAAGGCCGAGGATGAGCTGGCGGACGCGGCGGGAGGGCGCGAGCAGGCGCTGCAGGCGCTCTACCGGCTCCGCAGCGCGGCGGAACGGCTCGGGCTGCGGCGTGAGTCCGTGGAGGCGAGGGTGGTGCGGCTCCGCGACGAGCTGGCCCGGCCGCGGCGGGTGCTCGACGAGCGCGTCCGCGCCGAGCGTGCTGCGCTCGCCGAGGAGGTTCGCCTGCTCGAGGAGCGGTTGCGGGCGCTCGACCGGACCCTCGCCGAGCGCGAAGGACTGCCGCCGGCGGCGCGCGCGCTGGCGGAGGAGGGCGAGCGGATCGCCCTCTCGCTGCTCGAGGTCGAGCCCGGCCGCGAGCATGCGGTCGCGGCGGCGCTCGGCCGTTCGGCCTCCGCGGTGATCCGGGACGACGCGGCCGGGGCGCTCGCCCTGCTCGAGCGGGCGCGCGAGGCGGGTCTCGGGAGTCTCGTCGTCCTCGTCGGCCGCGATCCGGCCCAGCTGGTCGCCGAGATGCCCGTGGTTCCGAAGGAGGCGCTGCTGGCGTCGCCCGTCGCGGCCGTGACTTCGGAGGGCTTCGGCTACGACCCGCAGCGCGGGGAGCTGTGGTTCGCGGGCGAGACCGCCGAGGCGGTGCTGCTCGAGCTGCAGGCCCGCCGGCGGGCGCTGGCGGCCGAGCTCGACGAGCTTCGGACACGACTCGAGACGCCGATCCCGGACGCCGCGTACTCGCTGGAGCGGGATCCCTTAGCCGACCGCAGCATCCGGCTCGCCGAGCGGCTCCTCCGCGCGCTCGACGTCTCGGTGGAGCACCTCGAAGCGCCGCTCCGCCGGGAGGTCGACGCCGGCGCGGCGCGCAGCGGCGAGCTCGGCGCCGAGCTGCGCAAACTCGGCGCGGCCGAGGTCGAGCTGCGACAGGAGCACGCGGCCGCCTCCGAGGCGGTCTCCGCGGTCGAGATCGAGGCGGCGCGACTCGAAGCCGAGGCCGACGAGGCGCGCCGGCGCCTCGAGCAGGCGATGCTGGAAGCGACGGCGGCGGAGCCACCGTCGCCCGGCGGTAAGACCGCGGCGCCTCCGGCGCCGCCCGGCGCCGAGCCGGCGGAGGGCGACGACCGCGAGCAGCTCCTCGCGACGGTCGAGCGGCTGGAGCGCCGCCGCGAGTCCCTCGGCCAGGTCAACCCCCTCGCGCACGAGGAGTACGAGGCGGAGAAGGAGCGGCTCGAGGAGCTCGCCGCGCAGCGGTCCGACCTCGAGGCGAGCCTCGCCGAGCTCGAGAAGCTGCGGAGCGAGCTGACGGAGACGGTCGAGCGCCGCTTCGCAGAGACGTTCGACGCGGTCCGCGGCCACTTCGCCGAGGTGACCGCGACCGTGTTCCCGGGCGGCGAGGGGCGCCTGCGCCTCACCGAGGCCGAGGACGGCGACGACGATGAGCAGCCGGGCGTCGAGGTAGAGCTGCGTCCCGCCGGCAAGCGCGTGCAGCGGCTCTCGCTCCTGTCCGGCGGCGAGAAGGCGCTCGGCGCGATCGCGTTCCTGTTCGCGCTCTTCCTCGCACGGCCGTGCCCGTTCTACCTCCTCGACGAGGTGGAGGCGGCGCTCGACGACACGAACATCGGACGCTTCGTCGAGCTCCTGCGCCGCTACTCCGACCGCGCGCAGTTCGTCGTGATCACGCACCAGAAGCGCACGATGGAGGCGGCCGACGTCCTCTACGGCGTGACGATGGGCGGCGACGGCGTCTCGCAGGTCGTCTCGCGGCGGCTGCCGCGAGACGAGGCGAAGGCCGCCAGCGCCGCTTAGCTCAGCGCGCGCTCGAGGGCGGCGCGGTCGGTCGGCTCGCCGTGCGCGGGCAGAACGAGCTCGACCGGCAGGTCGAGCAACGGGCGAAGCCGCTCGACGACGTCGTCGCGCGTCACGTGCTTGCGACCGCCGAGCTGGATGTCCAGCCCGTCGCCGAAGTCGGAAAGCGAGTCGCCCGTCACGATCGCGGCGATCGAGGGCAGCCAGAGGACGAGGTCGTTGTTCTCGCGCCCCGCGTACGCGTGGATGCCGAAGGGCCACGCTCCGGGGCCGTGAAAGTGCCCCTCTCCTTCGCCCGCGCGCAGCCAGGCGAGATCGTCGCTCTCCATGCCGCGGACGCGGTCGGGGTCGACGCCGAACTTCTCGACCCAGTCTTCCCAGGTGTCCGCCGGAGGCGTGTGCACCGGGAGGCCGAGCGCGCGGGCGTCACGCTCGTGGTACGGCGCGGTCAGGACGACGGCGGTCGCGCGCCCGCGCAGCTCGTCCGGAACGGAGAGCGGGTCGAACAGCAGGAGCTCGTCGCCTAGCTCGATCGCGTACGAGGACACCTCCTGCTGCCACGCCTCGTCCGCAGCCCAGTCCGGGTGCGGCGCCCGCCAGTGCCAGAGATCGGGTCGGAGCTCGTGCACGCGCCGAGCCTAGCTCAGCGGATTACGTAGGATCGCCGGCGATGGACGAACGCCTCGAGCGCTACGCGGAGCTCGTCGTGACGGTCGGCGCGAATGTCCAGCCGGGCCAGGAGGTCTTCCTCTTTCCGGCGGTCGAGCACCACGAGCTCGCGCGCGCCCTGACCCGGCAGGCGTACCGCGCCGGCGCCGCCTACGTCCACGTCGTCTACCGCGACGGACACGCGCGCCGGGCGATGATCGAGCTGGGGCCGGACGAGGCGCTGACCTACACGGCGGACTGGCAGAAGGCTCTCGTGAGCGCGTGGGCCGGCAACGCGATGATCGGCACGACGGGTGATCCCGAGCCGGATCTGCTCGCCGACCTCGACGGCGAGCGCGTCGGTCGAGCGGTGCAGCAGGAGCTCGTGGGCATCCAGATGGAGCACCTCGGCAACAACGTGCTCAACTGGTGCGGCATCGGCGCTCCGAGCGAGGGCTGGGCTCAGCAGGTCTTCGGCGAGCCCGACGTCGAGCGGCTCTGGGAGACGGTCGCGTTCTGCATGCGGCTCGACGAGCCCGATCCCGCCGCGGCCTGGGACGAGCACCTCGAGCGGCTCGCGGCGCGGACCGGGCAGCTCAACGAGCTTCGCCCCGACGGCCTGCGCTACCGCGGCCCCGGCACCGACCTGAGCGTCGGGCTCCTGCCGAACGTGCGCTGGGCCTCGGGGGCCTCGGAGACGACGGCGGGGATCCGCTATGTCGCGAACATGCCGACCGAAGAGGTGTTCACGTCGCCCGACGCGCGGCGCACCGAGGGAACGATCCGCTCCACCCGCCCCCTGCCTCTCTTCGGCCAGATCATCCGCGGGCTCGAGCTGACGTTCGAGCAGGGCCGGGCCGTTCGCGTCGAGGCAGAGACGGGAGCGGACCTGGTGCGCGGCCACTTCGCGACGATCGAGGACGCCGACAGGCTCGGCGAGGTCGCGCTCGTCACGCGCGAGTCGCGTGTCGGCCAGACCGGGACGCTGTTCTACGACGCGCTCTACGACGAGAACGCGACCTGCCACATCGCGTACGGCTCGGGCCTGCCGTTCCTCCTCGAGGGGGCGCCGGACGACGGGTTCAACGTGGCCAACATGCACGTCGACTTCATGGTCGGCGGGCCAGAGCTCGAGGTCGACGCCGTACTCGCCGACGGCGCGGAGGTGCCGCTGATCCGGAACGAGGAGTGGCAACTGACGTGAGCGCCAACGGCGATCGGCTCGAGCGCTACGCCGAGCTCGCGGTTCGCGTGGGCGCGAACGTGCAACCCGGGCAGGAGGTCTACGTCCATCCGATGGTGGAGCACGCCGAGCTGGGGCGCGCTCTCGTCCGGCAGGCGTACCGGGCAGGCGCGTCGTACGTCCACCTTCAGTACGTCGATGACCACGTTCGCCACGCCATGATCGGGCTGGGCCCCGACGCCGCCCTCACCTACTCGCCCGAGTGGGAGAAGGAGATGTTCGGGGCGGCGGACGGGAACGCGTCCATCGGAACCACCGGCCGGCCGAACCCGCGGCTGCTCGCCGACCTCGACGGAGAGCGGATCGGGCGCGCGGTCAAGGTGGAGATCGCGGAGATCGTCCAGCGGCAGCACCGCGAGAACACGGTCAACTGGTGCGGGATCGGCGCGCCGAACGAGGGCTGGGCGACGCAGGTCTTCGGCGAGCCCGACGTCGAGCGGCTGTGGGAGAAGGTCGCGTTTTGCATGCGGCTCGACGAGCCGGACCCGGTCGAGGCGTGGCGCGAGCACATCGCCCGGCTCGAGGCGCGCTCCGCCTCACTGACCGAGCTCCGTCCGGACGCGCTCCACTACCGCGGTCCGGGCACCGACCTCAGGGTCGGCCTGCTCCCGAGCGCGCGCTGGGGAACCGCCCGCTTTCGCACCTCCGGCGGGATCGACTACGTGGCGAACATGCCGACCGAGGAGGTCTTCACAACGCCGGACTGCCGTCGCGCCGAGGGGAAGATCCGTTCCTCGCTGCCGCTCTCCCTCAACGGCCAGATCGTGCAGGGCCTCGAGCTCACGTTCGAGGGCGGTCGGATCGTCGGCGTCGAGGCGGAGGAGGGCGGGGACCTCGTCCGCAGCCAGCTTGCGACGAACGAGAACGCGGACCGGCTGGGCGAGGTCGCGCTCGTGACGAAGGAGTCGCGGGTCGGCCGGTCCGGGACACTCTTCTTCGACACGCTGTTCGACGAGAACGCGACCTGCCACATCGCCTACGGGATGGGGCTCGCGTACGCCTTCGACGGCGAGCTCGACGAGGGGTCGAACATCTGCAACATCCACATCGACTTCATGGTCGGCGGCCCGGAGCTCGAGGTCGACGCGGTCCTGGCGGACGGCAGCGAGGTGCCGCTGATCCGCGAAGAGACCTGGCAGCTCGCGGCGTAGCTTTCTGAAACACGTCTAGTCCGGCGACTCACTACGCTGCGCGTCGTGGCGCGGAGCTGGGCTGAGCTGCTGGGCGAGCCGGATGCGGCCTCGCAGGCGGAGGAGGAGAGTGGAGGCCGCTTCTTCTCGCGGCTGCGGGACTCGCTCTCGAAGTCGCGCCGGGCGCTGACCGGGGAGCTCGCCGCCGCGGCCTCCTTCGACCCGGGCAACGACGCGGACTGGGAGCGGCTCGAGGAGGCCCTGATCGCCGGAGACGTCGGCGTGCGGGCCACCGCCGAGCTCGTGCGGCGCCTCGAGGCGCGCGGGGAGCTCGCGGACCTGAACTCGGCGCTTGCGGAGGAGGTGACCGTGCTCTTCGGCGAGCCGCCCGTCCTCGACGTCGCCCACGAGCCGGCCGTGATCCTGGTGGTGGGCGTCAACGGCACCGGGAAGACGACGACGATCGGCAAGCTCTCGGCGCGGCTCGCCGAGCACGGCCGCTCCGTCGTCGTCGCGGCCGCCGACACGTACCGCGCCGCGGCGGAGGAGCAGCTCGAGATCTGGGCGCAGCGGGCCGGCGCGGACTTCGTCGGCTCCGAGCGCGGCTCGGATCCCGCGGCGGTCGCCTACGACGCCGTCGAGGCCGCCGTCGCCCGTGGCCGGAACGTCGTGGTCGTCGACACCGCGGGCCGCCTCCATACGCAGACGAACCTGATGGAGGAGCTCGCCAAGGTGCGGCGCGTCCTGGCCGGCCGCCTCGAGGCGGCGCCGCACGAAACCCTGCTCGTCGTCGACGCCACGACGGGACAGAACGGCGTCCAGCAGGCACGGCTCTTCGGCGATGCGGTCGGCGTCACCGGCGTCGTCCTGACGAAGCTCGACGGCTCCGCGAAGGGCGGGGTCGCGATCCCGATCGCGTACGAGCTCGGCCTCCCGGTCAAGCTCGTCGGCGTCGGCGAGGCGCTCGAGGACCTGCAGCCGTTCGACCCGCGCGACTACGCACGGGCGCTGGTCTCGGGCTGAGACACCGGTACCCTGCGCCCTCGATGTTCGACGCGCTCAGCGACAAGCTCCAGAACGCCCTCGGCGACCTCCGCGGGCGCGGCGTCCTCGACGACGAGGCGATCTCCCGCGCGATGCGCGAGGTGCGGCTCGCGCTGCTCGAGGCGGACGTCAACTTCGGCGTCGTCAAGGAGTTCGTCGCCCAGGTACGCGAGCGCGCGCTCGGGGAGGACGTGCGCAAGAGTCTCACTCCCGGCCAGCAGGTCGTGAAGATCGTGCACGAGGAGCTGAGCGAGCTGCTGGGCTCCAGTGACTCTCGTCTCGCATTCTCGCCGCGGCCGCCGACCACGATCCTGCTCGCCGGCCTGCAGGGCTCGGGCAAGACCACGGCGGCCGGCAAGCTGGCGCTGCTGCTCTCCACGGAGGGCCGCAAGCCGGCGCTCGTTGCCGCCGACCTGCAGCGCCCGGCCGCGATCGACCAACTCGTCCAGCTCGGCGAGCAGGTCGGCGTGCCCGTCTACGCCCACGAGCGCGGCGACCCGGTCAAGGCAGTCCACGACGGGATCGCGCGCGCAAACGACGACGGCCGCGACGTCGTGATCCTCGACACGGCCGGCCGCCTCCACGTCGACGAGGAGCTGATGGAGGAGCTCGCCGCCGTCCGGCGCGAGGCGAAGCCCACCAACGTCCTCCTCGTCCTCGACGCGATGACCGGCCAGGAGGCCGTGAACGTCGCGCAGGCATTCCAGGAGCGCATCGACTTCGACGGAGTCGTCCTCACGAAGCTCGACGGCGACGCGCGGGGCGGCGCCGCGCTCTCCGTCCGCGCGGTCACCGGCCGGCCGATCAAGCTCGCCTCGATCGGCGAGAAGCTCGACGCGCTCGACTGGTTCCACCCGGACCGGATGGCGTCGCGGATCCTCGGCATGGGCGACGTGCTGACGCTGATCGAGCGCGCCGAGGCGGCGATCGAGGACGAGGAGAAGGAAGAGCTCGAGCGCCGCATGATGAAGGGCGAGTTCTCGTTCGACGACTTCCTCTCGAGCTACAAGATGATCCGCCGCATGGGGCCGCTGCAGGGCGTGCTCAAGATGATCCCAGGGCTCGGCAAGCAGCTGGAGGGCCTCGACCAGGTCGACGAGCGCCAGCTGAAGCAGGTCGAGGCGGTCATCCTCTCGATGACCCCCCACGAGCGCCGCGTCCCGCACGTCATCGACGCCTCGCGCCGCAAGCGGATCGCCGCCGGCTCCGGCACGACCGTCGAGCAGGTCAACCAGCTGATCGAGGCACGCAAGCAGATGGCGAAGATGATGAAGATGGTGGGATCGGGCAAGATGCCGCAGATCCCCGGCGCCGGCCTGCCCGGCAACGGCTTGCCCACTCAGGGGCCGCCGCGACCGAGCGCCACCCGAAAGTCGAAGTCCAAACGGAAGAAGAAAGCGAGAAGGTAGGCAGATGGCAGTCAAGCTCAGGCTGACGCGAGTCGGCTCGAAGAAGAACCCGATCTACCGCGTCGTCGCCGCCGATTCGCGCTCGCCGCGCGACGGCAAGTTCATCGAGATCGTCGGCCGCTACAACCCGCAGTCGGACCCGTCGCTCATCGACCTCGACGAGGAGAAGGTGCGCAACTGGCTCGAGAAGGGCGCGCAGCCGACGGAGTCGGTGGCGAAGCTCCTCAAGGCGCAGGGCATCAAGTAGCGGCATGGCCGAACTGGTTGCGGAGCTCGCACGCCGGCTCGTCGACGAGCCGGACGCCGTGCGGGTCGAGGAGCTCGACGAGGAGGACGGCACGCTGCTCCTGCGGCTGCACGTCGCCGAGGGAGACGTCGGCAAGGTGATCGGCCGCCATGGCCGCCTCGTCCGGGCGCTGCGCACGATCGTCCGCGCCGGCGGCGTCCAGGCGGGACGCCGGCTCCAGCTCGAGATCGTCGACTGACGTGGCGCCGGTCGCGGCCCTCTACGACATCCACGGCAACCTCGCCGCGCTCGAGGCGGTGCTCGCCGAGGTGCCGGACGACGCGACGATCGTGGTCGGCGGCGACATCTGCGCGGGCGGCGACGAGCCGTCCGAGACGCTCGCGCGCCTGCAGGGGCTCGGCGACCGGGTCCGCTGGGTGCGCGGCAACGCCGACCGCGAGCTGTTCCCGGGCGAGGGCGGCCTCGTCCCGGAGCCGATGGTCGAGGAGACGCGCGGCCGCCTCAGCGAGGAGGAGATCGCATTCCTGCACGAGCTGCCGGAGACCCAGCTGATCGACGACGTCCTCTACTGCCACGCCTCGCCGCGCAACGACATGGACATCTTCACGGAGCGGACGTCCGAGGAGCGGCTCGTCCCGATCTTCGACGGCCTCGACGTTCACGCGGTGGTGTGCGGGCACACGCACACGCAGTTCGAGCGCACGGTCGGAGGTGTCCGCGTGGTCAACGCGGGCAGCGTCGGCATGCCGTACGAGGAGAAGCCGGGCGCGTACTGGCTGCTCGACCTCGTCCACCGGCGCACGCCGTACGACGGCGCGGAGCTGAAGGCATCGCGCGAGGAAGCGGTCTCGGAGTTCACCGAGCGTGGGCTCTGACCTCGTGCGGGTCGGTCGCGTCGGCAAGCCGCACGGGCTGGACGGCGGCTTCTTCGTCGAGGGTCCGAGCGAGCGGAAGGGCGTCTTCGCGCAGGGTGCGACGCTCTACGCCGGCGGGGAGCCGGCGACCGTCGTCGCCTCACGGCATGGCTCCGGCGGCCGGCCGGTGATCCGCCTCGACCGGCACGTCGAGCGGGGCGCCGAGCTTGCCGTCGCGCGCGTGAGCCTGCCGCAGCTCGACGATGCCGACGAGTTCTACGTCTTCCAGCTCGTGGGCCTCAGCGTCGAGGAGGAGACCGGGCGGCTGCTCGGGCGGGTGCGCGAGGTACTCGAGTACCCTGGGAACGGCGTGCTCGAGCTCGACTCCGGCGCGTCGCTGCCCCTCGTCGAGGCGTGCGTTCGGCAGGTCGATCTGGCCGGCGGGCGGATCGTCGTCGCCGCGGGGTTCGCAGACCCGGATTGAGCCCAGCCGTGCGCATCGACGTCTTCACCCTCGTTCCCCACGCCTATGCCTGGCTGACCGAGCAGCGTCCCGTGGCGAACGTCCTCGGCACGAGCCTCGAGCTGCGGCTCTTCAACTACCGCGACTGGACGCCGCTGCGCGGGGGCCAGGTCGACGACGAGCCGTACGGCGGCGGGGCGGGAATGGTGCTCCGCGTCGACGTCGTCGCGGCCGCGCTCGAGGCCGCCTACGGCGCGGAGCGGCCCGGCCCGGTGATCGCGCTCACGCCGAAGGGCCGTCAGCTCACCCAGGCGGTCGTCGAGGAGCTCGCGGCGCTCCCTGCGCTCACCCTCCTCTCCGCCCGCTTCGAGGGCTTCGACGAGCGGATCGTCGAGCATCTGGCGACGGACGAGATCTCGGTGGGGCCGTACGTCCTCTCGAACGGCGACCTACCGGCCATGCTTCTCCTCGACGCCGTGGCGCGCCGGCTGCCCGGGGCGCTCGCCGAGGGGTCCGGCGAGCTCGAGAGCTTCTCCGAGGAGCTCGGCGGCGGCCTCGAGTACCCGCACTACACGCGACCTGCCGAGTTCCGCGGCTGGCCCGTTCCCGACGTGCTCCTGTCGGGCGACCACGGGCGCGTCGAGGCCTGGCGGCGAGAGCACGTGAGATGAGCGGCGACTTCTTCGACCCGAACCGTCCCGAGGTCGACGACGAGGACGAGAAGCAGCCGGACGAGCCGGACAAGGACACCGGCTGGGACTCCGCGAGCGGCTGGCCGACGCGCGAGCCGCTCTGGCACGAGACGGACTACGAAGACAAGCCGCGGGAGTGGGGGGAGACGGAGAGCCCCCGCGACCCGGACTCCGGCGAGCCGTCGAGGGAGCGGCCGACGTACTACGAGGCGCCGCCGCGGGAGGTCCTCACGGCCGAGGCCCGGGACGAGCGATTCCCATCGCACCGCAGCCGCGATCCGCTCGCCCGCCTCTTCCCGGGGCTTCCGCGGAGCGTCCGGGTCACGCTCGACTGGATCCTCACCATCGTCGGGGCGATCCTCATCGTGCTCGCGCTCAAGGAATGGGTCGTCAACCCGTACCGCATCCCCTCCTCGTCGATGGAGACGACGCTGAACTGCGCGAAGCCCGCGCTTGGCTGTCTCGGCGATTCGAGCGACCGGGTGCTTGCGTGCCGCATCTGCCTCGACTTCGGCCCGCCGTCACGCGGCGACATCGTCGTCTTCAACACGCCGAGCGAGGCCGCGGCCAGGTGCGGCGAGGGCGGGACGTTCGTAAAGCGGGTGATCGGCCTGCCCGGCGAGACCGTGCGCGAGGACGACAACGGCTTCATCTGGATCCGCGGGCCCGACTCGAAGTCGTTCGTGAAGCTGAAGGAGCCCTACCTCTCGGCGCAGCGGCGGTTGCTCGACAGCGCCCACTTCGGGCAGATCTGGCACGTCCCGCAGGGGCAGTACTTCATGATGGGCGACAACCGCTCGCAGTCGTGCGACTCGCGCACCTGGGGCTCCGTGCCCCGCAACAAGCTGATCGGAACCGTCTTCTTCGTCTACTGGCCGCCGGACCGAATCGGCTTTCGCTAGCTCGCGAGTGCTGCGCACTCGCGAGCTGGGCTGAGGAACTCCGCGAGCCCGAGATGCGATCTCGGGCTCGCTTCGTGCTGAGGGCACATTGGGCCTGTGCGGGTTCTGGCGCTGGTTCTGTCGCGAGCGCGCAGGCCTACGGCGTGGACGCTCGCTGGTCCGCGGCGGCGTAGCGCGACGTTACGCCGCCGCCTCGACGCTGCTGAGGCCCGAAACGCTTCAACCATCGGGAGCGCGAAAGGCCGGAGGCCGGACCGCGCTCGCGCCGGCCCTCTTGGGGCCGCACGCGAGTGCACAAGAGAGGACACCCGCCCAAGGACTGGCAAACAGCACGAAGCGGGCCGGGAACCGCGCTTCCCGGCCCGCGGAGTTCCGTTGTAGCAGGGGGTGAGGCCGCAGGTCTCGCCCCCTGCTACATTTGGCCGTCGGCCGTCAGGCCCTCTTTCCATGAGCAACGTCATCCAGGACCTCGAGCGCGCCCAGCTGCGCAACGTGCCGCGCTTCAAGGCGGGCGACACTGTGCGTGTCCACTTCCAGGTGATCGAGGGCACGCGCCGCCGGCTGCAGGTCTTCGAGGGAACCGTGCTCAAGCGGCAGGGGGCCGGCGCGCGCGAGACGTTCACCGTCCGGAAGCAGTCGTTCGGGGTCGGCGTCGAGCGGACTTTCCCGCTCCACTCGCCGAAGATCGAGAAGATCGAGGTCGTCTCGATCGGCGACGTGAACCGCGCGAAGCTGTACTACCTGCGTGGCCGCGTCGGCAAGAAGGCGCGTGTGCGCGAGCGGCGCTACGGCGCAGGCTCCGAGTTGCCCGCGGCGGTGGAGGCGGGGCTCGCGGAGAGCGATGAGCTCGAGGCCACGGAGCCGGAGCAGACCGAGACCGAGGTCGTAGAGGCCGAGGCGGAGCCGGTCGACGAGAGGCCGGAGGACGAGGAAGCCGCGGTGGAGGCGGAAGAGCCTGCCGACGAGCTGCCCGCCGAGGACGTGCCAGCCGAGGAGGCCCCGGGACCCGAGGCCGAGGCCGAGACGGTAGAAGAGCCCGAGCCGGCGCCCGCCGAGTAACAGCTCCCCGGCAACTTCCTCACGCCTGCCCTCCGCAGCCGGATCGCGCGCTATGGTCGCGATCGTGCAGAAGCGGACCGGCCAGAAGCTCCTGCGCTTCGATCGACGCCTCGGCGCACGCTTCGTCGCCGGCGTGGACGAGGCGGGGCGCGGCTCCCTCGCAGGCCCCCTCGTGGTCGCCGGCGTCTTGCTCGACTACGGCTCGCTGCGCGACCACCGCGTCCGGCCGCTCGGCTTCCTCAACGACTCGAAGCAGTGCTCGCACGAGCGGCGCGAGGAGCTCTTCCATGCGGTCGTCGGCTGCGCGGAGCGGGTGGCCGTGCGCGTGATCCCGCCGGGGGAGATCGACCGCAGCGGCCTGCACCGTTCCAACCTCGCCGGCCTGCGGGCGATGCTCGAGGCGCTGACGCCTCCGGCGGAGGCGTGCCTCGTCGACGGCTTCCGCCTCGGCCCGGCCGCCCCGGAGCACACCGCGGTCGTCGACGGCGACGAGAAGAGCGCGGCGATCGCCGCGGCGTCGATCGTCGCGAAGGTGACGCGCGACCGCCTGATGCGCCGCCTCGACGCGCTCTATCCCGCGTACGGCTTCGCGCAGCACGTCGGCTACATCACGCCCGGCCACTCCGCCGTCGTTCGCGCGCGAGGGCCGTCCGCAGTCCACCGGCTGAGCTTCCAGGCGCTCTGCTACCAGGACCAGGAGGCTCCACCGGACGCCGTAGGCGTCCGGGGTTTTGCCGGCCGGGCGTCGTCGGCTTCGCCGACGA
>DASXDE010000098.1:0-10169 GCA_036490825.1 Gaiellaceae bacterium
CCAGTGTTCCGCAATGACCCCTGACGGGGAGGGACAAGGCGATCGTTCATCGAACGCTAACCGCCGACAGCTAGCTTGGCCCGATGTTGCGCCTGGAACGGCACCGGCTCGGTCCACGCGTCTACTTGTACGGCCTCCGTATCCACGAGTTCGCCCTGGGATTCGGCGTGCTTGCAGTACTCCTCGTTGGCGGATCTACCGAGCTCTGGGACCTGACACGTCGCACCGAAGTAGCGGCCCTTTTCGGTACCTGGCTCATCGGCAAGGACTGGCGCGATCTCTTTCCGTCGAAGCGGAACACCTCGGCCTGGGGCCTCCTCCCGCACCGCGTCCCACGCGACCAGAATTCGCCGGGTCGAGACCGTCCGGACTAGAGCGCGCCCGCCTAGGCCTGGGCCAGTGTTCCGGAATGATCCCAGAGGGCTAATCGTCGGGGTCGTCCGGAATAGCTAGCTCCACCGCACCAGCGAGGGGCGCGTTCGGTTTCGGGCCGCGTGGTGCGCGCACCGTCGTTCCGTCTGGGGAGTCTGGTTGCGGTTGACCCCTGAGGACCCCCCGGACGATCTCATCAACGACCCGAAACGGGATGGTGACCGCAACGTCCCCGGTTCCATCGGCCTGACCGATCAAGAGCCTCGCCTGGTCGCCGTCGCTTGCCCAGAAGACAGGTGAGCCGTCCGCCGACTCCCCAGCCTGCATCGTGCCGCGCTCGCTCCAGTGGGCTGACCCTACGAGCTTGCGTAGGTCAGACGCTGATAGGCGGAAGTTGACCCCCCACTCGTCTCTGCTCAGCTTCACTAAGAATCGTCCGTCAGCCTCGCGTTCGACGCCCACGTCCACGCGTCGAGCGTAACGGTCGTCGGCTGGGCGAGCGTCCTTACGTCCGATGCCCGCTCGATGGCCGACGCGAGAGCGTCTACGTCGTGACGGCCGCCCGTTCGAAGGCGGCGCGCTCCTTCTCCGAGATGACGCGCGAGCGGCCGGTCTTCTCGTCGCGCGCGACGAGCACCGCGCTTGCCTCGGCTGCCGTCTCCCCGCCGCGGGTGAGGACCGACTCGTGCGTCGTGACGCTCTTCGTCCCCAGCCGCTCCAGCGAGCACCGCGCGACGATCGCGTCGTCCTCGAGGGTCAACTCGCGCCGGTAGTCGATCTCGACCCGCGCCATCACGTAGCCCCAGACCAGCGCAGGGTCCTCGAGCACGCGGCCCAGCCACTCGTCGCGCACCTCCTCGAGGTACGTGAGGAAGACGACGTGGTTGACGTGGTTGAAGGCGTCGAGGTCGCGCCAGCGGATCTCGATCTCTTTCTCGTGGGTCATGTCAGCTCCCGAAGCCGGCGGCGGCGTCGCGCGCGGCCTGCGTCTGCGCGAGCGCCGCGTACGCGAGCCGCTCGATCAGCAGCGCCGCCTCGCGCGGGGAGTGGCTCGCCGCGTCGATCGCCTGCTTCGTCACGGCGACTGCGTCGCGCGGCAGCGCTGCCAGGCGGGCCGCGACCTCGAGCGCCCGCTCGTACGCCTTCCCCGGTGCGACGACCTCCGTGACGGCGCCCGCCCGCCGCGCCTCGTCCGCGCCGAAGCGCTCCGCGAGGAGGAACAGCTCCTTCGCGCGCGCCGGTCCGAGCAGCCGCGTGACGCGGTGCAGCCCGCCGGAGCTCGCGAGGATCCCGAGAGTCACCTCCGGGAAGCCGAAGACGGCGGTCCCGTCGGCGATCCGGAAGTCGAGCGCCACCGCGAGCTCGAATGCGCCGCCGAGGCAGTAGCCGTGGATCGCGGCGACCGTCGGCTGCGGCAGCGTCGCGAGCTCCTCGTAGACGCCGCCCGTCTCGTGGTAGTAGCGCAGCACGTCCTCGGGCGAGCGGCCCTCGAACTCGGAGATGTCCGCCCCCGCAGAGAAGGCGCGGCCCGCGCCGGTGACGACGACGGCGCCGCTCGACCGCAAGTCCTCCGAGGCGAGCGCCTCGTGCAGCGCACGCTCGACCTCGGTCGAGATCGCGTTCAGCTTCTCGGGCCGGTTGAGGCGGAGGACCGCGACCTCGCCCTCGCGCGCGACCTCGACGACGCTCATCGCAGCAACTCTTTCAGCTCGCCGGCGGCCTCGACGGCGCGGCGGCCCACCTCCGGCAGCCGCTCGCGGGGCAGACGGTGCTCCGTGCCCCAGACGCTGACGATCGCCACCGGCCGTCCCTGCTCCGAGAGCACGGGCGCCGAGGCGCCGAAGAGGGACTCCTCGAGCTCGCCGACGCAGACCGCGTAGCCGTCCCGGCGCACGGCCGCGAGCTCCTCGCCGAGGCTGCGCCGGTCGGTGACGGTGGTCGCCGTGTGCCGCTCGAGGCGGCGCGGCAGCACCGCCTCCTGCTCCTCCTCCGGCAGGAAGGCGAGATACGCCTTGCCGGTCGAGGTGGCGTGCAGCGGCACGGTGCGCCCGAACCAGTTCGGCGCCATCACGTGCGGCGGGTCGACCTGGTCGACGTAGACGAGGCTGAAGCGTCGCGCGACCGCGAGGTTGGTCGCCTCGCCCGTGTCGCGCGCGAGCTGCTCGAGGACGGGCCGGCCGCGGCGCACGAGCGGGTCGACGTCGGCGCCGGCGGCGATCCGCAGGAACGCATAGCCGAGGCTGTACCGCTGGCTGACCGGGTCGCGCTCGATCAGGCCGTGGCTGTCGAGGGTCGCGAGCAGCCGCCAGGTCGTGCTCCGGTTCAGCCCGCACATGGTCGCGAGCTCGTTCACGGTCGGGCTGTGTGGGCTGTCGGCGATCGCCTTGATCAGCGCCGCTGCGCGGTCGACCGACTGGATCGTCTTCGCGCGGGACTCGGTCGCGCTCATCGCACCGGCACCTCCTCGCGGAGCGGCGCCAGCTCGGCCACCTCGCGGCGGAATGGCACCGCGTCGCCGTGCGGCTCGCCGTCCAGCTCCTCGGCGTAACGGCGCCCGTCCCAGACCGCGGTCGCGATCGTGCCGGGCGCGTACGCGTCGCCGATCGCGGTCGCGCCGAGCTCGAGGGCGAGCCCGTCGTTCGGGAGGCGCGCGGTGACGAGGACGAGGCCGTCGAGCGGCAGCTCGCGCTCGCGGGCGGTGTAGACGTCGACGAGGCGCGCCGTTCCGCCCTCGACCGCGACGAGCGCCTGCGCGGTCGCGAGCTCGACGCCGGCCTCGACGAGCCGCCGGTGGATCCGCGCGTGCTCCATCGTGTTCACGCTCCACTCCGACACGCGCGGCGCCGTCGTGACGAGCGTGACGCGCTTCCCCTCGGTCGCGAGCAGCTCGGCGAGGACGCCGCCGAGGTAGTAGTGGTCGTCGTCGAAGAGGACGATCCGCTCGCCTGCCGGCCGGGAGCCCGCCATCAGGCCGTCGGGCGTCAGCGTCTCGACGGCGGAGTCCAGGAGGGGCGGTCGCGTGTGGTAGCGCCCGACGCCGTCGGCGCGCCAGCGGGCGCCGGTCGCGACCGCGACGTGGTCGAAGCCGTAGCCGCGCACCTCGTCGGCGGTCACCTCGCTCTCGAGCGCGAGCTCGACGTTCGACAGCTTCGCGAGCTGCACGCGGCGGTAGTCGGCGACGCGGATCCAGGCGGCGAGCCCCGGGAGCCCCGCCTCCAGCAGGACGCGCCCGCCGAGCTCCCGGCTCGCCTCCGCGAGCACGACCTCGTAGCCGCGCTTGCCAAGCGCCATCGCCGCCTCGAGCCCCGCCGGCCCACCGCCCACCACGAGCACCTTCGAGTCGGAGCCGGCAGGCCGGAAGCGCTCGGGGTGCCAGCCGCGCCGCCACTCCTCGCCCATGGAGGGGTTCTGGGTGCAGCGGATCGGCGTCATCGTCCAGTCGCCCGTCACGCAGATGTTGCAGCCGATGCACTCGCGGATGTCCTCGAGCCGTCCCTCCTCGACCTTGAGGGGCAGGAACGGGTCGGCGATCGAGGGGCGCGCCGCGCCGATCAGGTCGAGCACGCCGTCCTGGATCAGGCGCACCATCGTGTCCGGCGAGGTCAGCCAGCCGATGCCGACGACCGGCTTGGACGTGAGCTCCTTGAGCCCGCGAAAGTGCTCCTCCGTCCAGGCCTCGTGTGCGAAGCGCGAAGTGCGCGAGTCGTCGGGCCAGAAGCCGACCATCACGTCCCACAGGTCGGGGAGCTCGCCAACCAGCGCGAAGAGCTGCTCCAGCTCGGGGCGCTCGAGCCCCTCCTCGCCGAGCAGCTCGTCGACCACCAGCCGGCACGCGACCGCCGCGCGGCCCTCGCATTCCTCGAGCGTGTCCTCGAGCACCTCGCGGAGGAGGCGCGCGCGGTTCTCGAGCGTCCCTCCGTACTCGTCGTCGCGCAGGTTGAAGCGGCGGGAGAGGAAGTGCTGGAGGGTGGACAGCCCGTGCGCCGCGTAGACGTAGACGAGGTCGTAGCCGGCGCGGAGGGAGCGCTGAACCGCCTGGCGGTGGCGCCGCCGGAGGTCGTCGATGTCCTCGCGGCTCATCGCGCGCGCCTGAATCGGGTCGAAGCCGCCGACCGGCAGATGCGAGGGGCCGAGCGGCGGGATCCGCCCGTAGAGGTTCGCGCTGACCATGCCGTTGTGCACGAACTCGATCCCGGCGAGCGAGCCGTGCGCGTGCACCTGCTCGACGAGCCGCTCGTGCGCGGGGATGTCGGCGTCGTCCCAGAGGCGGCCTTCGATGTAGCCGCCGGTGTCCGAGGTGGGGTGGATCTCGACCTCCTCGGTGCAGACCACGGCCCAGCCGCCCTCGGCCTTGACGCCGCGCATCACGGCGTGGGCGGTCGGGTCGCGGTGGCCCATGCCGTTGCAGTGCGGCACCTGGAAGAAGCGGTTGCGCGCGGTGACCGGCCCGAGCCGGACCGGCTCGAAGAGGACGTCGTAGCGCGCGTCGCGGCTCACGCGAACAGGCTCCTTGCGATCAGGAGCCGCATGATGTCGCTCGTCCCGTCCCAGATCTCGTCCAGCTTCGCATCGCGGTACCACTTCTGCGCGAGCGAGTCGCGGATGTAGCCGGCGCCGCCGAGCGTCAGCACGGCCGCCGACGTGGCGAAGACGGACGCCTCGGACGCGGCGAGCTTGGCCATCGCGGCCTCGGTGGAGAAGGGCTGTCCCGCGTCGGCGAGCTCCGCCGCGTGGTGCGTGGCGAGGCGCGCCTGGTCGAGCTTCAGCTTCGCGTCGGCGAGCCGGAACGAGACGGCCTGGAACTCGTGGATCGGCCGGCCGAACGCCTCGCGCTCCTTCGCATGGTCCACGGCCAGCTCGAGCGCCGCGCGCCCGAGCCCGACCGAGCCGGCCGCGAGCTGCACGCGTGCGACGTCGAACACCCACATCAGCCCGCGAAAGCCCTCGCCCTCGGCGCCGAGGCGCCGGTCCTCGGGGACGAAGCAGTCCTCGAAGGCAACCTCGGCGGCGGGGAAGCAGCGGCTGCCCATCTTCGGCAGGCGCGGGCCGCGGACGAAGCCGTCGTCGCCGTGCTCGACGACGAACGCCGTGATGCCACGCGAGCGGCTGCCGGGATCGACGGTGGCGAAGACGATGCACAGCTCGGCGACGTCGCCGTTGCCGATGAACTTCTTACGCCCGTCGAGGACGTACCCGCCGTCGCGGCGTACGGCCGTCGTCTCGATCGCAGCGGCGTCGGAGCCGTGCTCCGGCTCGGTGATCGCGACGGCACAGGCAGGCGGCTCGGGACCGCAGAGCGGCGGCAGCCAGCGTCGCTTCTGCTCCTCCGACCCGAGCGCGAGCAGCGGCGCGGCGAAGAAGCCGCCCTGCGCGATCACCCAGAAGATCGGCGAGTCGCCCCACGCCAGCTCCTCGATCACCTCGCAGCGATCGCGGAGGCTCTCGACCCCGCCGCCGCCGTACTCCGCGGGCAGGTCGTAACTCGTGAGGCCGAGCGCCGCGGCGCGCTGCAGGACGTCGGCCGGGTACTCCTCCGTCTCGTCGTACCGGAGCGCCACCGGCCGCATCTCGTCCCGCGCGAAGGCGCGCGCGGCGGCACGGAGCGCGTCGAGGCCGGTCGTGGGCGGGGGGGCGCTTTGCACCATCGGAATCCGCTCGATTATGCTACGCCCATCGCAGGATGTGCAACGGCGGTTCGCATATCGAACGGAGGACGCCGTGAATTGGGAAGTTTTCGTGACGTGTGCGGTGACCGGAGCCGGAGACACGGTCGGGCGCAGCGAGCACGTCCCCGTCACGCCGGAGCAGATCGCCGATGCCGCGATCGAGGCGGCCCGCGCGGGCGCGGCCGTCGCTCACATCCACGTCCGCGATCCCGACACGGGCCGCGGAGCCCGCGATCCCGCGCTCTACCGTGCGGTGGTCGAGCGGATCCGCGCCTCGGACGTCGACGTCGTCCTCAACCTCACCGCGGGCATGGGCGGCGACCTCGTACTGGGCGGCGAGGACGCCCCGCTCCCGCCGGACGAGACGGGAACGGACATGGCCGGCGCGGCCGAGCGACTCGCCCACGTCGAGGAGCTGCGGCCCGAGATCTGCACGCTCGACTGCGGGACGATGAACTTCGCCGCCGGCGGCGACTACGTGATGGTCAACACGCCGGGGATGCTGCGCGCGATGGCGGCGCGGGTCCGCGAGCTCGGCGTGCGACCCGAGCTCGAGGTTTTCGACACCGGGCATCTCGTCTTCGTCCACGAGCTGATCCGGGACGGCCTGATCGAGGATCCGCCCCTTGTCCAGCTCTGCACCGGCATCCCGTACGGCGCGCCCGACGACCTCGGCACCGTGCTCGCGATGGTCAACCGGCTGCCCGAGAACGCCGTCTACTCGGCGTTCTCGATCGGGCGGATGGAGCTGCCGTTCGTCGCGCTCGCGCCGCTCGTCGGCGCAAACGTTCGCGTCGGACTCGAGGACAACCTCTACCTCTCGCGCGGGCGGCTCGCGACGAACGGCGAGCTCGTCGCGCAGGCAGTCGAGATCCTCGAGCGCATCAACGTGCGCGTGCTCGGCCCGGACGAGGTACGCGAGAAGCTCGCCCTGCGGGTCGGTGTCCACTAGGCCGGGGACCGTCGCGCTGCTGGGCGGCGGCGTGATCGGCGCCGGCTGGGCCGCCCGCTTCGCGCTCAACGGCTGCGACGTCCGCCTCTTCGACCCCGCGCCGGAGGCCTGCACCCGCGCGACGGCGGTGCTGCAGGACGCGCGGGCCGCGTTCGAGCAGCTGACGCTCGCGCCGCTGCCGCCGGAGGGCGAGCTGTGGGTCGTCGACTCGGTCGAGGCGGCGGTCGCCGGCGCGGAGCTCGTCCAGGAGTCGGCGCCGGAGCGGGTCGAGCTGAAGCAGCGGCTGCTGGCGCAGGCCGACCGCGCGGCGCCGCCCGATGCGCTCGTCTGCTCCTCGACCTCGGGGCTGCGGCCGAGCGAGTTGCAGGCGGAGATGGCGCGGCCAGAGCGGTTCTGCGTCGCGCATCCGTTCAACCCGGTCTACCTGCTGCCGCTCGTCGAGCTCTGCGCGGGTGAGAGCACCTCGGCGGAGACGGTCGAGCGCGCGGCGGCGCTGTTCCGCTCGGTCGGGATGCACCCGCTCGTCGTGCGCAGCGAGATCGACGGCTTCGTGGCCGACCGGCTGCTCGAGGCGCTCTGGCGCGAGGCCCTCTGGCTCGTCAACGACGGCGTGGCGACGGTCGAGGAGGTCGACGACGCGATCCGCTTCGGCGCCGGGCTGCGCTGGGCGTTCATGGGCACCTTCCTCACGTACCGCATCGCAGGCGGGGACGAGGGCATGCGCCACTTCCTCCGCCAGTTCGGGCCGGCGCTCGAGTGGCCGTGGACGCACCTGACCGACGTCCCCGAGCTGACCGAGGAGCTCGTGGAGACCATCGCCGCGCAGTCGGACGCGCAGGCGGACGGCCGGTCGGCCCGCGAGCTCGAGCAGCTGCGCGACCGGGTGCTCGTCCGGCTCCTGCAGGCCCTCCGCGCCGAGGAGACCGGCGCCGGCGCGACGCTCGCGGCGTGGGAGCGCGAGTTGCTCGGCGCGGCTCCGGCGGCTTCGGTGCGGACGGTCCCGCCGGAGTGGGTCGACTACAACGGCCACGTCCACGAGAGCCGGTATCTCCAGCTCTTCGCCGACGCGACGGACGCGCTTCTCGCCGCGCTCGGCGTCGACGCCGGCTACCTCGCGGGCGGGGGCAGCTTCTTCACGGTCGAGACGCACATCTCGCACCTGCGCCGGCTGGAGGCCGGCGACCGCGTCCACGTGACGACACAGATCCTCGACTCGGACGAGAAGCGGCTGCACGTCTTCCACGTCCTCCTGCGCCAGGGTGAAGCCGACCCACTCGCGACCGCCGAGCAGATGCTGCTCCACGTCGACGCCGGGAGCGGGCGCGCGGCCCCGGCGCGTGAGCCGGTGTGCGGGCGGGTGGCCGAGCTGACGCAGCGGCACGCCGAGCTGCCGCGACCGGAACGCGCGGGCCGCTCGATCGGCGTCCGGTGACGCGCGACCTCACGCCGCTCTTCGAGCCGGAGTCGCTCGCGATCGTCGGCGTCTCGGCCGACCCGGCGAAGTGGGGCTACTGGTTCGCACGCGACGCTGCGTCCGGCTCGCACCGGCGGCGCGTCTATCTCGTCGGCCGCAACGGCGGCGAGGTACACGGCCTGCCGGTGCACCGCTCGCTCTCGGAGCTGCCGGAGGCGCCGGAGCTCGTCGTCCTCAGCGTTCCGGCGGACGGGCTCGAGCAGGCGGTGGAGGACTCGCTCGCGGCGGGCGCACGGGCCCTCGTCGCGATCGCGGCGGGCTTCGCCGAGCTCGGGGAGGAGGGCGCCGCGCGGGAGCGGGCGCTCGTCGCGCGCGTGCGCGCGGCGGGCGCGGCCCTCGTCGGGCCGAACTGCCTCGGCCTCTTCGACGGCGCCGCCGAGCTCCAGCTCGCGTCGACGCCGTTGCCGGCGGGCCCGGTCGGCTTCGTCTCGCAGAGCGGCAACGTCCTGCTCGAGATCGCGCTCCTGCTCGAGGACGTCGGCCTCGGCTTCTCGCGGGCAGTCTCGATCGGGAACCAGGCCGACGTCGCCGCCACCGAGCTCGTCGCCGCTCTCGCCGAGCACGAGGGGACGCGTGTGATCGGCGTCTATTGCGAGGACTTCGGGGACGGGCGCGCGTTCGTCGAGGCGGCGCGGACGGCGGGCAAGCCGGTCGTCCTCCTGACGGTCGGGAGCAGCGAGGCGGGCCGGCGCGCGGCGCGCTCGCACACGGGTGCGCTCACGAGCGGCCGCGAGGCGGTCGAGGCGGCGTGCCGCGCCGGCGGGATCCACCTCGTCGACACGCCGCACCGGCTGGTGGACGCGGCGCACGCGTTGCTCTCGCCGCACCGGCCGCGGGGGCGGCGGGTCGCGGTCGTCGGCGACGGCGGCGGATACGGCGCGATCGCGGGCGACCTGCTCGGCGAGCGCGGGATCGAGCTGTTGGTCCTTTCGGAGCCGACGCAGGCGGCGTTGCGGGGGCTTCTGCCGCGGACCGCTTCGACCGCGAATCCCGTCGACCTCGCCGGCGCGGGGGAGCAGGACGTCTTCAGCTTCGCGCGCTCGACTCGCGCGCTGCTCGAGGCCGAGGACGTGGATGCCGTCCTCTTCTCCGCCTACTTCGGCGGCTACGGCAGCCTGGCCGAGGAGCTGCGCGAGCCCGAGCTGGCGGTCGCGGGGCTGCTCGCCGAGGCGGCCGCCGCGAGCGGCAAGCCCCTCGTCGTCCACACGATGCACTGGGACACGCCGGCGGCGCGGGCGCTGCGCACTTCCGGCGTCCCGGTCTACCAGGCGATCGAGTCCGCGGTCGACGCGGTCGCGACGCTGATCGCCGCCGCCGCTTTCGCGCCGCCGCCCCTGCCGGCGCTTCCGGTCGCGGCGCCGCCGCTGGCCGACGCGCGCTATCCGGCCGCGCGGGCGGCGCTGGCCGAGGCAGGCGTTCCGTTCGGCGCGGCGAGGACGGTGGGCACCCGTGAAGAGGCGCTCGCCGCGGCCGGCGAGCTGGGCTACCCGGTCGTGCTCAAGGCGCTCGGGCTCCTGCACAAATCCGATGCGGGCGGTGTCGTCCTCGGTCTCCGCGACGAGGGCGAGCTCGAGGCGGCGCTGGACGACGTCTCGGCGCGGCTGGCTCCCGAGTCGCTCTCGATCGAAGCGCATGTGACCGGAGGCTTAGAGCTGCTCGCCGGCGCCCGGCGCGACCCGCGCTTCGGGCCACTCGTGCTCGTCGC
>DASXDE010000099.1:0-34149 GCA_036490825.1 Gaiellaceae bacterium
TGCAACGGGAGGTCGCCGAGCGCTTCTTCGCCGAGCCGCGCACCAAGGAGTACGGCGCGGTCTCGGTGCTCGTCCAGCTCGCCGCCCTCCGCACCGGCTTCCACGCGGTCTCCCGGTCGGTCTTCCGGCCTCCGCCGAACGTCGACTCGGCGCTCGTCGCGTTCAAGAGAAAGCCGCCGCTGCCGAACTTCGCGGATGTGAAGAAGCTCGTGTCCGGCGCGTTTGCGCACCGTCGCAAGACGATCGGGAACTCGCTGGAGCTCACGGAGCTGGTCGAGCGCGAGACAGTTCGGGCGTACCTCGTCGAGATGGGGTGCAATCCGGACGTGCGCGCCGAGATGCTGAGGCCTGAACAATTCGTCGAACTCGCTCAATGGCTATGGGAAAACGAGCCCCCGCGCCGGCCAAGGTAAATCTCGCGCTCGTCGTCGGGCCGCCGCGCGACGACCGCAAGCACGAGGTCCTGACCGTCCTGCAGCGGATCGACCTCGTCGACCGGATCGAGCTCGACGACGCGCCGGAGCTCCGGGTCGACGGCTTCGAGGGCGACACGCTCGTCGGCAAGGCGCTTCGCGAGCTCGCGCGGGCCGCGGGAGCCGAGCCGCGATGGCGCGTCCGGATCGAGAAGAAGATCCCGGTCGCAGCCGGCCTCGGCGGCGGCAGCTCGGACGCGGCGACGGCGCTCCGCCTCGCCAACGGGACGCTGGACGAGCCGCTCCCCGGCGAGGAGCTACTGCGGATCGCCGCGGCGCTCGGCGCGGACGTCCCGTTCTTCCTCGCGGACGGCCCGCAGCTCGGCTCGGGCGACGGGGGCGAGCTCGAGCCGCTCGACCTGCCGCAGGACTTCTGGGTCCTCGTCCTCCTCCCGCGGGACGGCGCGAAGACCTCGACGGCCGACGTCTATGCGGCCTTCGACACCCGGCACGGGGCGGAGGGCTTCGCCGAGCGGCGCGGCGTGCTGCTCGACAGGCTCGGCGAGATCGAACGGCCGCGCGATCTCGCCGCGCTACCGCCGAACGATCTCGCGAGCTCGCCGCTCGCCGAGGCGATTCGCGAGGTCGGCGCCTTCCGCGCAGACGTCTCCGGTGCCGGCCCCGCCCTGTACGGGCTCTTCCACCAGCGCAGCGACGCCGAGGCCGCCCGACGCGTATTGCGTCGGCTCGGGCGGACCTGGCTCGTAGCTCCTGCGTGGTACGGTTGACGCCGTGCTGGGCAACGGCTCGCACGCGATCGAAGGCTCGCGCGAACAGACCGGCTGGTATCACCGGCACCGGTTCCGCATCGTCCTCTGGGTTGCTGTCGTCGAGGGGCTCCTCGCCTGGGTGACGCACGGCCTGCACATCGGGACGATCGCCGTGCTCGGTGTGATCGCGTTCGCCTGCCTGATGCTCTACCGCTACACGAAGGAGCGAACGAGCTCTACGTTCCTGCACCAGGTCACGTGGCTGCTCGCCGCCTCGCAGCTCGGCGCCACGATCCTCGTTGCCGCGGGCTACATCCTGCTCGGCGCGCTGATCGTCCTGCTCGTGATCTTCGCGCTCGTCGCCCTGGGCCTGCTCCTCCTCGACCGCCGGTAGAATCGCCATCCGCCCTGGGGCGTAGCCAAGTGGTAAGGCAACGGGTTTTGGTCCCGTGATCCCAGGTTCGAATCCTGGCGCCCCAGCCACCTCTTACTGACATGGCAGACAAGCTCGCAGCAGTCGTGATGGCCGCCGGAATCGGCACGCGCATGAAGAGCGCGACGCCGAAGCACCTGCACCCGCTGCTCGGCCGGCGGATGGTCGACTGGGTCGTCGACGCGGCGCGGGACGCGGGCGTCGAGCGGCTCGTCGTCGTCGCGTCGCCGCAGACGAGCGACCTGCTCGAGGACGTCGAGGTCGTCGTGCAGGAGCAGCCGCTCGGCACCGGCGACGCCGTCCGCTGCGCACGGGCGGCGCTCGAAGGCTTCCAGGGCGACGTTCTCGTCCTCAACGGCGACGTCCCGGCGCTCAGGGCCGAGACGATCCGGGCGCTCGTCGACAAGCATCGCTCGGCCGCCGCGGCGGCGACCGTCCTCTCGTTCGAGCCCGCGGAGGCGGGCGCCTACGGGCGGATCGTCCGGGGCGGTGACGGCCGGCTCGCCCGCATCGTGGAGGCCGCGGACGCCTCGCCCGAGGAGCTCGCGCTCCGCGAGGTCAACTCCGGCATCTACGTCTTCCGCGCCGAGAAGCTGTGGCCGGCGCTCGAGCGGCTCGACGCCCACAACGCCCAGGGCGAGCTATACGTGACCGACACGCTGGGGCTGCTCGTGGCCGACGGCGAGTCCTGCGCGGTCGAGCTCGCAGCGGATCCGCTCGAGGCCGAGGGAGTGAACACCCGCGCCGAGCTCGCGCTCGCGGCCGCGTCTCTGCGCGACCGGATCAACGAGGCGCATATGCTCGCCGGCGTGACGATCGTCGACCCGGCGTCGACCTGGATCGAGGCAGGCGTGCAGATCGAGCCCGACGTCGTGGTGCACCCGTACACGGTGATCCGCGGCGGCGTCCGGATCGAGAGCGGCGCCGAGATCGGGCCGTTCGCCTACGTCCGTCCGGTCAGCGTGATCGGCCAGGACGCCAAGGTCGGCACCTTCGTCGAGGTCAAGAACACCGCGCTCGGCGCCGGCGCGAAGATCCCGCACCTCTCGTACGTCGGCGACGCCGAGGTCGGGGAGGGGACGAACGTCGCGGCCGGCAACGTCACCGCGAACTTCAGCCACGTCCCGGGCGAGCCCAAGAAGCGCACGCGGATCGGGAGCAACGTCAGGACCGGGGTCGACAATACGTTCGTTGCCCCCGTCGAGATCGGCGACGACTCTTGGATTGCGCCTGGAGCGGTCATCACGGAGAATGTGCCCCCCGGTTCGCTCGCCGGGTTCGCTCCGCGCCAGGTCACCAAAGAAGGGTGGGTCTACGACGAGCATGGAAACCCCGACGGCGACTGAACTGGCCCTGCCGGGCCTGGAGGGGGGCGTCGTGGTGAGCGACCCTTCGCCGCAGCACTACATCGTGCGCGGGCCCGAGAAACGGCTGATGGTCTTCTCCGGCCGCTCCCACCCGGAGCTGGCCGCAGCGATGGCCCAGAAGCTCGGGGTCGAGCTCGGCGACGTCGAGCTCAGCACGTTCCCGAACGACGAGACGTACTGCCGCTACCTCGAGTCGATCCGCGGCGCCGACGTGTTCATCGTCCAGACCGGCTGCCCGCCCGTGGACAAGAACCTGATGGAGCTCGTCCTCATGATCCAGGCGGCGAAGCTCGCGTCGGCCAAGCGCATCACGGCCGTGATCCCGTGGTTCCCGTACTCCCGGCAGGACCGGAAGGCGAAGCCGCGGGAGCCGATCTCGGCCCGACTCGTCGCCGACATGCTCCAGCTCGCGGGCGTCGACCGCGTGCTCACGATGGACCTTCACGCCGGCCAGATCCAGGGCTTCTTCACGATCCCGGTCGACCACATGACCGCGCTGCAGCTGTTCGCGACGCACTTTCGCGACCTCGGGCTGACCGGGGACGGCGTCGTCGCCGTCGCACCCGACGCGGGTCGCGCGAAGCACGCCGTTCGTTTCGCGGAGATGATCGAGGCGAGCTTCGCGATCATGCACAAGATGCGGGTCGCGGCCGACGTGGTCGAGGTGACGGAGGTCACCGGCAAGGTTCGCGACAGGATCGCGATCGTGGGCGACGACGTCTCGACGACCGGCAGCACGCTCATCGCCGGCGCGCAGGCGCTGAAGGAGCACGGGGCGACCGAGGTGAACGTCTTCGTGACCCACGCGCTCTTCTCGAGCGAGGCGCTCGAGCGGCTGGGCAACTCGGAGATCGATCGCATCGTCGTCACTGACAGCATCCCGGTCGACCCGCGCAAGCGCCCCGACAACATGACGGTCCTCAGCGTCTCGGGCCTGCTGGCCGAGGCGATCATGAACGTCTTCGCCGACGACTCGGTCTCGGCGATCTTCGGCGGGGAGAACCAGCTCTTCTAGGTTTCCGGTCGCGCCTCGGCGAGGCGCCGGCGGACGAGCCTGTCCGCGGCCTCGGCCGGGGTGACCCCCTCGGCGTCGGCTTCGGCGAAGAGCGTCCGGAGCGTGGCGCCGATCCCGGCGAGGCCGGCCTCGAGCTGCGGCTCGTCCCAGCCCTCGTCCTCGAGGCCGATCAGCTGGATGATGCCGCCGGCGTTGACCACGAAGTCCGGCGCGTAGAGGATGCCGCGCTCGCGCAGGCGCTCGGCATCCTCGGGCTCGGCGAGCTGGTTGTTCGCGCAGCCGACGACGGCGCGGCAGGCGAGGCCTGGGATCGAGCCTTCGTTGAGCGTACCGCCGACGGCGCACGGCGAGTAGACGTCCACCTCCGTCTCGAGCACGCGGTCGGGCGGCACCGTCTCGTAGCCGGTGGCGGCGGCGCGCGCCTCCTCGACGTCGCTGACCACGACGCGGGCGCCGGCCTCCGCGAGCTCACGAGCCAGGACCGCGCCGACCGAGCCGGCGCCCTGCACGAGGACGCTGCGGCCGGCGAGGTCCGGCGACCCGAAGAGGTGCTCGACCGTCGCACGGATCGCGTGCAGGCCGCCCCGCGCCGTACCGCGACCGCTGTTCCCGCCGCCCTTCGTCGTCCCGTAGACCCAGGGGCAGGTCTCGGCGACGACGTCGAGATCCTCCGGCGAGATGTTCATGTCGCCGGCAGTCCGGTAGCTCCCACCGAGCGAGGCGACGAGCTCGCCGTAGCGGCGGAGCAGTCGCCGGCGCGGCTCGCCCACCGGCAGCTCCGGCACCGCGAGCACGGCCTTGCCGCCGCCGCGCGGCATTCCGGCGGCGGCCATCTTCCACGTCATCGCCCCCGACAGGCGCATCGCGTCCGCGAGCCCGTCGGCCGGGGCGGGATAGACGCGCAGGCGCGTGCCGCCGCCGGCCGGCCCGCGCAGGGTCGAATGGAGGCAGACGAAGATCCACGCGCCGCTCTCGGAGTCGTAGCGGACGACGGCGTGCTCGCCGTCCCAGCCCGCGAGAAGCGCCTCGAAGTCCACTCCGTCACCGTAGACGGAGAGCATCCGGCTCGCGACGCTCGTCGGCGTCACCGTGGCCGCGGGCGACGCAATGCGGGCCGCGCTCGACGACTGCTCGCTCGAGGGGCGCGCGGTGAAGCCGCTACCGACGACGTCCGTCGACTACGCCCGCAACGGCTACTACCTCGGCGCGATCCCCGCCGTGATCCACCGGCAGCCGGTCCGCCGCGGTCGATGTCGAACGTGCACGGGATCGAGGTGCAGGGCGGCTCCTTCCCGGCCCGGATCTGGCACAGCTACACGACGCGCGTGCTCGGTCACATCAAGCCGGCGTCCTTCTCGCACCCGCCCCCGTGGCCGCTGCAGCCGTACCGCGGCCCGCGCAGCATGCGCCACCGGCCATAGGAGGCTTGGCTACACTCCGCCGCCGGAATGGCCGGAGAACGCACCAAGCTCGTCGTCGCCCAGCGCGAAGGTCTCGGCTCCGCCGAGTCGCGCCGCCTGCGCAAGGAGGGGCTCGTGCCGGGCGTCCTATACGGCAACGGCGAGCCGATCGCGATCAGCATCGAGGAGCGCGAGCTCCGGCGCGCGCTGACCGGCGCCGGGGGCCTGCACTCGATCCTCGACGTCGAGATCGGCGGCAAGGGAGAGACGCACGCGTCGATTCTCAAGGAGTACCAGGTCGATCCCGTGCGCGGCGGCGTCACCCACGTCGACCTGCACGAGGTCCGCCTCGACAAGGCGATCAGCGCCTCCGTCTCCGTCCAGCTCCTCGGCGGCGACGACGCGCCGGGCGTGCGCGAGGGCGGGGTCCTCTCGCAGCCGCTGCGGGAGGTGACGGTCGAGGCGCTGCCGCTCGAGGTGCCGGAGCATCTCGAGCTCGACGTCTCAGGCATGGAGATCGGCGCGACGCTCCGCATCTCGGATCTCGCAGTGCCGGAGGGCGTCGCGTTCCTCGACGATCCGGAGATGGTCGTCGCCACGATCACCGCGCCGACCAAGGTCGTCGAGCCCGAGCCCACCGAGGAGGAGCTCGCCGCGCTGGAGGCCGAGGCGGCCGAGGGCGAGGAGGGGGCCGAGGGCGAGGCTGCGGAAGGAGCTGCCGGCGAGCCGGCCGAGCCGGAGGCGGACGCCGCCGGCGACCAGGGCACCGTCGAGGGGTAGGTTTTTCCGGTGCGCCTCTGGCCGCGCCGGCACGGCTCCTCGCTCGACCTGCTCGTCGTGGGACTGGGCAACCCGGGCCGCGAATACGAGCGCAACCGCCACAACGTCGGCGCGATGGTCGCGGAAGAGCTCGCGCGGCGGCACGGCGGCTCCTGGCGCTCGAAGTTCTCGGGGCGGATCGCGGAGATTCGGCTCGACGGTCACAAGCTCGCGCTGCTCAGGCCGGAGACGTACATGAACGAATCGGGCCGCTCCGTCGGCGCCGCGGCCGCGTACTTCAAGGTCGCTCCCGACGCGGTCCTCGTCGTCCACGATGAGAGCGATCTCGAGCTCGGCCGGCTCCAGCTCCGGCTGGGTGGCGGCCTCGCGGGGCACAACGGCCTGCGCTCGATCGCGCAGCACCTGAAGACGCAGGAGTTCCTGCGGCTCCGCGTCGGTGTCGGCCGGCCCGAGCGCGGCGACCCCCGCCCGCTCGCGGACTGGGTCCTCGCGAACTTCGAGCCGCACGAAGACCCGGCAGCGCTCGTCGCTCGTGCCGCGGACGCCGTCGAGACGCTCGACGCCGAGGGCGTCGAGCGCGCGCAGGTCCAGGTCAACCGGCGCTAGTCCAGGTCAAGCGGCGCTAGCGGCGCTCGCGTATCGCGGCATGCGCTCCGGGCTCCAGCTCGAGCCCGGCGGCGACCCGCTGCAGGAGGTCGAACAACTCCTGGCGCTCGGTCTCCGTCAGGCGGCCGGTCACCTCGCGATCGAACTGCTGCGCGCGCCTCTCCGCCTGTTTGAGGAGCTTCTTGCCGGCGGCGGTCAGGTGGAGGTTGCGGACGCGGCGGTCGCGCGCGTGGGGCCTGCGCTCGAGCAGCTCACGCCTTTCGAGCTGGTCGACGATCGCGACCATCCAGCTCGGCGAGATGTGCAACCGCTCGGCGAGCGCGTTCTGCGACTCTCCTTCGTTCGCCGAGACCGAGCGGAGGAGGGCGAACTCGCCGGGCTCGAGCTCCAGCGGCTCGAGCACCTCGTGGAACCGGCGTGAGACTGCGTAGCCGAGGCTCGAGAGCATGAAGGCGACGCTCCGAAAGGGCGGAGTCACCGGCTCTGTCGCCTGCGGGTTGCGCGTGGGCACACCCATATGCTACAGCTACAGAACGATTCAGCGACTGAACGAGTAAGCGCGAAGCGAAGGAAGGGATGGCATGAAACAGGCGGACTCGACCCTGCTCGGAAGACTCGCTCACCTGGTTGCCCGGAATCGCCGCAAGGTGATCGCCGCCTGGGTCGTCCTCACGCTCTTCGGGGCGTTCGCCTCAGGACAGGTCTCGAAGCGCTGGTACCAGAGCTTCTCGATCCCGGGGAAGTCCGCCTACGAGGCGAACCAGCGCACGCTGCACGCGTTCGGCACCGGCGTCCGGCCGCCGAACGTCGTGGTCTTCCACACGGCGGGTGACGCGACGAAGAGCGGCGCCATCAAGGCTGCGATGGCACGCGCGGCGGCGACGATGCCAGGCGCGCGGACGAGCTCGTGGTTCTCGACGCACGACCTGATGTACGTCTCCAAGGATCGGCACACGACCTTCGAGGAGGTCTATCCGCCCGGCGTGGCGAAGTTCGACACGACGAGCCACGCCGCGGCGATGCGCGCGGCCGCCGCCCGCGGGCTTCCTGCCGGCATTCGGGTACAGGTGACCGGCCACGATCCGCTCGAGGAAGCGAGCACGCACGGCGGGGGCGGCGGGAACGTCCTCGTCGAGGCGGTGATCGGGGGCCTCGGCGCGGTCGTGATCCTCCTCTTCGTCTTCGGCACGCTGCCCGCGATCCTGATCCCGGTCGCCGTCGCCGCGGCCGCGATCCTCAACACCTTCACGCTCGTGTGGGCGCTGACCTACATCACGAACGTCTCGATCATCGTCGAGTTCCTGATCGCGCTCGTGGGCCTCGGCGTCGCGATCGACTACGCGCTGCTGATGATCTTCCGCTTCCGCGACGAGCTGCGGGAGGGGGAGGACGTCGAGACGGCGCTCGTCGAGACGATGACCCACGCCGGCCGCTCGGTGATCGTCTCCGGGTCGACCGTCGCCGTGGGCCTCCTCTCGATGGTGATCCTGCCGCTGCCGTTCATCCGCTCGATCGGGATCGGCGGGATGCTGATCCCGGCCGTGTCGGTGCTCGCGGCGATCACGCTGATGCCGGCCCTGCTCGCGACACTCGGCGAGCGGATCAACAGCGTGCGGGTGCTACCGAAGCGCTTCGTCGACCACGGCCACCCCGAGGACGGGGCCTGGGGGCGCTGGGCTCGCTTCGTCCTGCGGCGGCCGTGGCCGGTCGCGGCCGTCGGCACTGCGATCGTGGCCGTCCTCGTCGTGCTCGGCGTGCAGCTGAACCCGAACGAGTCGCAGCTGAAGAACTTCCCCGGCACCGGCACGGCCATCGCTGGGCGGACGCTGCTCGCAGACGCGGGAATCTCGCCCGGCGTGATGAAGCCGTTCGTGACGCTCGTCGAGCACGGCGGCGACGCCCAGGCGATCGCCGCAAAGGAGCGCACGATCCCCGGCATCGTGGGCGCGACCGTGCCACCGGGCTCCGGCTGGCGCCGCGGCCAGGACACGCTCGTCGAGGCATTTCCCACGATCGACGGCGCGGCGCCCGGGATCCAGGGGACGATCGACCGCGTCAACGACGTGCTGGGAGGAACCGACGCGACGCTCGGCGGCGTGCCCGCGGTCGATCGCGACTTCGTGCACGCCATCTACGGGAACTTCCCGTACGTGCTGGCGTTCGTGCTGGTCCTGACGCTCGTCCTGCTGACGCGCGCATTTCGCTCCATCGTGCTGCCGATCAAGGCGGCGCTCCTCAACCTCGTCTCGCTCGGCGCCGCGTTCGGGATCGTCGTCTTCATCTTCCAGGAGGGCCACGGCTCGTCGCTCTGGAACATCACGGCGACGCAGGCGATCACCGCCTGGATCCCATTGATGATCTTCGCGTTCCTGTTCGGGCTCTCGATGGACTACGAGGTCTTCATGCTCACGCGGATGCGCGAGGCGTACGACGAGACCGGGTCCACGGAGGGCGCGATCGAGCTCGGCCTCGCGCGGACCGGGAAGCTCGTCACGAGCGCGGCGCTGATCCTGATGTTCGCGTTCCTCGTGCTCTCGTCGAGCCCGGGCTTCGAGATCAAGGAGTTCGCGATCGGTCTCGCGGCCGGGATCATCTTCGACGCGACCGTGATCCGGGCTCTGCTCGTGCCGGCGCTGATGCGCCTGCTCGGCAACGCCAACTGGTGGCTCCCCCACTGGACGCGGCGGGCGCTCTTCATCGGCGAGGAGCGGCGGCCGGAGGGGAAGCCGGCACTAGAGGGCTGACAGTGCGGGCTGCGGCTCCGGGTCTTCCCGGCGCCGCACGCTCCGCACCTCCCGCACGAGCGCGACGACGACGAGGTTCGGCACGCACATCAGCGTGCCGGCGATCAGCAGGGTCAAAGGCCTGCCGATCCCGGCTGCGGCGACGCCGGCGAGGGCCTGTCCGATCGGCATCAGGCCGATCGAGAGGAGCGCGTCGATCGAAGCGACGCGGGCGAGGCGGTCGGGCCGCACCTCCTGCTGCATCGCCGTCTCCCAGAGGGTGTTCCCGATCAGGATGGAGGCGCCGAGAATCCCGGACGCGACCATCACCACGGGCAGCGGGAACGGCCGGACGAGCGCAAACGGGAAAACGGCGCACAGCGACCAGATCGCGAATGCGCTCGCCACCGGGTGCTCGGGCCGGATTCGGTAGGCGACCACGCCGCCGAGGATGCCGCCGATCGGGATCGCGGCGAGGATCAAGCCCCATCCCACCTTGCCGTGGAGATGAGCGTTGGCCACGAACGGCCCCAGCACGACGTAGATCCCGATCCCGACGTTGCCGAGGGCGAAGCCAAGGAAGCCGGCCGTGAGCCAGCGGTGCCGTCGCACCTCGTGCCAGCCGTCGGCGACGTCCCGCCAGAAGCGCTGGGTGAGGGGCCGCACGTGGGCCTCGACGCGCATCGCGGTGACGAACGACGCGCTGACGAGGAAGCTCGCCGCGTCGACCGCGAAGCACCAGCCGGGCCCTGCGGCGGCGACGATTGCGCCCGAGACCACGGGCCCGAAGATGCGCGTCCCGTTCTCGGACGTCGAGAGCAGCGCGTTCGCCTTCTGCAGGTTTCCCGCGCTGACGCACTGTGGGACGAGTGCCGTCGACGCCGGGGTGAAGAAGCCGGCGCCGACCCCGGCCGCCGACTGGAGCACGACGAGGTGCCACACCTGGGCGGTGCCTTCGAGGAGCAGCACCGCCGTCACGGCCTCGGTGCCGAAGCGAAGGAGGTCGGCCGAGACCATGACCGCCCGACGCGGCAGCCGGTCGGCCCAGACGCCGCCGGCGATCGTGGACGTGCCGAGCGCGATCGTGCGAGCTCCGAGGACGACGCCGAGGTCGAGCGCGTGCCCGTGGATCCCGATCACGGCGAACGCGAGCGCGACGCCGATGAGGGCGTCCCCCGCCGACGACCCGGTCCGGGCGAGCCAGAGCAGCCTGAAGGAACGCTCTTTGAGCGGTCCGAACCGTTCGACCCCCGACATTGGTTCGCCCCTACGCCGCGGCGAAGCGCTTCGCGGCGCGGGCGCGGGCCCGCTCCGCCTCGACCTCGCGGTCACGCGGCGACGCCGTCGTCACGAGCGCGTCGAGCAGGCGCTGCGTCGCCGAGGCGATCTCGTCGATCGCGTGGGCGAAGGCGTGCTCGTTCGCGCGTGAGGGCTTCGAGAAGCCGCTCACCTTGCGCACGTACTGCTCCGCGGCGAGACGCACCTCGTCGGTCGTCGCGACAGGCTCGAAGTTGTAGAGCGTCTTGATGTTCCGGCACATGCGCCCATGAATACCATGACCCCCGCGGAACGCAAGTTCCGTCCGTCGTCATGGACCGTCCCGTACTCCACGCCTTCGTCCGCGAGCTCGTCGAGCAGGAGCGTCTCGTCGAGCTCGCCGATGCGCTGCCGACGCGCGCTCGCGTCTCGGAGGCGGCGCTGCCGCTCCTGCTCGCCTCGCTCCGCGAGCGGCTAGGGCGCGGCCTGGTCGTCCTGCTGCCGGAGGATGCGGACGCGCGCGACGCCGCCGACGGCGCGGCGTGGTTCCTCGGCGACGAGGCGGTCGGCCTGCTGCCGAGCCGCGGCGTGACGTGGGAGTCGGGCCTCGCGCCGCCGCCGCACCTCGTCGGCGAGCGGGCGCGGGCGCTCCACGTGCTCGAGCGAGGCGGGCTCGTCTGCGCCTCCGCGAGAGCGCTCGCCGAAGGGCTGCCCCCTGCGGCGGAGCGCGCCGAGCCGGTCGAGCTCCGCCCCGGGCTCGAACCCGGTGTCGACGGGCTGGCCGAGTCTCTCGCGCTCGCCGGCTACGAGCGGGTGGAGCGCGTGGACGACCGGGGCCAGTTCGCCGTGCGCGGCGGCCTCGTCGACGTCTTCCCGACCACGGGCCGCGAGCCGTTCCGCGTCGAGTTCTTCGGCGACGAGATCGAGTCGGTGCGCGCCTTCTCGCCCTTCACCCAGCGTGCCCTCCACCCGGTCGCGGAGGCGACTCTGTACCCGGCGGCCGAGCGGCGCGCCGACACCGTCGAACTTAGTAACAGTCTGTTACTTGCAGAGGAAGGGGAGGAGCCGGTCCGGCCGCCGGTTCCGGACGACCTCGTGACGCCGCTCCAGCGGCCGCCCGACCTCGTCTTCCAGCCGGACGACGTGCGCCGCGTCTGGGAGGAGGACGGTCTCGCCGATCCGCCCTCGCTCGCGGGCTCGACGGAGCTCGACCCGTTCCCGCAGTCCCAGCCGTTCGCGTTCGAGGCCCAGCGGCCCGCGATCGCCGCCCGGGGTCTGGCCGAAGCGGAGAGCGAGCTCGCGGCGCTGCTGCGCTCGGGGCAGCGCGTCGTCGTCGCCTTCGCGCATCGTGGCGAGGCGCTCCGCACGCAGAACCTCCTGCGCCGGGTCGAGGCGCGGCTGCTCGAGTCCGGAGAGGAGCTGCCGGAGGAGCCCGAGCTCCTCTTCGCCGTCGCGCCCGCCCGCCGCGGCTTCGTCTGGCGCGACCTCGGTCTCGTCCTCCTGCCCGACCACCAGGTCTTCCGCCGCCGCGCGCCGCGCGAGCGCCGCCTCGGCGGCCGCGCGCTGCAGTCGTTCGCCGACCTCCGCACCGGCGACTACGTCGTGCACGAGGATCACGGCGTCGGCCGGCTGCTCGGCTTCGAGACGAAGACCGTCGCCGGGATCACACGCGACTACCTCCAGCTCGCCTTCCGCGGCGAGGACCGGCTCTACGTCCCGCACGAGCAGCTCGGCAAGGTCTCGCGCTACGTCGGCGCCGACGCCTCGGCGCCGGCGCTCTCGAAGCTCGGCGGCAAGGCGTGGCAGACGCTCAAGTCGCGGGCGCGCGAGTCCGTGCGCGAGCTCGCCGGCGACCTGATCCAGCTCTACGCGCAGCGGCAGACGCGGGAGGGCGTCGCGTACGACCTCTCGAGCGAGTGGCTGCCGCAGCTCGAGGCAAGTTTTCCGTACCGAGAGACGCCGGATCAGGAAAACGCGATCGAGGCGGTCAAGGAGGACCTCGAGACCCCGCGGCCGATGGACCGGCTGGTGTGCGGCGACGTCGGCTTCGGCAAGACCGAGGTCGCCGTGCGGGCCGCGTTCGCCGTCGCCGTGAACGGACGGCAGGTGCTGCTCCTCGCGCCCACCACGATCCTTGCCGAGCAGCACTTCAACACGTTCCGCGAGCGCTTCCGCGACTTCCCGGTGCGCGTCGAGATGGTCTCCCGCTTCGTGCCGCCGAAGCAGACGAAGGCGATCCTCGCCGACTTCAGCGCGGGCAAGGTCGACGTGCTCGTGGGCACGCACCGGGTTCTCAGCCGCGACGTGATCCCGAAGGAGCTCGGGCTCGTCGTCCTCGACGAGGAGCAGCGGTTCGGCGTCGCCCAGAAGGAGCTGCTCAAGTCGCTGCGGCTCGAGGTGGACGTGCTCACCCTCAGCGCGACGCCGATCCCGCGCACCCTGCACCTCTCGCTCGCCGGGATGCGCGACATCTCGATCATCGAGACCCCGCCCGAGGGTCGGCGGCCGATCCGCACGACCGTGGGCGAGTACGACGAGGAGCTCGTGAAGCTCGCGCTCGAGCGGGAGGGGGCGCGCGAGGGCCAGGCGTTCTTCCTCCACAACCGCGTCGAGACCATCGAGGAGCGCGCCGCCCAGCTGCAGCAGCTCTGTCCGGGGCTGCGCTTCCTCGTCGCGCACGGGCAGATGCGCGAGAAGGAGCTCGAGGAGCGGATGCACGCCTTCCTGCGGGGCGACGCCGACGTGCTCGTCTCGACCACGATCATCGAGTCGGGGCTCGACATCCCGCAGGCGAACACGCTCGTCGTGGAGCGCGCCGACATGCTCGGCCTCGCCCAGCTCTACCAGATCCGCGGCCGGGTGGGCCGCTCCGACGCCACCTCGTTCGCCTACCTCTTCTACCCCGACGCCCGCGAGCTGACCCCGGAGGCGCGGGCCCGGCTCTCGACGCTCGCCGACCACACCGAGCTCGGCGCCGGGTTCGCGATCGCGATGCGCGACCTCGAGATCCGCGGCGCCGGGGAGCTGCTCGGCGCGGAGCAGTCCGGCCACGTCGCCGCCGTCGGGTTCGAGCTCTACGTCGAGCTCCTCGACGAGGCCGTGGCCGAGCTGCAAGGCCAGAAGCGGATAGCGGCCCGCCCGGTGCGGGTCGACGCTCGCGTCGACGCCTACGTCCCGGCCGCCTACGTGGACGCGGAGGCGCTCCGGATCGACGTCCACCGCCGGCTCGCGCTCGCCGAGACCGAGGACGAACTCCGCGAGCTGCAGGCGGCGCTCGAGGACCGCTACGGGCCGCTCCCGGAGCCGGTCGAGAACCTGTTCCGGATCCAGGAGGCGAAGATCAAGGTCGCGCTGCTGGGCGCCGACTACCTCGTCTTCCAGGGCGGGAAGGCCACCGTCGGCCGGCTCGTGCTCGGCTCCGGCGAGCTACGCGAGCTCCGTGACCGGGCGAAAACGGCCGTGTACGTCTCGGCTAAGCAGGAAGTAAGCATGCGCGGCCAGGAGGAAATCGCGCAGGCAGTCGGGCTTGTCGATGCTATCTTGGACGCGCGCCGAGCGGCCTGAGCCCCCTCCGCCGCACGGCTGTCCCGCGACACCTACCTCACTGGATGGAAATGAAGACTCGTCTGCCTCTCCTTGCCTCGCTCGCCGTGCTCGTCGCAGTGCTCGCCGCCGGATGCGGCGGTGGGGGCGGCTCGGGCTCCGTACCCAACGACTCGGTCGCCAAGGTCGGCTCCACGCCGATCACGAAGACGACCTTCAACTCACTGATGAACGTGGCCTTCGCGCGCTACAAGGCGCAGGGACAGGCCGCGCCGAAGGTGGGTACGCCCGCGTACACGCAGCTCCGCGACCAGGCCGTCAGCTTCCTCGTGCAGGAAGAGGAGCTGCAGGAGGCGGGCCAGAAGCTCGGCGTGACGGTGTCGCAGAAGGACGTCGACGCCCGACTCGCGCTGATCCGGAAGTCGTACTACCACAACAGCGAGAAGAAGCTCGAGGCGGCCTTGAAGAAGGACGACATCTCCCTTTCCGACCTCGAGCAGTACAACCTCCGGCCGACGCTGCTGAGCGAGAAGCTCGAGGCCAAGGTGACCTCGAACGTCAAGGTGTCGAAGTCCGCCGCGCAGAAGTACTACGACCAGAACAAGTCGTCGTTCACGACGCCGAAGACGCGCGAGGTGCGGCACATCCTCGTCAACAGCAAGAGCCTCGCGAACAAGATCGAGTCGCAGCTGAAGGGCGGCGCGAGCTTCGCCACCCTGGCCAAGAAGTACTCGAAGGACACCGCCTCCGCGAAGCAGGGCGGCAAGCTCTGCGTCGCGCACGGCGGCTCGAGCGGTGCGTGCTCGCAGACGGTGCCCCCCTTCGACAAGGCGTCGTTCTCGCTCAAGACGAACGAGATCTCGCAGCCGGTCCACAGTGTCTACGGCTGGCACATCATCCAGGCGCTCGGCCCGGTCAAGCCCTCCCACACGCAGACCTTCAAGGAGGTCGAGACCCAGATCGAGTCGAACCTGGCCCAGCAGCAGAAGCAGGTGGCCTGGTCGAACTGGCTCGCGAAGCTGAAGAAGGACTACCAGGGCAAGGTCGCGTTCCAGAACGGCTACGCGCCGGCAACCACCACCGCTCCGGCCGTCACGGCGCCTACCACGACCGGCTGATATGGAGGGCCTGGACGAGGCCCTCCTCGAGCTGCAGAGCCTGACGGAGCGATTGCGCCGCGAGTGCCCGTGGGATCGCGAGCAGACGACGGCGACGATCGTCCCGCACACGGTCGAGGAGGCGTACGAGGTCGCGGACGCGGCGCTAGCGGGCGACGACGCGAAGCTGCTCGACGAGCTCGGCGACCTGCTCTTCCAGGTCTACTTCCTCGCGCTCCTGCTCGAGGAGCGAGGGGCGGGTGACCTCGCGCAGGTCGCTCGCGGCGTGCACGAGAAGCTCGTGCGCCGGCACCCGCACGTCTTCGGCGACGCGAAGGCTGGAAGCGTCGTCGGCGAAGCCGACAACGCCCGGCCGGAAGACCGCGATGCCTCCGGCATCGCTGGGGCCCTGACCGCCGAGCGTGTCCGCTCGAACTGGGAGCGCATCAAGCGCGAGCAGGAGGGCCGCGAAGGGATCTTCCACGACGTCGCGGAGGGACTGCCCGGGCTGCTGTATGCACGCAAGATCCAGCAGCGGGCGAAGGCCGTCGGCTTCGAGTATCCGGATCTCGCCGGCGCAATGGCCGATCTCTCGGACGAGCTGCGCGAGCTCGAGGAGGAGCCGTCGGGCGACGAGCTCGGCGACGTGCTCTTCGCCGCCGTCAACGTCTCGCGCCGGCTCGACGTGGATCCCGAGCTCGAGTTGCGGCGGGCGGCACAGCGGTTCCGGCGCCGGGTCGAGGCCGCCGAGGAGCTCGCAGCCGAGGTGGGGGAGAATTGGAGCGAGCTGCCGCTCGAGCGGCAGGACTCCTACTTCGACCGCGCCAAGGAGAGGGAATGAGCTCGATCGCCGAGGCCCGCGCCCGCCAGGTCTTCGACTCTCGCGGCAACCCGACCGTCGAGGTCGAGGTCCGCGCCGGCGAGCTCGGGCGGGCGATCGTCCCGTCCGGCGCCTCGACCGGGGTGCATGAGGCGGTCGAGCTGCGCGACGGCGGGCCCGCGTTCGGCGGCAAGGGAGTCTCCAGGGCGGTGGACAACGTCAACGGCGAGATCGCGGAGGCGATCCGCGGGCTGGACGTCATGGACCAGGAGGCGCTCGACCGGCGCCTGATCGAGCTCGACGGCACTCCGAACAAAGGCCGGCTCGGCGCGAACGCGATCCTCGGCGTCTCGCTCGCCACCGCGAAGGCGGCCGCGGCCGAGGCCGGCGTCTCGCTCTTCCGGCACCTCGGCGGCGCGGGCGCCGCGACGCTGCCCGTGCCGATGCTGAACGTGATCAACGGCGGCATGCACGCCGACAACTCGATCGACCTGCAGGAGTTCATGCTCGTGCCGGCCGGCGCCGAGTCGTTCTCGGAGGGCCTCCGGATCGGAATCGAGGTCTACCACGCGCTGAAGAAGCTGCTCAAGGAGCAGGGTCTGTCGACGCTCGTCGGCGACGAGGGCGGCTTCGCGCCGAACCTCGAGTCGAGCGAGACGGCGATCGAACTGATCCTCGAGGCGGCGGAGCGCGCAGGCCACCGCGACCGCGTCGCGATCGCCCTCGACCCGGCGACGAGCGAGGTCTTCTCCGACGGCGTCTATCGCTTCGAGGGTCGCGAGAAGTCGAGCGCCGAGATGCCGGGGTTCTGGGCCGAGATCGTGGAGCGCTACCCCGTCGTCTCGATCGAAGACGGCGCCGCCGAGGACGACTGGGACTCGTGGCTCGCGCAGACGCAGCAGCTCGGCGACCGCGTGCAGCTCGTCGGCGACGACCTCTTCGTCACGAACACCGGCCGGCTACAAGAGGGAATCGACCGCGGGGTCGCCAACTCGATCCTCGTCAAGGTGAACCAGATCGGGACGCTGACTGAGACGATCGAGGCCGTACGGCTCGCGCAGGCGAACGGCTACACGGCGGTCATGTCGCACCGGTCGGGCGAGACGGAGGACGCGACGATCGCGGACCTCGCGGTGGCGCTGGGCACCGGCCAGATCAAGACGGGCGCTCCCGCGAGGAGCGACCGCGTCGCGAAGTACAACCAGCTGCTCCGGATCGAGGAGGAGCTTGGTGACAGTGCGGTGTACCCCGGCTGGGGTGCGTTTCCCCGTCGGTCGCGTTAGTACCCTGAGACGTATGCCGATCGACCGCCGCACGAAGATCGTGGCCACGCTCGGGCCGTCATCCGACTCCCGGGAGCGTCTGCGTGCGCTGATCGAGGCCGGCGTCGACGCCGTCCGCTTCAACCTGTCGCACGGGACGCACGACGATCACTCCCAGCGGGCGTGGCTCGTGCGCGAGATCGCATCCGAGGTCGGCCGCCCCATCGCGCTCATCGGCGACCTCCAGGGGCCGAAGCTGCGCATCGGCGAGCTGGCGGAGCCGGTCGTCCTCCACAGGGGCGACCACATCAAGGTCTGCGCGGAGGAGGCGGCGAAGGACGGCGAGCTCCCGATCGCGCCGGCGGTGATTGGCGACGTACTCGAGCCCGGTCACGACGTGCTGATCGACGACGGGCTCGTCCGGCTCCGGGTGGACACGGTCCAGGGCGGTCGCGCGACGTGCGCGGTGGTCGTCGGCGGGCTCGTGAGCTCGCACAAGGGCGTGAATCTCCCCGGCGTGCCGGTGCCGATCCCGTCGCTCACGCGCAAGGACCTCGCAGACCTCGAATGGGCCGTCGAGACCGGCGTGGACTTCGTCGCGCTCTCCTTCATCCGCTCGCCCGCGGACGTGCGCGATCTCCGTGCGCTGCTCGACCAGGCGGGATCCCACGCGCACGTGATCGCGAAGATCGAGAAGTCCGAGGCGGTCGACGCGCTCGACGACGTGCTCGCCGAGACGGATGCCGTGATGGTCGCGCGCGGCGACCTCGGCGTCGAGATCGGGCCGGCGCTCGTGCCGCTCGTCCAGAAGCGGATCATCCAGAAGGCGCTCGAGCGCGGGAAGCCCGTGATCACGGCGACCCAGATGCTCGAGACGATGGTGCACTCGCCCGAGCCGACCCGAGCGGAGGCGAGCGACGTGGCGAACGCCGTCCTCGACGGCACCTCCGCGGTCATGCTCTCGGGCGAGACGGCGGTGGGCGAGTACCCGGTCGAGGCGGTCGCGTACATGGACCGGATCGCGCGGGCAGTCGAGCCGAGCCTCGACTACCGGCACGAGCTGCCGCAGGCGACCGACAACCCGACGATCGGGCAGGCGATGTCGAACGCGGCCTGCGACCTCGCCGAGGCGCTGCAGGCGAAGGCGATCCTCGTCCCGACTTTCACGGGGCGGACGGCGAACGCGGTCGCGCGGCTGAGACCCCGCCGGCCGATCGTCGCGCTCACGCACGTCGACTGGGCGATGCGCCAGCTCGCGCTCGAGTGGGGCGTGACGCCGCTGCTGATCTCCGAGACCTCGGACGTCGAGGAGCTGTGGCGCCTCGCGGTCGACGCCGCGCGGGAGGCCGGGCTCGTGGAGAGCGGCGACCGGATCGTGACCACCGCAGGAACGGCGGTCAACATCCCGGGCACGACGAACGTGATCAAGGTCGACGTCGTCGAGTAGCCGCAGGACCGCGCCGGCCGCCGCAGAACTCGGGCTGCATGGCTGCGAGGAAGAAGCGCCGCCGGCGCGTCGCTGGACCGATGACACGCCGCTGGTTCGCCGTCGGAGCGCTCCTGCTCGTCGGCCTTCTCTACTACCGGCCCCTGCACGACTACCTCGACGCGCGCTCGCAGCGGGCGGTCCGGCTCGCCGCCGTCCAGAAGCTCCAGAAGGAGCAGGCGGCGCTCCGGCGGAGGGTGCGCCGGGCGTCCTCTCCGGCCGTCCTCCTGCGCGAGGCCCGCACGCTCGGCTACATCCGCCCGGGCGAGCACGTGTTCATTGTCAAGGACATCCCGCAGTGGCGGCGCAGGCAGCATGGAGGTCGTCATGCTGCCCCCCGTGGTCACGGACGCTGATCGGGCGGTCGTAGCCCGTCAGCTCGGGCGGGAGCCGCGGACGCTGCGGCGCATTGCGGTCCGCTGCCCGTTCGGCGCGCCGGCCGTCACCGAGCAAAGCCCCTACGCCGCGGACGGCGAGCCGTTCCCGACGACGTACTACCTCACCTGCCGCCATCTCGTCACGGCCGTGTCGCGACTCGAAGCCGCGGGTGGGGTCGAGCGCTGGAGCGAGGCGGCGCGCACCGACCCCACGCTCGCCGCCAGCCTCGCCGCCGGCGACGAGGAGCAGCGCCGCGTGCGGGCGGAGCTCGCGGCCGGGGCCGCGGGGGCGGACGGCGGCGCCTCGCTGCAGTACGGCATCGCCGGCTCGCGGCGGGGCGGCAGCCTCAAGTGCCTCCACGCGCACGCGGCGTTCGGGCTCGCGCGTCCCGGTTACGAGCTCGGCGAGCGCATCCTCGCGGAGGTCGAGCCTCGCTGGCCCGGACGGTGCTGCTCCGAGTGAGCCAGGTCGAGGTCGTGCGGCAGGAGTGGGAGGAGGGGAGCCGCAGGCTCGAAGCCGCTCGCGCCGAGGAGGCCCGATACCGCCGGCTGCTCGCCTTCCTCGATCTCGTGCTCGACGAGCTGCGCAAGCGGATGGGGCAGACGTACACCCTGCGGGAGCTCGTGGCCGCCTACGGCGAGTCCGAGCGCTGGGCGCGCGAGGTGCTCGAAGAACGCGCGCCGGAGACGGGGTGGCCCCGCGATCTCGGCGTGGTCCTCGCGGCCGCGTTCGACGCCTACCAGCGCGGCGCTATCGATTACGAACCATGAGGATGTGCGTCTAGACTCACATCCAGGTGTAATAAGCGGAAGATTTGGACAAGTTCCCACCGATGACCTACAGAGACGACGGCGGGCGTCGCGATCCCGAATGGCTGACGCTCGGACAAGCCGCGCGTTTCCTCGGCGTGGCCCAGAGCACGATCCGCAAGTGGTCGGATCAGGGCCGCGTGCCGGCCTTCTACACGCCAGGCGGCCACCGGCGCTTCCGGCGCGGCGACCTCGAGGCGTTCCTCGCGCGCTCCGGCCCCGGCCGCCAGCAGCAGGGCCCGGCCGTCCTGCTCGTGGACGACGACGAGCGCATGCGCGAGCTCGTCCGGATCGAGCTCGAGCGCGAGGGCTACGAGGTGCAGGAGGCGGCGAGCGCGGACGAGGGGCTCGCCTCGATCGAGACACGCAAGCCCGAGCTCGTCCTGCTCGACGTGATGATGCCGCACGTCGACGGCTGGGAGATGCTGCGGCGGATCCAGGAGCGCCACGGCGCGGCCGCGATCCCGGTCCTCATGTTCAGCGGCCAGGTCGACGACGAGGCGAGACGGCAGGCGGCGAGCAGCGGCGCTCGCGGCTTCGTCGGCAAGGGCTTCGACCTCGAGGACCTCGTCGAGCAGGCGAAGGCGATCGTCCCCGTCTAGAGCGATTGGTCGCCGGCGCTCGCCGGCAGGAGAAGCGCGATCGGCACGACGGCGGCGAGCGCCGTCGCGAACAGCCCCATCGCCCACCGCGCCGAGGCCTGCTCGACGACGACGCCGCTCGCCAGCGGCGCGAGTGCGGCAAGGGCAGTGGCGATCTGCAGGAGCCCGTTGTTTGCGCGGCCATGCATCGCCGGCGGCGTCCGGCGGAGCATCAGGGCGAAGAGCGCCGCGTTCGTCGCCGGCGAGAGGAAGAGCGGTACGGCGAGCGGGATTGCGACGGCGGGCGAGGGCATGATCGCGGCCGCGCCCAGCATCGCCACCGCGCCCGACACGGTAAGGAGCAGGATCGCCTGTCGCACCGACACACGGCTCCGGATCTGCGGCGCGGCAATCGCCCCGAGCATGCCGCCGACCATGATCACGGCCTCCGCGACGCCGATCACGACGGCCGAGCTGCCGTTGCGGCGCAGGCCGAGGATCACCGTGAAGATCGCGCCCGAGAAGGCGAAGTTGATCAAGGGAGCCTGGATCAGGACGGAACGCAGGAGCGAGTCCTGCCAGAGGTGCTTCAGGCCGTCGAGCGCTTCCGCCCACAGGCCGCGTCGGGAGTCCGCTTCGGCGGGCGAGGAGAAGTCGCCCTCGAGCCGGCCGGAGGTGAGGACCGAGATCCCGTAGGAGACGGCGTCCGCCACGAACGGGATCGCCCTGCCGAGCCCGTACAGGAGGCCGCCGAGCGGCGGGCCGGCGATGTTGACGGCGTACTGCCGTCCCTCGGACACCGCCCAGGCCGACTCCAGCTGCTCGTCGGCCACGATCAACGGCAGTGCGGCCATCGACGCCGGCGTGAAGAGCGTGTCGCCGATCCGGTCGGCCACGGCGACGAGCAGGACGACCGGCCACGCCACCGTGTGTGTCGCCACGAGCACCGCCAGCGCGGCGAGCGCCACGGTCCGCGCGCCGTCGCAGAGGATCATTGTGCGGCGCCGATCGAGCCGGTCCGCGAGTGCGCCCGCCGGCAGTCTCACGGCGAAGGCCGCGCCACTGGCCGCCGTCCCGACCGCGCCGGCGACGAGCGCCGAGTGCGTCAGGGCCAGCACGAGCAGGGGATAGGCGAGCGTCCCCATCTGGGTGCCGAGGTCGGACAGCACCTGTCCGATCCAGAGCAGCCGGAAGTTCCGGTTCGCCCGCAACGTGCTCAGGGCGGCGGGCGCGGCGTCTACGGGAGGTCTTCGGCGGTTCTGAGCAGGCCCGCGCCGAGCAGCCCGAGCGCCGCGAGCAGGCTCACGTAGAGCCCGATCCCGCGGGCGGTCGAGACGAAGTACGTGTCCGGCACGGAGATCAGCCGGATGAGTACGAAGATCACGGCGAGCGCGCCGAGAGCGACCAGCAGCAGCCGGTCCGGCACGGCGGCCGGCAGCAGGATCCCGGCCTCCCGCGACGCCTCGAGGATCAGGGTGGCGAGCCCGACGAAGAAGACGAGCTTGCCGAGCGCACCGGAGTGCCAGCCGGTGACCGACAGCGTCAACCCGTTCGGCAGCGTGCCGGCATACCAGTCGGTGAACGCCGACAGGGAGAGGACGAGCGCGGAGACCCACGCCACCCGGACTCCCCAGCTCCCGACGACCGGCGTCGTGCGCTCGGGCCTCGGCGGCCGTCGCTGCGGCCGCATCCGGAACGGGCGGGCTGGCTCCGGAGTTTGCACAGGCGCAGTATGGGCACAAAACCGCACCGGGCGCGCGCTGGGCGCGCCGTTCCGAGGACGAAGAGGCGGTGCGGGCGATGGGGGTTCAGGTCGAGGAGTCGGCGGTACCTTCGGCTACCGCGGCGGCGCTGCCGCGCGACGAATCCGGCTTCGCCGATCGAGCCGCGGCCGGGACGGAGGTCTCCGGCGAGTTCCGCTGGGCGGACTGCGGCTACGGGGCGGTCGTGCACCGTGCGCTACCGCACTGCCCCATGTGCGGCGGCACGGTCCGGCGCAGTTACGGGCCGCTCACGCCGCGACTCGACGACTAGCGGAATACTTTCGGCGTGGGCACTCTGCTCGACGTCGATCCAGGCGACGTCCGCGTCACGGCTCCCTCTCTCGCGGCCCTCGTGCGGGCGGTCGCAGCCGCAGCCGCCGCGAGCAGCGCTCCGGAAGCCCTGCGCGGGCTCTCCGACGCCGCCCGCGCCGTGACGGGCGCCGAGGTTGCGCTCGTCCGGGCCCTCGACGACAGCGGCGAGCGGCTCGAGGCAGTGGCCGTCTCCGGCCCGCAGGCGCTCGCAGCCGAGCTGGAGGGGACGGTCCTGCCGGCGGCGGAGCTTCCCGGCGCGCCGGTCTGCGAGCTCGCTCGGGCGCCGGCCGCGTTGCGCCGCATCGCGGAGCGCACCGGCGCCACACAGGTTCTCCTCGTGCCGGCGCGTGCCGACGGCTGCGCCGTCTCTGTCGAGCTGCTTCGCTCCGGCGAGCCCTTCGCCGCGGAACAGCGGCTGGCCGCGGAGTTGTGCGCCGCCCAGGCGGCTCTCGTCCTTCGCGCCTTCGCGACCGGCGGCGACGGCGCGTCGCTCGCGCGGCCGGCGCTCGAGCTCGCCGGCGAGGCTCTCGCCGCGGCGTTGCACGAGCAGGACGCCGCGGGCGAGGTCGTACGGCTGGCCGCCGCCGTTGCCGGAGCCTCGGCCGCGATCCTCTGGAAGGACGGCGACGGCAGCCTCGTCCTCGACGCTTCGTGGGGGATCGACGCGGCCGCCGACCTCCGCGCGGAGCGCGAGGTCGCAGAGCGTGCGCTCGCGCAGCCGGGCCCGGTTCATGCGCAGGCCGCCGACGAGGCCCGCGGCGCGTCGACAACGCTCTCGCTCGGGAGACCGCCGGTCGGCGTCCTCCAGCTCTTCCATCCGGCGGGCGAGGAGCCCGACGCCGAGCAGCTCACCCGCCTCGCCACGTTCGGCGTGCGCGCCGCCGACGCCCTCCGCACCGGCGAGCGTGCGAGGCTGCTTGCGCTCGAGCTCCAGCGCACCCGGGCGCTGCTGGAGGTGATCGCGCAGGCTACGGCGGAGCTCTCTGTCTCACACACGCTCGAGACGGCCGTGGAGCGGGTCGGCGAGCTGCTGGCCGTGGAGCGCGTGGCGGTGTACCTGCGCAGCGGCGGCGAGGACGAGCTCGAGGAGGCGGCGAGTCGCGGCCTCGCCGGGCCGCACGCGCGCGTCGCCGAGCGGCTGCTCGACGTCGCGCTCGGCCCCTCGCGCCACCGGCCGGTGCTCGAGGTTCCGGACGTCGTGCGCGACCCACGGCTGCCCACGGCCGCGGCCGCCGCGCGGGAGACCGGGATCGGCTCGGCGCTCGCCGTCCCGCTCGTGGCGCGGGGCGACGTCGTCGGGCTGCTGGCCGCATATCCGGAGGGCCGGCCCGCGGCGGGCGAGCACGAGACCGCCCTGCTGGCGGCGCTGGCGGGCCAGCTCGCGGTCGCGGTCCAGAACGCGCAGCTCCACGAGCAGGCGACCCGCCTGGGCGAGGAGCGCGAGGCGGCGCTCGCCGCGGAACGAGAGGCGGCTGCGCGGCTGAGGGCGCTGTACGAGGTGTCCCGCTCCTTTGCCCAGAGCCTTTCCCTCGAGGAGACACTCGCGGCGCTCGCGCGCACGGTCGTCGAGGTGCTCGATCTGGACGCCGCCGTCGTGCGGATGCCTGACGAGCGGCGCGAGCAGCTCCTGCCGCGGGCCGTCCACATCCGGGACGCGGAGTTCGCCGAGCCAGTCCGCGCGATCCTCGCCCAGCCGGTGCCCTTCGGCCAGCGGAACGTGCAACGGCTCTACCGCGACCGGCGGGGCTTCCGGCTCAGGCCCACCGCCGTCCGCAGCGAGCAGTTCCTGCCGGCGCTCGAGCCCTTCCTCGAGAAGGGCTGGACGGGGGCGGTCGTCCCGGTCGCGCTGCCGACCGAGGTCGTCGCGTCGCTCGGCGTCTTCTCCTTCCGCCCCGGCGAGCCGCTGTCGGAGGAGACGATCGAGGCGGCCACGGCGCTCGCGACGCAGGCGGCCCTCGCGATCGACAACGCCCGTCTGTACCAGCAGCAGAAGCAGTTCGCCGACACGATGCAGCGCTCGCTCCTGCCGCGTTCCCGGCCGGTCATCGAGGGGCTCGAGGTCGGCGAGGTGTACGAGCCGTCGGCGCGAGTCGAGGTGGGCGGGGACGTCTACGACTTCCTCGCGCTGGAGGACGGCCGGCTCGCCGTCGTGCTCGGTGACGTCACCGGTCACGGGGTCGACGCGACCGCGGACATGGCGATGGCGAAGTTCGTCTTCCGCTCGCTCGCGCGCGAGCATCCCGAGCCGGCGGACTTCCTCGCCGCGGCGAACGACGTGATCTGCAGCGAGATCGGCGCGGGCAAGTTCATCAGCATGAGCTACGTCGTCGTCGACGGCGCCACGGGCGCCGTGGTGGGTGCCAGCGCCGGTCACCCGTCGCCGCGGATCGTCCTCCCGGACGGATCGACGTGGCCGCTCGAGGCGCACGGCCTCGTGCTCGGGATCGACGGCGGCCAGGAGTACGCGGAGGCGCACGCGGAGCTGCCGGCCGGCGCTGCGCTCGTCCTCTACACGGACGGCGTCGTCGAGGCCCGCCGGAACGGGGAGCTGTACGGAGACGACCGCCTCGACGCGCTGCTCGCGGAGGGGCGCGAGCTGCCGGCGCGCGCGCTTGCGGCCGCGGTCGCCGAGGACGCGCGCGAGTTCGCCGGGGGCGACCTCTCCGACGACCTCGCGGTCGTCGTCATCCGCCGGACGTGAGGCGTCCGGTCGGAGGGTTGAACGCCTGAGGCTAGAATCCATGCCGTCCGTGGCCAAGCGCGTCGGCTTCATCCTTTGCCTCGTCGTCTGCGCCCTCGGCGCGGGCGCGAGCCACGCGCGCGCCGACGGCTCGCCGCCTCCGCCGCTGATCGCGGACGGGGTCCAGATCGGCTCCGTCGTCGTCGGCGGGATGACCTCGGACCAGGCGCTGACGGCCGTGCAGACGGCCTACTTCGCGCCTGTCGTCGTCCACGTCGGCCACCGCAACTACCCGGTCTCGCCTCGCCACTTCCACACGGCGCTCGGGCTGGGCCCCGCGATCCAGACGGCGCTCACGGCGCCGGCGGACACGGCGATCCCGCTCACCCCGACGTTCGATATGGATCTGATCGAGAAGTGGGTGGGCAACCTCGCCGCGAAGACCGATCGTGCACCCGTCGCCGGTGGGTTGCGCCTGCGGAACGGCCGCCCGTTCTTCACGCAAGCCCATCCGGGGCGCGCCATGCGAAAGTTTCCGACCCGGATGCTGATCCGGAGCACGATTCTCGGCGGCGCCCGCACGACGATCGTCGCGCCGGTGCGTACGCTCACCGCCGCGGCGACCAGGGACGAGCCCGTGATCGTGATCCACCGCGGCTCGAACCGTCTCTACCTCTACAACGGCATCCGCCTCCTGCGCACGTTCCCCGTGGCGACGGGGCAGGCGATCTACCCGACGCCGCTCGGCCGCTTCCAGATCGTGGTCAAGTGGGTCAACCCGTGGTGGTACCCGCCGACCCAGGACGCCTGGGCGAAGGGCCTCAAGCCCGTCCCGCCCGGCCCCGGCAACCCGCTCGGAACGCGCTGGATGGGGTTGAGCGCGCCGGGCGTGGGCATCCACGGCACCGACGAGCCGTGGTCGATCGGACACTCCGAGTCGCACGGCTGCATCCGCATGCAGGTGTCCTCCGCGGAGTGGCTGTTCGCGCACGTGCGGATCGGGACACCGGTGTTCATCATCCCGTCGTAGCCGCGGCCGTGGGGGGCCGGCTGAAGCTCGGGGCGCAGGCGCTCGCGGTGGCGGGAGTCGGGTTGCTGGCGACGCTGCTGGTCTGGAAGCTGACGCACCAGACGCCGCCACCGAAGGTCGGCGCACGTGCGCCCGCCTTCTCGCTCGAGCGGCTGACGGGCGACGGAGACCTCTCGCTGAGGTCGTTCCGCGGCAAGACCGTCGTGCTCAACTTCTTTGCGTCCTGGTGCGGCCCGTGCAAGCGCGAGGCGCCGGTGCTCGAGCGTCTCTGGCGGCAGGACCGGGGCAGCGGTCTCGTGGTTCTCGGGGTGGACGCGAACGACGCGCGCGGCGACGCCAGGCGGTTCGTGCGCGTTCACGATCTGACGTACCCCGTCGTCTTCGACCATGACGGGCGGGTCGCCGCGAACCGGTATGCCGTCGCGGACCTGCCGGTGACGTACGTCCTCGATCCGAGGGGGAGAATCGTCGGCGGCCAGATCCTCGGCCCGGTGAGCGAGCACGCGCACACGCAGGCTCTGATGCGATACGTCCACGCGGCGCTGAAGTCGTGACCAGGCGGCTCAAGCTCGCCGCTCAGATCGTCGCGCTCGCCGGCGTGGCCGGGCTGCTCGCGCTCCTCGTGTGGAAGCTCGGCCATCAGGAGCACGCGCCGCGCGTCGGCTCGGTGGCGCCCGCGTTCACGCTCCGACGGCTGGGCGGCCCCGGCAAGGTCTCGCTCGCCTCGTACCGCGGGAAGAAGGCGGTCGTGCTCAACTTCTGGGCCTCGTGGTGCGAGCCGTGCAAGAGCGAGGCGGCCGTGCTCGAGCGCGACTGGACGACATATCGGGGCCGTGACGTCGCCTTCCTCGGCGTCGACTACCACGATCTCGCCTCGGACGCGCGGCGCTTCGTCAATGCTCATGCCCTGACGTTCACGATGCTGCAGGACGGATCCGGGAACGTGACCGGCAGGTACGGCGTCTCGCAGGTGCCCGAGACGTACGTCCTCAGCCGGCAGGGCCGGGTTCTCGCGCATCTGGCGGGGCCGATCACGAATCCCGACTTCGCCCTCCAGTTCCGCAGCGCCCTCGCGAAGGCGGCCGCGTGATGCTTCGCGTGCTCGCGGTCGTCGCCGCGGCGCTCGTTCTGGCCGGCCCGGCGGCGGCCTGCGCGCAGCCGCGCACCTCGCTGGCGTTCCTCGAGGGCCAGGTGATGTGCCCCACCTGCCACACGACGCTCGACCAGTCCGACTCGGCGGCGGCGCAGCAGATCGAGGCCCACATCTCGAAGCGGATCGCGCAGTGCTGGACGGCGCAACGGATCGAGTCGGAGCTCGTCGCGAACTACGGACAGGGGATCCTCGCGGCGCCGTCCCACAAGGGGTTCGACCTGCTCGCGTGGTGGCTGCCGGTCGCCGGCGTCCTCGGCGGCGCGCTCGTGCTCGCGTTCGGCGTCTGGCGCTGGAGCCGGCGGCGTGACCCCGAGGAGCCCGAGCCGCCGGAGTCCGGGCTCGACGAGGAGACCGAGCGTCGCCTCGACGACCTCCTGGCACGCTTCGACTGATGGGCGTCCGGCTCGCCGTGTCGTTCGCCGCCGGCTTCGTCTCCGTGATCACGCCCTGCGTGCTGCCGCTCGTGCCCGGCTACCTGTCCGCGATCTCCAACGTGGACGCCGGCAGCCTCGGCGGCCCGGGGATCTCGCGCCGCGTCGTCTCCTCGAGCGTCCCGTTCGTGCTCGGCTTCACGGTCGTGTTCGTCGCGCTCGGCGCGGGCGCCGCCGCGATCGGCAGCGTCGTGTCGGGGACCGCGCAGACCGAGATCGCGGGCTTCGTGCTCGTGGTGATCGGGCTCGCGTTCGTGGGCCTGCTGCCGGTGCCGGAGCGTGTCCTGGCGCCCGGGTTACTCGTGGGCGCGAGGCGGCGCGGGTCCGGCGCGCTGCTCGGGGCCGCGTTCGCCGTCTGCGCCGCGCCGTGCATCGGGACCGTGCTCGCGGCGGTGCTCGTCCTCGCCAGCAGCACGGGGACCGTGCTGAAGGGAACTGTGCTGCTCGCCGCGTACGCGCTGGGCCTCGCCGCAGCCTTCCTGCTCGCGGGCGTCGCCTTTGCGCGCGCGATGGGGGCGTTCCGGTGGGTGCGCGACCGCTACAACCTGATCCAGATCGTGAGCGGCGTCGTCCTCGTCGCGCTCGGGCTGCTCCTCTTCTTCCACCGCGACTGGTGGCTGCACGTCGCGCTGAACCGCGCGCTCGAGGACCTCGGCCTGACGAAGCCCTAGACGTGCGGCGGATCGAGGTCGAGCGAGCCCGCGGCCACGCGCGCTCGCGCCGCCTCGACCTGCGCGAGCACGTCTGCCACCTCGACCCCGCGGTGGGCCGGGGCGAACGGGCCGAGGCGCCGCGCTGCCTTCTCGAGCTGTCGCGCCGTCGCGACGGGACGGCCACGCCCGGCCTGGTACCACGCGACCGCGACATGGACGAGCCCCTGGAAGAAATCGCGCTCCTCGGCGCCTGCGGCTCGCCACGCCTCCTCGAGCTCCTCGTGCGCCTCGAAGTAGCGGCCGGCGCGAATTTCCTCCAATCCCCGCTTGTACGCAGCCTCCACCGCGTTCTAACCTTCCCGCATGGCGACGATCCTGCTCTGTGGGGTCGATCTGTTCATCCGGGGGAAGCTCGAGGCCCTCTTACGCGGCCATCGCCTGATCACGGTAGACCACACGGAGGATCCGGACCTCGTCCTCGCGGACGTGTCGCGCATCGACGCGCAGGAGGTTGCGGACGCCTATCCGGACATCCCGATCGTCGGCTTCACGAATCACACCGACACGGCCGGCCTGCGCGCGGCGCACGCCGCCGGCTTCGACCAGGTGCTCGCAAAGTCGGCGCTCGGCGAGCGGCTGGGGGAGCTCGTCGCGGAGCTCTCCGGCTCCCCGGAGCCCTGACGGTTGGCGGCGCGCCCGGCCGCGATCGCTATCTACAGTAGGACGTTGTGACCTACATCATCGCCGAGCCCTGCATCGACATCAAAGACCGCTCTTGCGTGGACGTCTGCCCGGTCGACTGCATCCACGAGGCCGACCGAATCCTCGTGATCGACCCGGAGGAGTGCATCGACTGCGGCGCGTGCGAACCGGAGTGCCCGGTCGAGGCGATCTTCCCGGAGGACGCGCTGCCCGATAAGTGGAACGCGTTCGTCGAGATCAACTACGCGTACGGCAAGGGGATGGACACGGTCAACGAGCTGACCCAGAAATACGCAGACGAGCACAATGTCCAGAACGAGCCGATCGAGTAAGCGCGGCGCGCGAAGGTAAGGGCCGGCCATGAACCCCAAGACTCTCGACCATGTCGCCTACTGGCTCGCGGATCGCGACGCCGTGGCGGACTTCGTCGTCAGGCACCTCGGGATGCACGTGATCGACCGCACGGACGCCTTCACGCTCGTGGGCGCCGACGCGCGGCGCGGGAAGCTGACGCTCTTCGCCGCCGACGGCCCGCGGGAGCGGGGCGCGCTCGAGCACGTCGCACTCCGGGTACGCGACCTCGCCGGCGCCCTCTCGGAGCTGCCGAGCGGCCTGCACGTCGACCGGCGACGGGAGGGCGAGGCGTACTTCGAGCTCGGCGAGGGCGTCGCGCTCGGCCTCGTAGAGGCCGAGACCGATGTCGACTACGACCTCGATCACGTCGCGCTGCGCTCGGCCGATCCGCAGGCCACCGCCTCCGAGTACGGCTCCCTCGGCTTCCGCGCCGCCGCGCCCGGACGCTCGAGCTGCCCACGCGTGGAGGTGGGTGGGGCGTGGATCGAGTTCCAGCCCGGCGAGCCCGGAGCGCCGGAGCGGCCGCTCCTCAACCACCTCGCCGTGCTCGTGGACTCCGCCGACGAGCACGAGGCTGCGGCGCGCGACCTCGGTGTCGAGATCGACGACGTCGTCGACGCACCGAACACCCTCGCGGTCTTCGTCTGGGGCCCGGAGCGCGTGCGGATCGAGTACGTCGAGCACAAGCCGACGTTCTCGCTCACGTAACCCAGCCCCGTGAAAATGACGATCGCGGGTGCCGGGATGGCGGGGCTCGTCGCAGCCGCACGCCTTCGTGAGCTCGGGCACGAGCCGCGGGTGCTCGAGAAGGGGACGCGAGCCGGCGGCTCGATGCTCCTCTCCTCGTGCGTGGTGTGGCGGCATCTGGAGTGGGAGGGCTTCCGCGCCGAATGCCCCGGCGGCGACGAGTGGCTCCAGCGGCTGATCTGGGAGCGGCTCGACGACAGCCTCCGCTGGCTCGAGGCGCTCGGCGCCGAGCCGGTCTGGCGCGACACCGAGAACCCGCTCACGACCGGCCGCCGCTACGACCCGCGCGCGCTGACGGCGCTGCTCCTCGCGCGAGCCGGCGAAGTGGAGCTGGAGACGCCGCTCGCGGACGGCGCTGAACCGCCGCTGCTGCTCGCCACCGGCGGGTTCCCGGGACGTCTCGCGCGGGAGCGCGGGCTTCTTCTCCGGGCGAATCCGTGGAGCGAAGGGGACGGCATCGACTTCGCCGTCGTGCGCGGCGCCTCTACCACCGCGGGCATGGACGAGTTCTACGGTCGCGTCATGCCCGCGCCGCCGGGGCGGATCCGGGAGGAGGATTTCGTGCCGCTCGCCCAGCTCTACGGCCGCGAGGCGCGGGTCTTCACGGACGACTGGCGCGAGATCACGCCGCCGCTAGTCGCGTGGCACGAGAACGACCTCGCGCAGCTGATCGGCCCGCGCGCGTGGTACGTCGTCGCCGAGACGAACGAGCGGATCGAAGCCGCACGCGCTGCGGGAGGCACGGTCGTGGGGCGTGACGACGGGCTTGCCGTGCACGTCGCGGCTGCGGTGACGCACACGATCGGCGGTCTCCAGGTGGACACGGAGGCGCGGGTGACCGGCGCTGAGGGCCTCTGGGCGGCGGGGGTCGACGCCGGCGGCGTGGCTACCGGCGGCTACGCAAGCGGCCTCGCGCAGGCGCTGGTGCTGGGCCTCGCGGCGGCGGAGTCGATCGCCGTCAGCTAGGCGCCGAGGTAGGCGCAGACCCGGCGGTCGCCGGGCAGCGGGGACGGCGCGAGCTTCGTCACGCGCAGCTGCTTCCCCTCGACCTCGACGCTCGAGCCCACCGCCGGCGCCTCGCCGTCCTGCTCGACGAGCTCGTAGCCGGAGGGCTTCCAGACGAAGAGGAGGTGCTGCCGCTGCGCGCCGTCGCCGTTCACAGCGGCGAAGACTAGTCGTCGGTCGGCTGGCCGCGCAGCTCGAGACTCATGATCGTGCCGCCGACCACGTGGTCGAGCGTGAGCGTCGCTCCGAGCGTACGGGCGCGTTCCCCGAGGACCTCGAGTGCCCGCCGGCGCCGCTCCGTCGGGGCGTCGTCCTTGATCACGAGTCGCAGCGAGCCGGGCGCGTCCGCGGTGGCCTCCACCTCGAAGCGGGAGGGAGGCCCGCGCCGGATCGCCTCCTCGAGCGCCTCGCGCACGATCTGGTACAGGGCTGCCTGCGTCCGCTCGCCGAGCGCGTCGATCATCGCCACGTCGAGGGAGACCCCGATCCGGTGCTCGCGGCAGCGGGACTGTAGGAGCGCGTCGACCGCTGCGGTGAAGCCGTGGTCGCGCAGCGCCACCGGCTCGAGGTTGAAGGAGAGGTCGCGGAGCTCGCCGACCGTGGTTCGCGTCCGGCCGAGCGCCCGGTCGAGGATCTCGCGCGCCTGCTCGAGGTCGCCGCGCCGCACGAGGTCGAGCGTGGCGTCGAGCATGAGCGCGACGCCCGAGAGCGACTGCACGGGGCCGTCGTGAAGGAAGAGGGCGATCCGCCGCCGCTCGTCCTGCTCCGCGGCGAGGACGTGTTCGGCCAGGTCGCGGTCGGCGTCGTCCATGGTTGCGCTCTCGGCGCTAGTCGATGATGGCTTCACGGAGTGCGATCGCGACGGCGTGGGTGCGCGTGTCCGCCTCGAGCTTGGCGAGGATGTGCCGCACGTGGCTCTTCACCGTCTCCTGGCTGATGAAGAGCTGCGTCGCGACGTCTGCGTTCGACATGCCGTCGGCGAGGAGCTGCAGGATCTCGCGCTCCCGTCCGGTGAGCATGTCGTCCTTGTCGCGGCCGGTCAGGAAGGCGGGCATGAGCGCCGGATCGACGTAGCCCTCGCCGCCGGCGACCTTCTCGATCGCGCGCAGCAGGGTCTCGTGCGGCGCCTCCTTGAGGACGTAGCCCTTGGCGCCCGACTCGAGGCCGCGGCTGAGGAGGCTCCGCTCGCTGTAGGCGGTGAAGATGAGGACGGCGCTGTCGGGAACCTTGTCCATCAGCTCCTTCGTCGCCTCGAGCCCGTCCATGCCGGGCATGCGGACGTCCATGATCACGACGTTGGGTCGGCGCCGTTCGGCGAGCGCGACGGCCGTCTCGCCGTCCGCGGCCTCGCCGATCACGCGGATGTGCGGCGCCCGGCTGAGCGAGAGGCGAAGCCCCTCGCGCACGACCTCGTGGTCGTCGACGATGAGACAGGTGATCTCTGAGACGGCGGCCACGGCCGGCAGATCGTATATCGGCGCCCAGCTGTCACATAGCCGCGAGTTGCAGTTGCTCGGCTTCCGCAGGTGGCTGAAGCCTCGTTCTGCGCCGGTCGCGGACGCCGTGGCTCCGCGCGAGCGCGCGTACTCGCTCCCGGATCGGATCCGTCTCGCTGCGCGGGAGATACGCGCCACGCCGGTAGAGACGCTCGTACTCGGGAAGCAGCTCGGGCCAGTCGCGCTCGAGCGCGGCGAGGAAGTGCTCGCGCGTTCCGGGCCGCAGATAGAGGAGGTTCGCCCAGATCCCTGTCGCTCCCGCGGCCCGCGCCTCGCGCACGACGTCGGCGAGCAGCTCGGGCCTGTCGCTCAGCCCGGGCAGGATCGGCGCCATCCCGACTCCCGCCTCGATCCCCGCCTCCACGAGCCGGGAGAGCGCGCGAAGCCGCTGACGCGGCGGCGCCGTCCCCGGCTCGGTGCGGCGCCAGATCTCCTCGTCGAGCGTCGGGACCGAGAACGTGACCGAGACGCGGGCGCAGCGCGCCGCCTCGGCGAGGACGTCGACGTCCCGCACGATGAGCGGGCCGCGGGTGATGATCGAGAACGGGGTCGCCGCCTCCGCGAAGGCCTCGATGCAGGCGCGCGTGAGGCGGTAGCGGCCCTCCGCCGGCTGGTACGGATCGGTGGCCGCGCCCACCGCGACCGCCTCCCGCTGCCAGGACGGCCGGGCGAGCTCGCGCCGGAGTACCTCCGCGACGTTCGTCTTGACCCGGACGCTGGCGCCATAGCGGTCGTCCGACGGCCGGTCGGCGCGTGCCTCGAAGGCGCGGACATAGCAGAACGTGCAGCGGTGGGCGCAGCCCATGTACGGGTTGAGCGACCACGCGAACGGCATGCCCCGCACGCGGTTGAGGGCGCTGCGGCAAGGCTCCTCGCGATACTCGGCGCGCATCGGGGGAGCATAGCGAACGTATGTTCGCGCAGGCGGGCGCGGGCCGAAGGCGTCCCTATACTCCGGCCGGAGAGTTGGACGAGAAACCTCCTAGTACCCGCGCCCTCGAGGTGAGGGCGTGACTCTTCTCTTCGAGCTGATCGGGGTCGCAGTCCTGATCCTGCTCAACGCGTTCTTCGTGGCCGCGGAGT
>DASXDE010000100.1:0-5163 GCA_036490825.1 Gaiellaceae bacterium
CGAGCCGAGCCCGCCGTAGATCTCGGAGGACGGGAACACGAAGCCGCGCCGGCGGCAGAGGGAGACGATCGTGTCCATCGTCAGCGGCTGCGCGGTCTCGGACATGCGCGGAGGTTACCCGGGCGCCTGCGCAGGGCTCGCGGGTCACGGACGGCTTCCCGCGCGCACCTTTTCGACATCTCGGCGCGAAGCTGCGACGCGGCCGCGCGCACCCGAGCCCTAGCCTGGCTGCCCCGGGTGGGTGGGGGTTCGGGATGGGAAGAAGAGCACGCGCCCCGTTACGCTGGCGCCGTGCCGAACCCGCCGGTCGAGCTCCACGTCGTGTCCGACGCCACCGGCGAGACCGCGGCGCGGCTCGTCCAGGCGCTCGAGGCGCAGTTCCCGGAACAGGAGTTCGTAGAGATCCGCCACCCGCGCGTCGAGTCGGAGGACGACCTCCACCTCGCGGTCAACCGCATGCGCGGCCGGCCCGCCGTCGTGGTCTACACGCTCGTCCAGCCGCAGCTCCGCGAGGCCATGCGCACCCTCTGCCGCCGCGCGCGCCTCCACTACTGCGACCTCCTCGGCCAGCCGATCGACGCGGTCGCCCGCGTCTCCGGGCAGGCCGCGAAGATGACCCCGGGCTCGCGGCCGCCGCTCAACTCCGCCTACTTCAAGCGCATGGAGGCGATCGAGTTCGCGGTCCGCTACGACGACGGCGTCGCGCACGGTCTCCACGACGCGGACGTCGTCCTCGTCGGGGTCTCCCGCACCTCGAAGACCCCGCTCTCGATCTACCTCGGCTACCTCGGCCACAAGGCCGCGAACGTCCCGGTCGTGAAGGGGATCGAGCCGCCGCCGGAGCTGTTCGAGATCGACCAGGCCAGGGTCGTCGGGCTGACGATCGACCCGAACAGGCTCGTCGAGATCCGCCGGGCCCGCGTCCGCGCGATGGGTGCGCCGGGCCGCAACCGGCAGTACGCCGAGCTCGCCGAGGTCTACGAGGAGCTCGAGCAGGCGAAGAAGCTCCACCGCCGGCTCGGCTGTCCCGTGATCGACATCTCGGAGCTGTCGATCGAGGAGACGGCGCACCGGATCCTGCGGGTCGTCGAGGAGCGCGCAGGCGAGACGAAGGCGCAGGTCGCCCGTTGACGCACCGAGCGGCGAAGCCGAGGATCCCATGGTGGCGCTGGCCGCTCTGGTGGCTCGTGCTGCTCGTCGCCGACCTCATCTTCTACGTCCTCCTGACCCCGCTCTGGATCGGGCTGCGCACCCTTGCGTGGGCGGCCGAGTTTCGGGCGAGGGGCCGGTAGGAAGGCGACTCCCCTGCATATGAGAACATCTGCGGCCGCATGACCCGCTACGTCTACGACTTCGACGAGCCCTCGGAGGGCGGACGCGACCTCCTCGGCGGCAAGGGCGTCGGGCTGGCGGAGATGACCCAGCTCGGGATCCCGGTCCCCGCAGGCTTCACGATCACGACCGACGCCAGCCGCGCCTTCATGGCCTCCGGCGGGGAGGTCGACGGCCTGGAGGACGAGATCGCCGAGCACATCGCCCGGCTGGAGGAGCGGTCGGGCAAGCGTTTCGGCGACCCCGAGGATCCGTTGCTCGTCTCCGTCCGCTCCGGAGCGGCGATCTCGATGCCCGGGATGATGGACACGATCCTCAACGTCGGGCTGAACGACGAGTCGGTCGCCGGCCTCGGGCGCTCGACCGGCAACGACGAGTTCGCCCGGGACTGCTACCGGCGGCTGATCCAGATGTTCGGGGAGACCGTCGACGAGATCCCGCACGAGCGCTTCAGCGTCGACGACTCGGCCCGGCAGGCGCGGGAGATCTACGAGCGCGAGACCGGGCACGGCTTCCCGCAGGACGCCCGTGAGCAGCTGCGGCGTGCGATCGAGGCCGTCTTCGACTCCTGGAACTCGTCGCGTGCCCAGGTCTATCGGCGCATGTACGGGATCCCCGACGACCTCGGCACGGCGGTCAACGTCGTCCAGATGGTGTTCGGGAACAAAGGCGAGGGCTCGGCCACCGGCGTCTGCTTCACGCGCGACCCCTCGACCGGTGAGCAGGGCGTCTACGGCGAGTACCTGATCGACGCGCAGGGCGAGGACGTCGTGGCCGGGGTCCGCACGCCCCAGCCGCTCGCCGAGCTGCGCGGCCGGATGCCCGAGGCGTACGACCGGCTCCTCGAGACGATGAGCGCGCTCGAGCGCCACTACCGGGACATGCAGGACATCGAGTTCACCGTCGAGGAGGGGCGGCTCTACCTCCTGCAGACGCGCACCGCCAAACGGACGGCCGCCGCCGCGATCAAGTGCGCGGTCGACATGACCGCGGAAGGGCTGATCGAGCGGGAGGAGGCGGTGGCGCGGATCGACCCGACGCAGCTCGACCAGCTCCTCCACCCGCGGCTCGACCCGGACGCGAAGTTCGAGGTCGCCGCGCAGGGCCTCAACGCCTCGCCCGGTGCGGCGTGCGGGAAGATCGTGCTCGACGCCGACAGCGCCGAGGAGCGTGGCAAGGCCGGCGAGTCGGTCATCCTCGTCCGTTGGGAGACGACGCCCGACGACATCCACGGGCTGATCCAGGCGAAAGGCGTCCTCACGGCGCACGGCGGCATGACGTCGCACGCGGCCGTCGTCGCCCGCGGCATGGGCAAGCCGTGCGTGGCCGGCGTCGAGGGCCTCGAGATCGACTCCGGCGCGAAGACCGTCCGCATCGGCACGCACCAGCTGAGCGAGGGCGACGTGATCACGATCGACGGCGGCACGGGCCGCGTCATCGCCGGCGAGGTTCCCCTCGTCGCGCCCGCGATCAACGAGGACTTCGAGACCGTTCTCGATTGGGCCGACGACCTGCGCCGCCTCAAGGTGCGCGCGAACGCCGACAACGCCGACGACGCCGCGAAGGCCCGCGAGTTCGGCGCGCAGGGGATCGGGCTCTGCCGCACCGAGCACATGTTCTTCGGCGACGAGCGGCTGCCGGTGATGCAGGAGATGATCCTCGCGCGCGACGAGGGCGGCCGCCGCGAGGCGCTCGACCGGCTGCTGCCGTTCCAGCAGTCCGACTTCGAGGCGATCTTCGAGGCGATGGCCGGCCTGCCCGTCACGATCCGGCTCCTCGACCCACCGCTCCACGAGTTCCTGCCGCCGCTCGAGGAGGCGCGCGACTCGCGGATGCGGCAGCGGATCAAGACGCTCACCGAGTCGAACCCGATGCTCGGCACCCGGGGCTGCCGGCTCGGCATCCAGTGGCCGGAGATCTACGAGATGCAGGTGCGCGCGATCGCGCGGGCGGCGCAGGCGGTGCAGGAGCGCGCCGGCGAGGCGCCGCTCGTCGAGATCATGCACCCGCTCGTCGGCTTCCGCGAGGAGCTGCGCCGGCTCCGCGAGCTGACCGAGCGCGTGATGGAGGAGGAGGCGCCCGAGATCGAGTATCTCTGCGGGACGATGATCGAGCTGCCGCGCGCCGCGCTGCGCGCGGACGAGATCGCCGAGGTGGCCGACTTCTTCTCCTTCGGCACGAACGACCTCACCCAGACGACGCTCGGGATGTCACGCGACGACGCCGAGGGGAAGTTCCTCACCTTCTACCTCGAGGACGGTGTGCTCGAGCGGAACCCGTTCGAGGTGCTCGACCGGGACGGCGTCGGCGACCTGATGCGGATCGCGGTGGAGCGGGGGAGGGAGACGAAGCCCGAGATCAAGCTCGGCATCTGTGGCGAGCACGGCGGCGAGCCCACCTCGGTGGAGTTCTGCCATCACATCGGGCTCGACTACGTCAGCTGCTCGCCCTACCGCGTCCCGCTCGCGCGGCTCGCCGCCGCGCAGGCCGCGCTGAAGGAGTCACACCGCGCCGAGTACGTGCAGGCCGGCGGCTAGAGCTCAGCCGTAGCCGCGGACTTTCCAGTACGCAAGCGCGACGCTCCCGGCGGCGACCACGGCAAGCCCCACCACGCCGCCGAGGCCGAGTTGCCCGTACTGCGCCCGCCCCCGGTCCCGCCAGTGCGCGTAGGCGAGCGTGATCAGGATCCCGCCGATCAGGCCGCCGACGTGGCCGCCCCAGGAGATGCCGGAGAAGGAGAAGCTGATCACGAGGTTGATCAGGATCCAGGTCATCGCATTGCCCGCGAGCCGGCCCGTGACCTGCCACTCGATGATCATCATCGCGCCGAGGATCCCGAAGATCGCACCGGACGCGCCGACGGTGACGCCGGGCGTCTGCAGCAGCGCGCCGGCCGACCCGGCGAGGCCCGAGACGAAGTAGAGCCCGATGTAGCGCGCCCGCCCGAGGTACTGCTCCACGGGCGATCCGATCAGGTACAGCGCGAGCATGTTGAACGCGATGTGGATCACGCTCGCGTGCAGGAACATCGCCGTCACAAGCCGCCACCAGCCGCCGTTGTGGACGTCGGGCGCGTCGAGCCAGAGCTTCGCGTAGAGCGTGCCGCCCGGGTTGTTGAGCCCGGCGCCCTGCGAGGCGCCGATCAGGTAGATCACGACGTTGATCGCGATCAGGGCACGCGTGACGGGCGCCTGCCCGGAGGCGAGCGCAATGCCCGGCGCGCGGCGCACCGGCCGCGGCCGGAGCCGCGTCGCCGCTCGGCGGCCCGAGGCGGTCGCATGATCCGGGCAGCGGATGCCCACCGGGCCGAAGTTCGCGCAGTCGGCGCAGATCGGCCGGCCGCACTCCGAGCACGAGAGCCCGGTCTCGCGGTCCGGGTGCCGGTAGCAGTAGCGCGTTTCCTGAGTCGACATCGTGACTAGCCTAGTCCGGCCAGATGCGCATTCACGTTGCCTTCACGCCCGGCGAGCAGACACCTGCCCCGGTCGGGATCGTCGTCGACGTCCTTCGCGCGACCTCGACGATCTGCCAGGCGCTCGCGTCCGGCTACCGCCGCGTCCTCTGCTGCGCGGAGGTGGACGAGGCGCGCGCGCTCGCGGAGACCGAGGGGCCGGCCAGGCTCGCGGGAGAGCGGCGTCTCGAGCACATCGAGGGCTTCGACTTCGGCAACTCGCCGCGCGAGCTCGAAGGCCAGGCCGCCGGCGAGACGCTGATCCTCACGACGACGAACGGCACGCGCCTGCTCGTCGCGGCGGCGGAGCGCTTCGAGCGCGTCTACGTCGGCTCGCTCCTCAACGTCGACGCCGTCGCCGCGGCGGCGCGCGAGAGCGG
>DASXDE010000101.1:0-20773 GCA_036490825.1 Gaiellaceae bacterium
GTCCACCTCGTCCACGAACCGCCGCAGGCCGGGCAGCCAGCCGACCGTCGAGATCGTCGTCCGCCGGTGTGTGATCCCCACGTCCGGCAGCCGCCGCGCCGCTGCGAGCACCTCGTCGAGGTTGAGCATCGGCTCGCCCATGCCCATGAACACCGCGTGGTCGACCTTCGTCAGCCGCCGGAAGTGGAGTGCCTGGTCGACGATCTCCGAGGCGGTCAGGTTGCGCCCGAACGCCATCGTGCCCGTCGCGCAGAAGGTGCACGTGAGCGGGCAGCCCGACTGCGACGAGAGGCAGAGCGAGCGCCGGCCGTCGCGATAGCGCATCAGCACCGCCTCGACCGGATGGCCGTCGCCGGTGCGGAAGAGCGTCTTCACGGTGCCGTCGCGGGCCTCGCGCTCGGCCACGACGGAGAGCGTGGAGAAGGGAACGGTCCCCGCGAGCTCCTCGCGCAGGGCGAGCGGGAGGTTCGTCATCTCCGCGTAGCCGGGCGTGCCGCGCGCCGTCCACTCCCACACCTGGCGGGCGCGGAAGGCCGGCTCGCCGCGCTCGTGCAGCGTCCGTTCGAGGAGGGCCAGGTCCATCGGACTACGGTAGCGTCCGCGGTCGTGATCGACCTCCGCTCCGACACCGTCACGAAGCCGACGCCGGGAATGCTCGCCGCGATGGCGGCCGCCGAGGTCGGAGACGAGCAGGAGCGCGAGGACCCGACCACGAACGAGCTGCAGCGCCGGGCGGCGGAGCTGCTCGGCCACGAGGCGGCGCTCTTCTTCCCGTCGGCGACGATGGCGAACGAGGTCGCGCTGCGCGTCCTCGGCCGGCCCGGCTGCAAGGTCGTGGCGGAGGAGCGCACGCACGTCCTCATCTACGAATGGGGAGGACCGGCGATCCATGCCGGCCTCGTCATGCAGGGCCTCGTCGCGGAGGCCGGCCGGCCGACGCCGGAGCAGATCGAGGAGCTCGACGACTTCGGGCCCGGCAGCGTGCTCGTGCTCGAGAACACGCATCGCAGCTCCGGCGGGCGCGTCTGGCCGCTGGAGGAGTTCGGGGCGGCGGTGGACGCGGCCCGCTCCCGCGGTGCGGCCGTGCATCTCGACGGCGCGCGCCTCTTCAACGCAGTCGTGGCCGCGGGGGTCGAGCCGTCGGTGTGGTGCTCCCTCGCCGACACCGTCACGGTCTGCTTCTCGAAGGGCCTCGGTTGCCCGTTCGGCGCGATCCTCGCCGGCCCGGCCGAGACGATCGAGAGGGCCTGGGACGGGAAGTTCCTCTTCGGCGGCGCGCTCCGGCAATCCGGGATCGCCGCTGCCGCGATGCTCTACGCGCTCGACCACCACGTCGAGCGCCTCGCCGACGACCACGCGCGGGCGAGGCGGCTCGCCGAGGGGATCGGGATCGATCCCGCGACCGTCGAGACGAACTTCGTCCCCATTCCGGACGAGCCGGGCCTGCGCGAGCGGCTGTTCGAGCGCGGCGTCGGCGTCGGCGAGCTCCGCCGGGGGTGGCTACGGGCCGTCACGCACCTCGACGTCGGCGACGACGAGATCGAGCAGGCGATCGAGCGGATGCAGGGAGTGCTCTCCGTCCATGCCTGAGACGCCCGAACGCCTCGCCGCGCGCCTCGACCGGCTCGTCGGCGCCGAGCAGCGCGAGAAGCGCCTGCCGAGCCTCTCCGCCGCCGTCCTGCGCGACGGCGAGCTGATCTGGGAGACGGCGGTCGGCGTCGCCGACGTCGAGTCGAGCCTCGACGCGACGCCGGACACGCAGTACCGCATCGGCTCGATCACGAAGACGTTCACCGCCGCCGCGATCATGCAGCTCCGCGACGCGGGCAAGCTCGACCTCGAGGACACGCTCGACCGGCACATAGAGGGCGCGGCGCACCGGCCGGCGATCCGCCGGCTCCTCTCGCACGCGTCGGGCCTCCAGCGCGAGACGCAGGACGACTCGTGGTTGACCCTCCGGTTCGCACAGCCCGACGAGCTGCTCGAGACGCTCGCGCAGGCCGAGCTCGTACTGCCCTCGGGCGCCCGTTTCCACTACTCCAATCTCGCCTACGCGCTCCTCGGCATCGTGGTCGAGCGCGTCTCGGGCACGCCGTACATGGACTACGTCCGCGAGCGGCTCTTCGCGCCGGTCGGCCTGACGCGGATGAGCTTCGAGCCGGACGCGGCCGCGGCGAAGGGCTACCTCTCCCAGCCGTATGCCGACGGGGTCTGGGACACGATCGGCGTGGAGACCGGCGCGTGGGCCTCCGCCGGGCAGCTGTGGGGGACGGCGGCCGACATCTGCCGGTGGGGCGCGTTCCTCGCCGACCCCGACGAGTCGGTGCTCGCCGTGTCGAGCGCGGAGGAGATGCGCACGGTGCAGGCGATCGCCGACCACGAGCGCTGGCTCGCCGGCTACGGGCTCGGCCTCGAGCTGCGCCGGGACGGCGACCGGATCCTCGCGGGGCACGGCGGCTCGATGCCGGGCTTCATCGCGCGGCTCTACTTCTCGCCGCAGGAGAAGGTCGTCGTCGCCGCGCTCACGAACGAGAGCGAGGCTCTGCTCGGCGAGCTCGGGCTCGCGCTCGTGCGCACCACGATCGAGGAGTGGCCGGTCGCGCCCGAGCCCTGGCGGATCGGCGAGCCGCCACCCGACGACGTCGTTCCGCTGCTCGGGGCGTGGTTCATGGAGGCGGCCCGGCTCGTCTTCCGCTGGCGCGAGGGGCGCCTCGAGGCGCGCTACGACGGGATGCTGGACTGGGAGCCTTCCGCCGTCTTCGAGCGGGAGACGGACGAGCGCTGGCGGACAGTCTCCGGCCCGGAGCACGGTGAGGCGCTGCGGATTCAGCGCGGGGCGGACGGTTCGGTGGCGGGGCTGGTGTGGGCCGGCTATCCGGTCACGCGCGAGCCCGGGCCGTGGCGCGCACCCGAGAACTGACCCGGAGCTGACGCTACTCGTACTGGAGCGCTTCGAGGACGTTCAGCTTCGCCGCGCGCCGCGCGGGGAAGATCGCGGCGAGCAGCCCCACGACGATCGCGGCCACGGCGAAGATGATCACCTGGCCCCAGGGGAGCGCGAAGACGATGAAATCGACGCGTGCCGCGAGCAGCCCGCCCAGCACGAGGCCGAGCAGGATCCCGATCACGCCGCCCATCAGCGCGGTGATGACGCTCTCGGCGCGGATCATGCGCCGCACCTGCCGCCGCGTCATCCCGACCGCGCGCAGCATCCCGATCTCGCGCGTCCGCTCGAACACCGTGAGCACGAGCGTGTTGACGATCCCGAAGAGGCTGACCACGACAGACAGTGCGAGCAGCACGAACAGCACGTTGAGAATCGCGTTCAGCCCGCTGATCTGGTTGTCGATGAACTGCTTCTTCGTCTGCACCTTCGCGTTCGGGAAGCCCTTCAGCTGACGGGCGAGCGCCGCCTTGTTGGCGTCCGTCTCACCCGTGCGCATGCGGACGAACGAGAAGAGGTTCTGCGGAGCCTCGTAGAGCTTGTCCCACGCCGAGTCCGAGATCGTGACCGGCCCGAACGGGGAGCCTCCCGTCGGCGGCTTGAAGATGCCGACCACGTGCAGGTCGACCGTCTGGCCGGTCGGCGCGGTGAACCTGACCGGCGAGCCGATCGTCAGGTCGTGCGACTTCGCGAAGCCGTTGTCGACGAATGCGCCGTGCGAGCCGAGGTGCGCGATGACGGCGTTGCTGCCGCCATGCAGCCAGTTCATGCGGAAGATCTGCGAGCCGCCCGGGTTCACCCCAGTCGCCTGGTGCACGCTCCCGAAGATGAGCGCGTCGCCGCCGCGGACGTTCGCGATCGCCTGCACACCGGGAGTCCGGGCGGCGGCACTTCCGGCCGCGATCGGGATCGGGTCGAAGTTGTTCTGCGCAGTGATGGCGTAGCCGCTGATCCAGAGGTCGTTCACCGCGCCGCGGAAGCTCTTCGTGATCCCGGCCGCGATCACGGCGACGAGCGTCACGAGCGCAAGGCCGATCATCAGCGCGGACGCCGTGGACGCCGTCCGCTGCGGGTTCCGCCGTGCGTTGTCGCGCGCGAGTGCGCCCGCCACGCCGCCGAACCTGCTCGCCGGGCCGCCCAGCGCCCACGCGAGCGGACGCGCGAACCGGGCCGACAAGAGTGCGATCCCGAGGAAGATCAGCAGCGTCCCGACGCCCATGGAGAGCAGAACGCCCTTCGTCCCGAGCCCGTGAGCGAAGAGGCCGTAGATGAGCAGCCCGAAGCCGAGCGCCGTGAGCAGCGCCGAGCCGAGGGGCCGCCACCTGGCGAAGCGGCCGGGCGGCAGCTGCGAGCCCTCGCGCACGGCCGCGATCGGGGGCACACGCGTCGCGCGGACCGCCGGGCGGAGACTTGCGAGCACCGTCACGACGATCCCGACGATCAGCGCGACGACCACCGTCCGCTGGTGCAGGACGAGCCCGTTGTTGGGCAGCGTGAACCCGACGGCGTCGAACAGCTTGAAGAGCCCGACCCCGAGCCCGAGGCCGACGCCGATCCCGACGACCGAGGCGAGGGCGCCCATCGCGAACGCCTCGATCACGATCGAGCGCCGCACCTGGCGGCGCGACGCGCCGAGCGTCCGGAGGGTCGCAAGCTCCCGTGTGCGCTGCGCGATCGTGATCGAGAGCGAGTTCGCGATCACGAACGAGCCCACGAAGAGCGCGATCCCACCGAAGGCGAGCAGGAAGTCCTGCAGGAAGTTGAGGAAGCTCTCCGTGTCCTTCGCGTCCTCCTTGGCCTGCGCCTGGCCGGTCCGCACCTGCGTCCCGCGCGGCAGGACGTTGCGGATCTCGGCGGCGAGCTTTGCCGGCGTCACGCCGGGCTTCGCCTTCGCGCGGATCTGGTCGAGCTTGCCCACGCGCTGGAAGAGCCGTTGCGCGGTCGGCAGGTTGAAGCCGGACAGCGTCGCGCCGCCGAGGCTCGCCGCTCCCCCGAAGTGCACGAGGCCGGAGATCGTCATGCGCAACGTCGGCCCGTTGGCCTGCACGCCGATCGTCTGCCCGACCTGCAGGTCCTTCTTGTGCGCGGTCGCCTGGTCGATCACGAGCTGGTTCTGCTTCGGCCAGCTCCCGTCGACGAGCGTGAGCGTGTTGAGCTCGGGCCGCGTCGGGTCGACGCTGAAGCCGAGATTCGGCGCACCGCCGAAGTGGACGACCTTGCCGTGGAGAACGAGGTGCGCGTTGCCGCCGACGCCGCCGACGGCGTCCGCGACATCCGGCAGGCCGCGGATCAGCGGCAGCAGCGACTGGTCGAACGGCGGCGCCGTCGTCGTGCCGCTGCCGCTCAGGTCGAACGCCGACTTGCCGGTCACCGTCGCGTCGGTGCCCCGGTAGACGGAGGTGAAGATCCCGCCGAACGCTCCCTTGATCGAGTCCGTGAGGACGTAGGTGCCGGTGATCAGGGCGACCCCGAGGACGATCGCGACCGCGGTCAGCGCCGTGCGCAGCTTGCGCCGCGCCATCCCTCTCAGCGCGATGCGGATCATGTGCCGAGCGAGTTCATCACCGCGAGCACGTCCTGCTGGCTCGCGCCGTGCAGCTCCTTCACGATCAGGCCGTCCTCGAGGAAGAGGATCCGGTCGGCGATCGACGCCGACCGCGCTTCGTGCGTGACCATCACGGTCGTCTGGCCGTAGGAGTCCGTCGAGGCGCGCATGAGGTCCAGGATCTCGCCGGCCGTCTTCGAGTCGAGGTTGCCGGTCGGCTCGTCGGCGAAGAGGATCGTCGGCTTGGTGACGAGCGAGCGGGCGATCGCGACGCGCTGCTGCTGGCCGCCCGAGAGCTCGGAGGGTCGATGACGGCGCCGGTCGGCGAGGCCCATCTCCGAGAGGAGCTCGTCGAGCCATGCCTTGTCGGGCTTCTCGCCCGAGATCGAGAGCGGAAGGAGCACATTCTCCTCAGCGTCGAGCATGGGCAGCAGGTTGAAGAACTGGAAGACGAAGCCGATGTGTTCGCGGCGCAGGATGGTCAGCTTGGCGTCGTCGAGCGTCGTGATCTCGGTTCCGGCGATCTGCACCGTCCCCTCGGTCGGCTTGTCGAGGCCCGCGAGGATGTGCATGAGCGTCGACTTGCCCGAACCGGACGGGCCCATCACCGCGACGAGCTCGCCCGAGCGGACGTCGAGGTCGATGCCGCGGAGGGCGTCCACCGCGGTTTCGCCTTCGCCGTAGCGGCGGGTGAGGCCGCGCGCCTCGACCGCGACGCTCGCGGGCACGCTGACGCTGTCCCCTGACTTCTCCCTCACGGCCACGGCGTCCACGCTAGTCGAAACGGGCGCGGAGGGCTAGACCCTTCACAGCATCTTCACCGGCCGCCGCCCAAGAGGAAGCCGAGGACGGCCGCCGCGTAGGCCGCGACGAGAAGCGCGCCCTCGCGCCGGTGCGAGCGCCCATCCCACACCGTCGCGGCGACGACGACTGCGGCCCCTGCCATCGCGAACAGCTCCGTCCAGCGGAACGAGAGCGCGAGCGGATGCGTGAAGAGCAGGGAGAGCAGCACGACGACCGGGACGACCAGCAGGCCGACCTGCGCGCTCGACGAGATCGCGATCTCGGTCGCCAGCCGCATCTTGCCGCCGCGCGCGATCAGGATCGCGCCGCCGTGCTCGGCCGCGTTGCCGACGATCGCCACGATCACGACGGCGATGAAGAACTCGCTCAGGCCGACGGCCTTCGCGAACGCGTGCAGCGAGTGGACGAGGATCTCGCTCACCCACGCCGTGGCGCCGGTCGCTGCGGCGAGCGCCACGAGCGCGGCCCAGAGCGGCCATGTGCCCTCGGCCGGCTCCTCCCGCTCACGATCCCTCTCCCGGTGGCGGCGCAGATTGCGGCCGACGATGGCGAGGTAGAGCAGGAGGAGGACGATCGCGACGGGAACCGAGGCGACGAGGACCGTGTGGCGCTCCGGCGGCCCGGTGTAGCCCAGCACGACCGGGAGGGTGAACGCGACGACGGCGGCGCCGACCAGGCCGATCTGCACGAGGAGGGAGCGGCGGTCGATCCGGGCCCCGTCCGGCCCGGCCAGCTGCGTGACCCCGTAGACCAGCAGCAGATTCGAGATGACGCTGCCCGAGAGTGAGCCGCGTACGACGACCGGCAGGTTCGCGCCGACGGCGAAGAGCGCGACGATCAGCTCCGGCGCGTTCCCGAAGCTCGCGTTGAGGAAGCCGCCGATGCCGGCCCCGGTGTGCTCGGCCGCGTGCTCGGTGGCCTCGCCGATCAGCCAGGCGAGCGGGATGAGAGAGATCGCCGAGAGCACGAAGAGCGTGACGTCTCCCGCGTCGGTGAGCTTGTCGACCGCGATCGTGAGCGGTGCGAGGAGGAGCGACCCCCAGAGCAGCTTCCGGACCACCGGGCAAGCCTAAAGAGCGGCTGCTCGGGCATGACTCCGGGGTGGATACCGCGAGCCCTCCGTGCCGCCTACCGCGATTTCGCCGCGCTGTCAAGTCTTGCGTAGCCAGGCACTCGTTCCGACAATGAGACCGTGAAGTCCCAGCAACCCGCGACGACTCTCCCCCTGCACCCGCAGGACGAATCGGAGTGCAGGCGCTGTGCGGTGCACTGCGAGAAGGTCGTATACCCGGCGGCGTGCCTCCAGCGGTCGTGTCCGTTCGTCTACGCGTACGAGGAGCATGGGCACACGTACATGGGCTGCCTGCAGCGGGTGTTCGAGGCGGAGATCGACGTCGAGATGCTCGCCGCGGCGGAGCGGACGCGCGAGGGCTTCGGCGCCGTGCGGGCGCTGCGCGGGCCGCTGCCGATGTGTGAGGCGGCGGTGCAGTCGACGTTCTCGCACCGGGAGAGCGAGCTCGGCTGCCTCAATCCGGAGTTCGGCGAGCTGCCGGCAGGCTCGCCGACCTTCCGCGTGTTCGCGCGGGTCGCGCCTTCCTAGCGGGCTCCCACAGCGTTCGCAGGATCAGCACCCCGAGCGCGGGGGCCACTGCGGCCAGGACGAACGCGAGCCGCCAGCTGTGCTCCGCGACGGCCGCGATGGCGGGCGGAGCCCCGGCGACCGCGACGCCGAGCAGCGTCTGCTGAAAGCCGAGCGCGGCTCCCGTGCGGGCCGAGCCGGCCGCCTCTGCGGCGGCGGCGTAGGCGAGGCCGTTCCACGCCATGCTGAGCATGCCGGCGAGGATGAAGAGCGGAACGAGCAGCGCGAGCGGCGCGTCGGTCGCGGCTGCGACGCCTGCCGTGAAGAGCGTGAGGCCGATGCCGATCGTCCGCAACGGGAGCAGGCGGTTGCCGAGCCGGTCCGAGATCGTGCCCGAACCGATGCGGGCGGCCACCGCGAGCACGTAGATCGCCACGAGCACGAGCGCGGCCGCGTGGGTGGACATGCCGCGGTGCTCGTGCAGGAAGAGGACGACGAAGCTGATGATCGCGATCTGGGCCACGAGGTAGAGGCCGGTCGCGCCGCCGAGCAGCCACATCCGGGGGTCGCGGACCGGGCGCGAGACGTCGCCGAGCTCCGGCTCGCCGGGCGCGCCGGAGCGGATGAAGGCGGCGGCGACGAGGGCTCCCGTCGCGCACGCGGCGGCGAGGAAGAGGAAGGCGAGCCGTGTGCCGCCGGCCGAGGCGAGGAGGGGGAGCAGACCGGCGCCGACCGCGGCGCCGATCGGGATCGCCGTCTGCCGGATTCCCAGTGCGAGCCCGAGCTCGGTCGCCGGGAACCAGGCCATGATCGCGCGGCCGCTCGCGGCGTTGACGCTCGCCCCGAGCGCGCCGACGCCGATGAGTACGCCGGTGACCGACCCGAAGCCGTGTGTCGTGGAGGCGACGACGAGCAGGGCCGCCGCGCCGGTGAGCCCGGTCGCGATCACCCAGCGTTCGTCGACGCGATCCGCCACGAGCCCCCACGGGAGGAGCGTGAAGAGCATCCCGATCCCGATCGCCCCGAGCACGACTCCCGTCTCGCCGAGCGTCAGCCCGTAGTGAGACTTGAGCGCGGGGCCGAGCGCCGGCAGGCCGACCGAGGAGGCCGAGAAGCTCGCCTGCGCCAGCGTCCCCGCGGCGAGCACGACCCAGCGATACCGCAGCCCGGACACGTCCCGAACGTACATGGCTGGGTAGCAGTACCGAGACATGTCCCGAACCGGCCAACTCGGGTCGCCGAGCGGCAAATGCCTCACGAGCGAACGGGTCAGGCGAGCCAGCGGGCGTGCAGGTCTTTCGTCTTGCGGATCTCGTTCGCGTCCGGGCCGCGGTTTTCCGGGCCTGCTGTCTCGAGCACGGCCGGGAGGCCCTGTAGCCGCGGGTTGGAGAGGAACACACCGAGCCGTTCGCCGAGCTCTCCCTCGAGGATGTTCGCGTGCCGGTCGCGGTTCGAGCCGAACGGCGCCGCCGCGTCGTTCACGTGCAGCGCGCGCAGCCGGTCGAGGCCGGTCGCCGAGTCGAGCTCGTCGAGGCAGGCGTCGAGCGCCGCCGGGTCGGTCACGTCGACGCCCGACACCCAGAGATGGCAGGAGTCGAGGCACACGCCGAGTCGCGGGTGAGCGCCCAGCCGATCGTGGATCGTCGCGAGCTCCTCGACCGAGCGCCCGATCGTGCCGCCGGCGCCCGCCGAGTTCTCCATCAGGATCCACGTCTCCTCGGTGCAGAGCTCGAGCACCTGCTCCAGCGCGGGCACGACGTGCTCGAGCCCCGCCTCGAACCCGCTGCCGAGGTGCGAGCCGACGTGGAACACCACGCCGTCCGCGCCGATCGCGCACGCCACCTCCGTCGTGTTCCGGAGCGCCGCGACCGAGCGCTCGTACACGACCGGATCCGGCGTCGCGAAGTTGCACAGGTAGACGGCGTGGCAGAGGACGCCGCCGATTCCCGCCGCCGCCCGCTTCTCGCGGAAACGCTCGAAGCTCGCCGGATCGTGGTTCGTCGGCCGCCACGCGCGCGGACTCTGCGTGAAGACCTGCACCGAGTCGGCGCCCATCTCGACCGCGCGGTCGATCGCCTTGTCGATCCCGCCCGAGGAGGAGATGTGCGCGCCGATCTGCACGGCTGCCTACGCTATCCGCATGGCAGTCCGCGTCCGCATCGCGCCGAGCCCAACCGGGCTCCTCCACATCGGCACCGCGCGCACGGCCCTCTTCAACTGGCTCTACGCGCGGCACGAGGGCGGCGAGTTCCGGCTCCGCATCGAGAACACCGACACCTCGCGCGAGGTCGCAGAGGCGGTCGACCAGATCCAGGCCTCCCTCCGCTGGCTGGGGCTCGACTGGGACGGGCCGCACACCTTCCAACTCGACCGGATGGACGACTGCCGGAGCCTCGCCGAGCAGCTCCTCGCCGAGGGGAAGGCGTACGAGGACGAGGGCGCGATCCGCTTCCGCATGCCCGACGAGGGTGTCACGGCCTGGGAAGACGTCGTCCGCGGCCGCATCGAGTACCCGAACGACAAGCTCCACGACATCGTGCTCGCCCGCTCCGACGGCCGTCCCACCTACAACTTCGCCTCGCCGATGGAGGACGTCTGGGACGGGATCACGCACGTGATCCGCGGCGACGACCACATCCCGAACACGCCGGCGCAGATCAACATCATCCGCGCGGTCGGCGCCGAGGTCCCGGTCTACGCGCACGTCCCGATGATCTTCGGGATGGACGGCAAGAAGCTCTCGAAGCGCCACGGCGCACAGGCGGTGGAGGAGTTCCGGGAGGCCGGCTACCTGCCCGAGACGATGCTGAACTTCCTCGCCCTGCTCGGCTGGGCGCCGGACGGCGAGACGACGTTGATGCGCCGGGACGAGCTGATCGAGCGCTTCTCGCTCGAGCGCGTGAGCTCGAGCCCGTCGCAGTTCGACTACGCCAAGCTCGACTGGATGAACGGCGTCTACCTGCGCGGGCTCCCGCCCCAGGACTTCGCGCATCGGCTCCTCCTCTGGCTCGGCGAGAACGGCTACGACTGGGATGCCGAGCTCGTCACGCGGGCCGCTCCGCTCGTGCAGGAGAAGATCGCGCGGCTGGCGGAGTTCCCGGACTTCGCGGGCTTCTTCTTCGGGGAGGTCGAGCCGGCGGCGACCGAGCTCGACGGCGGCGCGCCGATGCTCGCCGCCGCGGAGGACGCCCTCGCCTCGCTCGAGCCGTTCGATGCCGGCGCGATCGAGACGGCACTGCGCGGCAAGGCAGACGAGCTCGGACTGAAGCCGCGACAGGCGTTCCAGCCCATCCGGGTCGCCGTCACTGGATCGAAGGTCTCACCGGGGCTGTTCGAGAGCATCGAGCTGCTGGGCCGCGAGACGACGCTCAATCGCCTCCGGGCGGCGGCCGCGGTCGTCGCGTAGCCGCGGCCGGAGGCAGCGGCTTCGGCGGCGCGAGCGGGTCGAGCGCGCGCTGGAACTCGAGCCATGACCGGCGCCGGAAGCGCGGAGTCGGGAGGGGGAGGCCGGCGGGATCGGTGCCTCGGAGGCCGCGCCCGCCGCGCTCGGGCTGCGGGAAGTCCCTTGCCACTTCAGAGTGATAAACGAGCGCCCGCGGGTCGCGGTTACGGACCGGGCCGGCGGGTTACACTCGCCACAATGGGCGATACCGGGGGGCATGCGGCGCCGGCCCGGGTTCTCGTGGTCGACGACGAGCCCTCGATCCGGCTGCTCTGCCGGGTCAATCTCGAGCTCGACGGTCACGTGGTACTGGAGGCAGAGACGCTCGCGGCCGCGAGGAAGACGGTGGAGGCGGGAGACATCGACGTCGTGCTCCTCGACGTCCACCTCTTCGGTGAGCGCAGCGACGCGCTGATCGAGGAGTGTCACGCGCGCCGGCCGCGGGTCCCGGTCGTGGTCGTGACCGGCTCGGCGGACGTGACGCAGGACGGCCTCACGGCCGCCGACGCGATCCTCCCCAAGCCCTTCGAGCTGGACGAGCTCCTCACGACGGTCAACCGCCTGGCCGGCGTGCACGCGCACGGATGAGCACGACGGCGGTTCGCAGCGCCCAGGAGTACGAGGACGCCTATCGCGGCTACTACGCAGAAGCGGCCGAGGAGTTCCGGGTGGTCCGCGTCGGTGAGAAGGAGACGTCCGAGCAGGCGGCGATCGTCGCGCGGCACTCGGATCTCTTCACCCAGGAGCAGCTCGAGGCGCTGCGCGCGGCCGAGGCCGCGGCTGCCGACCTCGACGAGCGCGAGCGGGTGTACCGGCTGCGCCGCACCTGCGAGGCGGGGATCGTCGACCGGGAGCTCGCCGCGCGCGAGGACGAGCTCGCGAATGCGCTCCTCGCCGCACGGCTCACCTTCGACGGCGAGGAGATGCCCCTGCGGACGGCCGACGCGAAGCTCGCCGTGCTCCCCGAGTACGGGAAACGGGAGGAGCTGGGAAAGATCGCGCGGGCGCTCGATGCGAGCTTCAACGAACAGCGCCGCGAGCTGCTGGTGGCGCGCGACGACCTCGAGGCGGAGCTCTCCGGCGAGCGCGGCGCCGTCGCCCGGAACGAGGCCGAAAAGCAGATCTCGCTGCGCGAGCTCGAGAGCGTCCTGCGGCGGGCATCGGAGGAGGTCGCGGAGGAGTACGGCAGGCTCCGCACGCGCTGGTTCGAGCGGCTGCTCGGGCCGGAGCGCGACGAGCAGCCGGCGAACGCCCACGTCCGCTGGCTGCGACGCCTGTCACCGCTCGAGGCGACCTACCCGAGGGAGCGCTCGGTCGAGGTCTCTGTCGCAACCGTCGGCGCGCTCGGGTTCGACCTCGAGGCGATCCCGAACATCCGCCTCGACCTCGAGGACCGGCCGCAGAAGAGCCCGCGCGCCTGCGTGATCCCGGCCGATCCGCCCGAGATCGTCCACCTGATCACGCGCGCGCAGGGCGGCCTCTCCGACTACCAGTCGTTCCTCCACGAAGCCGGGCACGCGCTGCACTACGCGGGCTGTGACCCGCGGCTGCCGTGGACGTTCCGCGCGCTGTCCCGCGACCATGCGCTGACCGAGATCTACTCGTACATCGTCGAGGCCGTCTCGCGCGAGCCCGGCTGGCACGCGCTGCACTTCGGCCTCTCGGGCGAGGAAGCCGCGCGGAACGCCGAGGCCACCCGCTTCCTCGAGGCGCTCATCTTTCGCCGCTACGCCGCGAAGCTCCGCTTCGAGCTCGGTTTCTGGGACGCGTTCCCGGCGGAGCAGGGCTCCTTCGCCGGCGACTACGAGCCCCTGCTCACCGCCGCGACCGGGCTCCGCTACGACGAGCGCGGCTACCTGGCCGACATGGACGCCGGCTTCTACTCGGCCGACTACCTGCGCGCCTGGATCCGCGCCGCCCAGCTCAGCGCGTACCTGCGACGCGAGGTGGGGGAGGACTGGTGGCGCGACCGTGCGACCGGCGAGATCCTCCGCGCCCTGTTCGCCGAGGGCACGCGCCCCTCGAGCGAGGACGTGGCCCGGCGGCTCGGGTTCGACCCGCTCGACACGGGCCCGCTCGTCGCCGAGCTCATCAGCCCTTGAGCACGCCCGCGACGAGCGGCAGGAGCTTCCGTCGGCTCGGCGGCCGCTCGAGGTCCTGCCGCACCAGCTCGTCGAGCTCCATCGCGACGAGCAGCACGATCGCGGCGATGTAGAAGTACGTCGCGAGGAAGATGAACACCTCGAGGCTGCCGACCGAGGTGCGGAAGTCGGCGATCGACCGGACGTACGCCCCGAAGATCAGCGTCTCGCCGATCCAGCCGACCACGACGAGTCCGGAGCCGAGGCTCGCCCAGCGGACGCGTCGATGCTCCGCCGGCGCCCAGCGGACGATCAGCTCGAAGGCGAACGCGATCAGGGCGACGGCCGCCGGCCAGCGGAGGATCAGGATCGGGATGCTCCAGCTACCCGAGACGTGGCCGGCCCAGACGATCGCGATCGCGCCGAGCACCGCGGCGAGGAAGAGGATCGCGAGGCCGAACGAGATGGGGAAGCGGATCCAGAACGGCCGCGGCTCGGACGTCTCGTAGATCTCGTCGAGCGCGCCGATCGCCGCGCGGATGATCCCGGACACCTCCCAGACGGCCAGCGCCGACGCGAGAGCGAGGAGCCCGGCGGTCGAGGACGAGAAGACGCGCTGCACGGTCTGGTCGATGCCGTCGAACACGTGTGGGAGCACCCTCGGCTGGATCTGCGGCCCGATCGTCTTCCGCCACAGGGTCTGCTCGTGCACGGCGCCGAGGATGCCGAGGCCGAACAGCGTGCACGCGACGGCGGCGATGAAGGTGCGCAGCGCGATCGCGCTCGCGTACGTAAGGAGGTTGTGGCGCGCGAAGAGGTCGACCCAGAGCCGCACGATCGCCTTGAAGCTTCGCCAGCGGGACTGCACGGCTCGTGCAGCGTTCCCGCCGCTGACAACTCGAAAACGACGGGCTAGTGCAGGCCGCCGGCGATTCCCTGCTCGGCGAGCTGCGTCGCGTCGTACACGTCGCTGCTCGGCGGCGCCGTGATCGAGACGTGGGTGCCGTAGTCGTACAGGTCGATCGTCAATCCGACGTGGCTCCGAGCGAGGCCGAGCGAGATCCGGATCCGGTGGACGAGACCGTCCCGGCCGATCCAGACGTCCGCCGGGACCGTCGGCAGCTGCGCGGCGACGCCGGCGAGCAGCGGGCTCGTCAGCCCCTTCGCCTGCAGCGCTTTGGCCACGTCGATCGTGACGCGGTAGTGCGTGGCGGCCGTGCCGTCGACCGTCGCCGAGCCGAGGTTGGTGATCGTGGCGCCTTCGGCCTCGAGCATCGAGAGGACGTCACTCGGCTGGAACTGGCTACCCGAGAGGAGCTTGCCGAGGTCGACGCCGGCCGACTTGCCGAGCTTCGAGATGTCGAGCTTGACCCAGTGCTTGCCGTCCGGGAGGTGCGCCGCGAGCGCGGCGAGCTCCACGTAGACGACGTAGTCCCCGTCCTCCCGGAGAGACACCTCGTGCACGGACGTCCCCGCCGGGGCTGCGATGCCCGTCGACCCGACGAGCGAGCTGGTGTCGATCGTGAGCTCGCCGCTCGTCCCGTCGATGGCGCCGGCCCCGGTCAGTCGGAGCGCCTTGCCGCCCTGCAGCTGCGGGCCGCTCAGGGAGAGCGCGAGGCGAAGCCGCGCCGCGCCCGCCTGTTGCGTTTTCGTCGCGGCTGCCGCGACCGGGTCGAGCGAGAGGGCGCTGCCGCCGCCGCCGCCGCAGCCCGCGGTCACGGCCGCCGCCGCGACGACTGCGAGCCCCGCTGCGATGCCTGCCCAGTGACCCCGGCGCATGGCCGCAGTGTAGTCCCGGCTCGCAGCCCCTGATGGGTGGTTCCGGGGCCTGCGAAAGGGTGGGGGCGGCTGCTATGGCCGTGGCAGCCGCCCCCTGCGAGGAGCGGGACGGCCGGTGTGAGGACTGAAGCCGCCCCTATCGGAGAGCACGGCCGGCTTTCAGGTGGCCGGCTCTGTCGGTGCTTCCTCTACTACTCGCGGGCGAGTCGTTCGGATCTCGTAAATCTCAGCTACTTCGCCGCACGATCCAACGAACCAGTTCCCCGGGCCGAGCGTCTAAGTGCTCGAGGGGCGGGCCCCGGAGAAGGGGGCCGCGACCGAGGCCCGCCCCTGCCGAGGTTACGACCTCCGGGCCGATTCGCAAAGGCTGCGTCGGCTGGACGCGTCGCCGGGGTCAAGCCTCTAGCTCCCCGGCTCGAGGCGGTCGAGCCGCTCGTGGAGCCGCCGGAGCTCGGCGAGGATCTCGTCCTGCCTGTCGGTCGACTCCCGGTGCTTGTCGTCGGCGTCCTGGTTGACGAAATGGCCCGCGATCGCTGCGGTCGCCAGTCCGAGGAAGCCGATGCCGACGACCATCAGGAACGCGGCGACCACTCGCCCGACCGGCGAGGTCGGGAACGTGTCCCCGTAGCCGACCGTGGTGACGGTGACGATCGCGAACCAGAGGCCGCGCCACGGGTTCGGGAAGCGGCCGGGGTCGGTCTCGTGCACGGCAATGCCCGTGACCGTGACGAGGAGCAACGTCAGCGCCGCGATGTACGGCAGGTTGCGGCGCTGCGTGAGCAGGCGCTCGGCGCGGAAGACCCGGCCGGCGATCGCCCACAGCCGCGCGAGGCGCCAGCCGCGCAGCCAGCCCGCGCCGAGCGCCGAGAAGAGCGCCGCCCACGGCGGGAAGATCACGACGAAGACGAGCGCGTCGTGCCAGTGCGCGCGAAGGGCCGCGCGTCGGTCCTCCGCGTGGTGCAACGTGAGCCCGAGCTCGAGCGCGAAGGCGAGCCAGACGATCGCGTTGAGCGAGTCGGCGACGTAGCCCCAGGGCGAGTGCAGGCCGGAGTCCTGGATCAGCACGGCCGGCAGCATCAGCATCGCGAAGAGAAGGACGACCGCCTCGAACGAGTGGCGGACCTTGCCGCTCTCCTCCTGGCACCAGTGCTCGGCGGCCCAGAAGGGCGCGTTCATCGCCGGTGCGGCAGGGGTGAGATCTCCGGCACGCGGAGCAGCAGGTTGCCGCGCTCCCGGTTGACATACCAGGCGAGGACGGCCGCGAACGCGGCGAGATCGAGCCCGATCCCGAGCACCCAGAACGTCCAGCCGGGGACGATGTACTTCCCGGCGAGCAGGTTGAAGTTCTGGCCGAAGAACCCCGTGAGGAACGAGAGCGGCAGGAAGAACGTCGCCACCCAGCCGAGCTGCTTCATGGTCAGGTTCATCTTGTTGCCGACGGTCGACTGGTAGAGGTCGGTCACGCCGGAGGCGAGATCGCGGTAGTCGTCGAGCTCTTCGGCGACGCGGATCAGGTGGTCGTAGACGTCGCGGTAGTAGCGCTCGTACTCCTCGGTCATGCCGGGCAGCTCGTAGCGGCCGGAGAGGAGCGCGGCGAACATGTCTCGCTGCGGATGGACGATCTTGCGCAGCTGCACGAGCTGCCGCTTCATCGCGATCGCCTGCTGCAGCGTGGCCGGCTGCGGGTCGGTGAGCACCGTGTCCTCGAGCTCGTCGATCTGGTCGTCGAGCTCCGAGAGCTGCGGCAGGAAGCTGTCGACGAGCTCGTCGACGACGAGGTAGAGGATGCCGAGCCCCTCCTCGTATTTCTGCAGGCGGCGGTGCGTCTGGTTGCGGAGCTCCGCGAAGACGGGGCACTCGCCCTTGTGCACGGTGATCAGCCAGTGCTGCGAGTAGAAGCAGTGCACCTCGATCGGCTTCAGCCCCGACCGGCGGGCGGGGTCGTCGACGGCGCCGAAGACGACGAGGACCGTGAAGTCGTCGTAGTCCTCGATCTTCGGCCGCTGCCCGAAGTTCTGCGCGTCCTCCAGCGCGAGCGGATGCAGGTCGAAGGCGTCGTGCAGCAGCTGGAAGTCGGCCTCGGTCGGGCTGTCGATGTCGAGCCAGAGAAAGACCCCGTCGCGCAGCCGCTTCTCGACGCCTTCAGGGTCGACGTTCGGCTCGACGGTTCCCCTGGCGTCGATCAGATGGCTGGCCAAGGCTGCGGCGAGCGTACTTGCATCGCCGGACGAGCTATGGCCCTGTCACCGACCGCCGTCTGGCTTCAGTCAGCCAGCCGCTCGATAGAGTCGGCTCAGTTCGAGCGACGGAGGAGAGACCGATGAGCATGTACGCAGTTGTCGATCCCGCGACCGGCGAGACGGTCAAGGAGTACCCGACGATCACCGACGACGAGCTGCGGGACGCAATCGCCCGCGCCGACGGGGCGCATCGCGAGTGGTCGCAAACCTCGACCGTCGCCGATCGAGCCGCGCTCGTGCGTCGCGTCGGCGAGCTGCACACGGAGCGGCGGAAGGAGCTCGCCGAGATCATCGTCGCCGAGATGGGCAAGCCGGTCGGGCAGGCGCGGGGCGAGGTCGCCTTCAGCGCGTCGATCTACGAGTTCTACGCCGACAACGCGGAAGCGCTGATGGCGGACGAGCCGATCGAGCTCCTCGGAGGCGAGGGGTCGGCCGTCGTTCGCCGCAGCTCGCTCGGCGTCCTGCTCGGGATCATGCCGTGGAACTTCCCCTACTACCAGGTCGCCCGCTTCGCGGGGCCGAACCTGATCATCGGCAACACGATCCTCTTGAAGCACGCCCCGCAGTGCCCGCAGTCGGCGGAGGCGATGGCGCAGATCTTCGCCGACGCCGGCTTCCCCGACGGTGCGTACGTGAACATCTACGCGACGAACGAGCAGATCGAGTGGGTGATCGCCGATCCGCGCGTTCGCGGCGTCTCAGTGACGGGCTCCGAGCGCGCCGGCGCCGCCGTCGCGGAGATCGCCGGCCGGAACCTGAAGAAGGTCGTGCTCGAGCTCGGAGGCTCCGATCCGTTCATCCTCCTCGGAACCGACGACCTCGAGAAGACAGTCGAGGACGCCGTCGCCGCGCGGATCGACAATGCCGGCCAGTCCTGCAACGCGGCGAAGCGGTTCGTCGTGATCGACGAGCTCTACGAGCCGTTCCTCGAGAAGTTCACGTCCGCGCTCACCGCGGTGAAGCAAGGCGATCCGCGTGAGCGTGGGATCGAGCTCGGGCCGCTGTCCTCGCAGGTCGCGGCCGACCGCCTCGAGGAACAGGTCCGGCGCGCGGTGGAGCAGGGCGCAACGGTCGTCGCCGGCGGCGAGCGCAACGGCAACTACTTCGAGCCGACGGTACTGACGGACATCACGCCGGAGAACGACATCTACCGCGAAGAGCTGTTCGGCCCCGTCGCGTCGGTCTATCGCGTGCGGTCGGAGGACGAAGCGGTCGCACTGGCAAACGACACGCCCTTCGGGCTCGGCTCCTACGTGATGACGAACGACCCGGAGCAGGCCGAGCGGGTCGCGGACCGGATCGACGCCGGCATGGTCTACGTGAACATCGTCGGCGCAGACAGCGCCGAGCTGCCGTTCGGCGGGACGAAACGCTCCGGCTTCGGCCGGGAGCTCGGCCGCTACGGCGCCGACGAGTTCGTGAACAAGAAGCTGATCCGCATCAGCTGAATGCGGCGCGGCCCGACGGCGCGTGAGCCGCTGACGCGGGCCGATCGCCGAGCCATACTCCCGGCGATGCCGTCGAGACGTCAGCTCGCGGTCGCGCTGGGTTACCTCGCGGCCTCTGCCGTCTACGTGGCGATCGGCATCTGGTTCACGGACTTCCTGCTCTCCTACTTCGTGGGCCTGGCCTACTTGCTGCTCGCCGCCTGGCTCGTCCCGGCCGGGGTGCGGAGGCTGTTTTGAGCTGGGCGGCGCACGATCTCGAGCCGTACGCGATCCAGCGCCACTCGCGGTTGAAGATCGCGTACGTGCCACTCGCGATCGGCTCGTGGGCCCCGGACCTGATGACCAAGTGGTTCGTGTACGGGATTCACATCGGGGGTCTGAAGCTGAAGGCGTCCGATCCTGCGACGTTCCACCGCGGCTGGCCGGGTGTCGGCTTCACGCATTCGCTGCTCTTCGGCGTCGTGCTCGCCTTTCTCGTGTGGCGCGTCTTCGGCAGCAACACGTGGGCGATCAGCTTCCTGATCGGCCAGTGGGCGCACGCGCTCACCGACACCGGCGACACCGTCGGGACGATGCTCTTCTTCCCCTGGACGGTCCACATCCACCTCAACGCGTGGGCGTACGCGGGGCAGACCGGCCGGCTGCACGACGCCGCCGCCTACTTCAGCGGCCTGGGAGGCGTCTGGGACGCCGTCTGGATCGTGTACGGCCTGTTCAGCTGGCGCGTCCTCACGCGCTCCTATTTCGAGCAGCACATCTACACCGCCGACAGGTTCTGGACCGTCGCCAACCGGGTCGTGTCGGCCTCTGCGCTCCTCGTCCTCTATCGCGCGGCGTTCTTCTACGGGACGAGCCGCTGGATCGCGTGGACCCTGTGGGCGCACGCCTTTCATCACTACCCCTACGACCTCTCGTGGGGAGGCCCGCACTGGGTGGCCGCGGCGCACTCGCCGGGCCTGACCTGGTGCCAGGCGGCCGGGGTGGGCGGGATCGTCGCGGTTGCGTCGGCGGTCGCCCTCATGGAGCTCGACCGGAGAAGGCGCGCGCGAAACGAGCGAGAAGTCGGGTTCCCCTGTGAGTGCGGCTGCCTGGAGCTCGTGAAGCTGACCAAGACCCAGTACCAGGCGGTCGGCGGCGCGTGGCTCGAGGGACACAAGCCGGACTAGCCGGTCCCTTTGGGGCTAAGCCGCAAAGCTCGGATACGGAGCGAACGACTCGGCGGTGGCGCTCGACGTCGAGCTGGGCGACCTGCTGGAGCCCTGTGCCGGAGCCGCTCGCTGGCTACCGGCCGCCCTCTCGCACGCATGACATTGAGTTCGGGAAGGATCCCTGACGCCATCCTGGGACGACAGGGATAGTCGGGAGAGGGCTCTACGCCTGAGTCGTATCGTCTACGTGGGCTGGTTGAGCTCGCCGAGGTCGCGAAGGAGGGTGCGGAGTTGGTTGAAGCGTTTGGGGCCGAGCTGTTGGGTCCAGGTGTCTTCGATTTCAGCGACGGCTTCGCGGATGGTGGTGGCGGCTTTGATTCCGCGGGGGGTGAGGATGATGCGTTTGGAACGTTTGTCGTTGGGGTCGGGTTGGCGTTTGAGGTAGCCGAGGTGTTCGAGTTGGCCGAGTAGGTGATTGAGCGCCTGTTTGCTGATGCGGAGTCGGGCGGCGAGGTCTGAGGGCCGCTCGCCTTGGGGGCCCGGGTATTGGGCGACGATGAGGTAGGCGGCGTCGAAGTCGGCGAAGCCGTTCGCGTGCAGTCGCTCGAGCATGTGCTCCTGTACCGCTTCCCAGGGAAAGCGCAGCAGGGCGCCGATCAAAGGTGGACCGAGCGGCTTGGGAGAGGTCTGGGAAGATTTCATAAAGTGACTTGACACTAGCTACGCTTGGGTTTAAGGTCAAGCCACTTTACCAGCCAGCCTC